>JAJXWS010000080.1 GCA_021781495.1 Acidobacteriota bacterium | reverse complement strand
AGGGTCTCCGAGCCGAGGTAGGTGATCTCCCACTTGTCGGCGAGGTCTTTGCCGCTGGCGCCGAAGCCGAGCATGAGGTAGCTCTCAAACTTGCCGGCCTTGATGCGGGTGACCTGGTTGATCTTCTGCTCGTAGAGCTTGAGCATGCCGCCGGAGTAGGTGTAGACCTTGAAGCCGGGCTTGCCGTTGACCTCGTGGATGTGGGCGGCCATCTGGAAGGCGTTGCCCTTGCGCTCGTAGTAGACGGTGCCCTTCTGGACATCCTTGTCGGGGATGGGGTCGGTCTGGATGGAGTCGAACTCGAAGTCGGCGGTGGTGGTGTGGAATTTGGCGGCGGCCACGTCGAGGCGATGGAGGACGCTCTGCAGGTCGTCTGCCGCGGAGGCTGCCGGGAGGGGCAGGATGAGCAGCGCGGCGGAGGCGGCGAGGAGAAACTTTCGGCGTGTAGGCATAGATTTCCTTCTCTATTTAGATGCAGGGCGAGGGCGGAGGGCGCGGCGGGGATTAGCGATGCGCCCAGATGTGCCAGATCAGGTTGCCCTGCGCGTCGGTTGCCGTATCCCAGCGCTCGACGAAGACGGCGTCGCCGGTGACCGGCTCGATGGCCCTGCGGAGCGCAGTTTTGATCTGCGGGTAGGTGGCGCCGGGCGGGATGTGCACATCGACGGCCTGGACGGAGACGATGACGCCGCGGCCGCCGTCGCCGATGACCTGGATGGGATGCGGCGGACCGGCGGTGAGGGACGGCTTGTCCCCGAAGTCCCAGAACTGCGGGGCGACGAAGATGAAGAGCAGGATCAGCGTCACCATGACGTCGTAATGGAAGTTGCCGCGGGGGTACGTCCAGAAGAAATAGTTTTTGAGAATCCTTTTCATGACGGGTTTATTTCACGATCCTTTCGAGGCCGCCCATGTAGGGGCGGAGGGCCTCAGGAATCACGACGGAGCCATCGGCCTGCTGGTAGTTTTCGAGGATTGCCAGCCAGGTGCGCCCCACGGCCAGGCCGCTGCCGTTGAGGGTGTGGACGAACTCGGATTTGCCTTTGCCCGCGGGCTTGAAACGGATGTTGGCGCGGCGGGCCTGGAAGGCGTCGAAGTTGGAGCAGGAGGAGATTTCGCGGTAGAGGCCCTGACCGGGCAGCCAGACCTCGAGGTCGAAGGTCTTGGCGGAGGAGAAGCCGGTGTCGCCGGTGCAGAGCAGGACACGGCGATAGGGCAGGCCGAGCGCTTCGAGGATCTCTTCGGCGTCGCGGGTGAGCTTTTCGTGCTCGGCGTCGGACTCCTCGGGGCGGGTGAACTTGACGAGCTCGACCTTCTGGAACTGGTGCTGGCGGATGATGCCGCGCACGTCCTTGCCGTAGGCACCGGCCTCGGCGCGGAAGCAGGGCGTGTAGGCGGTGAGGCAGATGGGCAGGCGGGCTTCGTCGAGGATCTCGTCGCGGTAGAGGTTGGTGACGGGGACCTCGGCGGTGGGGATGAGCCAGTGGTCGTTGTCCTTGAACTCGCCGCGGCCGACGGCTTCGGCGTCAGCGTCAGAACAGCGGAAGAGATCTTCCGCGAACTTGGGCAGCTGGCCGGTGCCGAAGAGGCTCTTGGAGTTGACCATGAAGGGCGGCAGCACCTCAGTGTAGCCGTGCTTCGTGGTGTGGCGGTCGAGCATGAAGCTGATGAGGGCGCGCTCCATGCGCGCACCGGCGCCCATGTAGACGGCGAAGCGGGCTCCGCTGAGCTTGGCGGCGCGCTCGAGGTCGAGGATGCCGAGGGCTTCGCCCAGCTCCCAGTGCGGCCGGGGCTCGAAGTCGAAGGCGGGTTTCTGGCCCCAGCTTTTGACGACGGCGTTGTCGGCCTCGCTTGTGCCCAGGGGCACCTCATCGCGGGTGAGGTTAGGGACGCTGGAAAGCGCAAGGCGCATCTCTTCGTCTAGGGCAGCGGCGGACTTGTCGAGCTCGTCGAGGCGGTCCTTGAGTGCGCGGGTTTCTTCCATGAGGGCCGTGGCGTCCTGGCCGGCCTTTTTGAGCGCGCCAACCTGCTGGGAGAGCTCGTTGCGGCGGGCCTTGAGCTGCTCGGCCTGGGTGATGGCCTCGCGGCGGCTTTGGTCGAGGGTGCGGAAGTCGCCCAGCAGGAGGGCCGGATCGGCCCCGCGGGCGCGGAGTTTCTGTTCTACAAGTTCCAGGTTTCCCCGGACAAATCCCAGATCGAGCATCGCCTTACCAGTTTACTCGAATGGGATTGAACGGGAGCGGCGGAGGGTGGAGTTTTCAGGATGCGGGCGAGGCGGTATGTGGTGGCTGCGGGGGGATTTATTGGCCCATAATGCACTCTTTACGGAAGTGCCGGTAGACTGGTGAGCAGTGATGAAGCGAAGAACGATCGAACATTATGAGATTTTGCGCCGGCTTGGCGCCGGCGGCAGCGGGGTGGTGTACCTGGCCAATGACACGCTGCTGCAACGCCCGGTGGTGCTGAAGATTCTGCGCGCGGGGCTGCTGTCAGCCCAGCAGATGCGGACGACCGTACTGCGCGAGGCGCGGCTGGCGTCGGCGATTGAGCACCCGAACGTTTGCGCCATCTACGAGGTGGGCGAGACGGGCGACGAGGGGTACATCGTGATGCAGTATGTGCCGGGCCAGTCGCTGGACCGGCTGATTGCGCGCGGGCCGGCGACGCCGCAGCTGGTGCTGTCCGTGGGCATCCAGATTGCGGACGGCTTGCAGGCGGCGCACGCGCTGGGCATCTTTCATCGCGACCTGAAGCCGCAGAACGTGATGCTGACGGACGGCGGGCTGGTGAAGATTCTGGACTTTGGGCTGGCGCGGCGGTTGCGGCCGGAGGATGCGAGCTTTGACCCGAGCAAGCCGGCGCTGGCCAAGGATGCGTCTGTGGCGGCCACGTACACGGCGCGGGGCGGCACGATCCGCTACATGGCGCCGGAGCAGTTTGTGACGGGGCAGTCGAGCGTGCAGTCGGACGTGTGGGCGCTGGGCGTGATTCTGTATGAGCTGGTGAGCGGGCGGCATCCGTTTTCCCGGCCGGACGCGGAGGACTTTCAGGCGATTCGCGCGATTCAATTCTCAGACCCGCAGGACCTGAGCGAGATTGTGCCGCAGGTTTCGCCGGAGCTGAAGAGCGTGATTGCGCGGTGCCTGGAGAAGAATCCGGCGTCGCGGTACGCGTCGGCGGCGGAGGTTCGCGAGGCGCTGAAGACGATTATGAAGGCGCTGCAACTGGAGACGGGGATTCTGCCGGGGGATGCGGCGGCGAATTTGCCGACGACGGGCGCGGAGGCGGAGAAGCGATCGACGGGTTTTTTGTCGATGCTGGCGGAGCGGTTCCGCGAGGCGACGGAGGGCCACGCGCCGCAGAACTCGCTGGTGGTGCTGCCGTTTACGAACCTGGGCGCGGCGGAGGTGGCTCCGCTGTATGGCTATGCGCTGGCGGATGCGATTGCGGCGCGGCTGGCGAGGATTCCGGGGCTGATTGTGCGGCCGTCGAGCACGCTGATGTCGCTGCCGATTGCGCAGATGGATCCGCTGGCGGTGGGGCAGAAGCTGCTGGTGTCGTTTGTGCTGGCGGGGAGCTTTGTGCGCTCGGAGCGCGGGTTTGACCTGAACTGGCAGCTGCTGGATGTGAGCACGCAGAGCGTGCGATCGGGCGGGGCGATCCAGGTGCCTTCACTGGATTTGATTGCGGTGCAGACGGAGATCTCCAACGAGGTGTTTGCCACGCTCCACGGGCTGAGCGCGAAGGACAAGATGGACGCGCCGCGTCCGGGGCCGAGGGATGCCTCGCTGCCGGGGCCGGTGAGCGAGGAGTATCTGCAGGCGCGGGCGCTGCTGAGCTCGTTTATGGTGCGCACGGGAGCGCGGTCGGACCTGGACCGGGCACATGCGCTGTTTGCCAGCGTGACGAGCAAGGATCCGGAGTTTCCGGCGGGATGGACGGGGCTGGGCATTGCGGAGCTGCAGTATGTTCGCCACGGGTTTGGCGGGCAGATTCACGTGATGCATGCGCGGCGCGCGTTTGACGAGGCGTTGAAGCTGGACCCGGCGTCAGTGGAAGCGAATCTGTACCGCATTTACATGCTGCTGTCGCGGGGCGAGAAGGAGTCTGCGCGGCACGGGATTGCGAACCTGCTGGCGCAGGCGGCAAACGACTGGAACGTGCACATGGTGGCGGGACTGGCGCTGCGCGGCGACGGCATGTATGACGAGGCGCTGATGCAGTTCAGCCGGGCGCTGAAACTGAATCCGGCGAATGCGGCGATCCTGTATAACCACCGGGCGCGCGTGTATCACTACCAGAACCAGATTGAGCTGGCGGGCGATGAGCTGGCCAAGGGGCTGGCGCTGGAGCCGCGGCATCCGCTGCTGCGGACATCGTTTGGGTATCAGCAGATGCGGATGGGGAGCCTGGCGGCGGCGATTGAGACGCTGGAAGGCGTGATTCGCGACGACGAGTCGATGCGGATTGCGGTGCCGACGCTGGCGATGTGCTACGTGCAGATTGGCGAGCGGGCGCGCGCGGCGGCGCTGCTGAAGGATGACACGCTGGCCGCGGCGGAGGCCGACAACGAGATGGCGTACCGGCTGGCGACCTACTTTGCCGTGGAAGGCGACAGCAGCGAGGCGCTGCACTGGCTGCGGCGGGCGATCTACCTGGGGAATGAAAACTACCCGTGGTTCCAGAAGAATCCGGCATGGAACAAGCTGCGGACGAATGCGGACTTTGAGCGGATTCTGGAGGACCTGAAGAAGAGTTTTCGCCGCAACCAGAAGACGTGGAAGCGGCTGCTGGAGCAGGTTCCGCCGGAGGAGCAGTAGAGGCTGGCATCCCTGTGCGCCCGGGCGGGAGGCACAGGGATGCAGAGCGGAGGGGGAAGCCTAGCAGGGGTTGTCGACGCGCTCGTAGGGCAGGTACTGCGGCTCCCATGCGTAGCTGAGCAACTGCTTCTGGAGCGTGTCGGGGTTGTCGATGTCGGACATGCCCTCGGCGATGGCCTGGCGGGCGACGGCTTCGCCGACCAGTAGGCCGACCTTGCGGGAGTCGGAGATGGGCGGCAGCAGCGGCGCATCCTTGTCCTGACGCGCGGGCGAGAGCGAGGCGAGGGTCTTGGCGGCGGCCATGATCATGCCGTCCGTAACGCGGCGGGCGCGGCTGACGAGGATGCCCAGAGCCAGACCGGGAAAGATGTAAGAGTTGTTGACCTGCGAGATGCGCAGCGGCCTGCCGTTCCCCTCAATGGGCGGGAAGGGGCTGCCGGTGCCGATGATGGCGCGGCCGTCGGTCCAGCGGAGCAGGTCAGCGGGCGCGGCTTCGGACTTCGAGGTGGGATTGGAGAGCGGGAAGATGATGGGCCGCGCGGTGTGGCGGGCCATCTCGCGCACGATCTCCTCAGTAAACGAGCCGGCCTGCGCGGAGACGCCGACGAGGACGGAGACTTTGGCGTTGCGCACGACGTCGAGCAGGGAGATGTCTTCGCCGCCGGAGAGCTGCCAGCCGGCGACGTCAGCGCGCTTGCGCATGAGGGGCACCTGGCTGGGGCGGATTCCGCGGCCGCCTTCGATGATGAGGCCGTAGCGGTTGAAGCTGTAGATGCGGCTGCGCGCCTGCTCCTGGGTGAGGCCTTCCTCCTGCATGGCGGCGACGAGCATGTCGACGATGCCGACGCCGGCGGAGCCGGAGCCGAACATGGCGATGGTCTGCTCGCGGAGGGGGACGCCGGTGGCGTTGACGGCGGCGAAGAGGGTGGCGGTGGTGACGGCCGCGGTGCCCTGGATGTCGTCGTTGAAGGTGCAGAGGCGGTCGCGGTAGCGCTCCAGGAGCGTCTGCGCGTTGGTGCCTGCGAAGTCCTCCCACTGGAGGAGGATGTGCGGCCAGCGGCGCTTGACGGCGGCGACGAAGGCTTCGACGAAGTCGTCGTACTCCTGGCCGCGGACGCGGGGATGCTGCCAGCCGATGTAGATGGGGTCATTGAGGAGGGTTTCGTTGTCAGTGCCGACATCGAGCAGGATGGGCAGGCAGTGCTCCGGGGGGATGCTGCCGAGGGCGGTGTAGAGGGCCATTTTGCCGATGGGGATGCCCATGCCTCCGGCGCCCTGATCGCCGAGGCCGAGGATGCGTTCGCCGTCGCTGACGACGATGCAGCGCACGTCGTCGTAACGCGAGTCGGCGAGGATCTGGTCAATGCGGTGGCGGTTGGGATAGCTGATGAAGAGGCCGCGCGGGCGATGCCAAATCTCACTGAAGCGCTGGCAGCCCTCGCCGACGGCGGGGGTGTAGACGATGGGGAGAAGCTCCTCAGTGTGCGCTGCGATGAGCGAGTAGAAGAGGGTTTCGGTGGTGTCCTGCAGTTCGCGCATCAGGCTGTATTTGCCGAAGGCGGTGGTCTGGTTGTCGAGGGCTTTCTTGCGGCGCTCGCGCTGGTCTTCGAGGGTCCCGATGTGCGGAGGGAGCAGGCCGTGGAGGTGGAAGAGATCGCGCTCCTCCTCAGTAAAGGCTGTTCCCTTGTTGAGCCGCGAATTCTGCAGCAGGTCGAGACCGGAAAGATGGGTCCGCACCACTTTTCTGGTGGTGGGCATGGTCATCAGTGCCGACACTGGATTGTTCTCCTTTGCTCTGCCCGGGTGTGCCGGATGCAGAGAAGGGCCAGTGTAACGCCGGGGCAGGGCGGGAGTCCTAGGAGCTGCATCACAGGTGTATGGGGGTTGCGAAGAGGGGCTGGCGGCAGAGAGAAAACGGCCGGATGTGCAGGATTCGATGGCACATCCGGCCGTGGGTTGGGTTGGGGAGGCTACTTTTCCTCGACGATGGCGAGGTCCCAGGGAGCCAGAGTGATGGTTTGCGCGGGAGCCACTGCCTTGCCGTCGAGCAGGTTGGCGCCGGCGGCGTAGGAGTAGGTGGCATGGGCCTCGGCGCCGGAGTAGTTGAAGTAATAGTGGATGCGCTTGCCGAGGCGGTTGGTGCCGCTCTGGACGTGGACGGCGGGCGGCTGCTTCTCGTCGGGGCTGGAGATGCCCGCTTCCTGGATGGCGCGGCGGAGGATGGCGGTCTGCAGGGCGCCGGAGAGGTAGGTGCCCTCGTAAAGCAGGGAGCCGGAGCCGTACTGGTTTTGCGTGATGGCGGCCCACTTGCCGAAGAAGGGATGGTCATAGGTTGCGAGCACCTTGGCGTGCTCCGGCATGAGGAACTCTGCCCAGTAGGAGACGCGGTTGGCGTCGCCGACCTGGAAGGGATCGCCCTTGAGCGCGAGAGGATGCTCGAGGCTGGAGAACTCCTGATAGCTGAAGCCCGCGGCCTGACGCAGTGGGCCGGGCGCGCGCTCCCAGCGGACGGCGGAGTCCTGATTGGCGAAGCCGGACTTGAAGGTCATGACGACGTGGCCGCCGTTTTTCACGTAGTCGGAGATGCGCTGGAGCAGGGCATCGTCCGCGATGTAGAGCGCGGGGACGATGAGCAGCTTGTAGGCGGAGAAGTCGGTCGTCTCAGGAAAGACGAAGTCGGAACCGATGTTGAGGTCGTAGAGGCAGCGGTGCATCTGCTGCACGAGCGAGTCGTAGCCCTCGGGCTCGTGGGTCCATGACCATGTGGGGACAGGGCCGCCGTAGGGCATGAAGTGGATGGCGTTGGCGGAGTCGCGGCTCCAGAGGATAGCGACCTGATTGTGAATCTGGAGGCCGACGAGATGGGGACCGATCTTCTGCAGCTCGTGGGCGGTGCGGCTGACTTCGTTGTAGACGCGGTTGGGCTCGAGGTCGTGGGAGAGCACGCCCTTCCAGTAGGTCTCCTGGTTGGCGGCGATGGAGGCCCAGTGCCAGTACTCGACCATGTTGGCGCCGTTGGAGAGGTGGGTGTAGACGTCTTCGCGAACCTGGCCGTCGTAGGGCGGGAACTGACCCTCGGAGCTCCAGCCGATGGTCTGGGCGTTGGTTTCGGTGACGAGGAAGTTGGAGTGCTTGAGGGAACGGGTGAAGTCACCCTGGATGGACTGGATGGTGCCGTCGTAGTGGTCCTGGGAGCCGTGGTAGATGTTGTCCGCGGGGATGTCGAGGAAGCTGGCGATGGCCTCTTCGTTAACGTCATGGCGCATCATGCCGCCGTAGTCGGTGGTGACGAACTGGCGAGGGGAGGCGCACTGGCGGACGAGGCCGGCCTGCCAGTGGAGGAAGTCAGTGACGCGCATCTGGCTCCAGCGGGTCCACTCCAGCTTGTAGCCGGTGCTCTGGGCGCCGTCGCGGGTGGGCAGGTCTTCCCACGTGTGGATGTTCTCGCCCCAGTAGTTGAGGAACCAGGCTTTGCTGAGGGCCTCTGGGGTGACGAACTTCTTCTCAAGATAGTGCTGGAAGCCGATGAAGACGTCGGGATTGGCGGCTTCGTAGCTGGAGGTTTCGTTGTCGAGCTGCCAGCCGATGACGGTGGGGTTGTCCTTGTAGTGCGCGACGATGTGGCGGATGAGGCGCTCGGCGTAGAAACGATAGGCCGGGGAGTCAGTGTCCATGTTCTGGCGCATGCCGTAGGTGGCGGGTACGGCCTTGCCGCCGAACTGGCCGGGAGGGATGCGGTCGGCGAGGATCTCGGGGTGTTGATGGGCCATCCATGCGGGGATGGAGTAGGTGGGGGTGCCGAGGATGACTTTGATGCCGGCCTTACCCATGGCGTCGACGATGCGGTCCATCCAGGCGTAGTCGAACTGGCCGTCTGCGGGCTCCCAGAGGCTCCAGGTGGACTCGCCCATGCGGACGACGTTGAGTCCGGCGGCCTTCATGAGGGCGATGTCCTTGTCGAGGCGCGCGGCCTGGTCGCCGGGCATGTATTCGTTGTAGTAGGCGGCGCCGTAGAGGACCTGGGGAAAGCTGAGGTCGGGGCCGGCAGCGGGGGCGGGCGAGGTGGACTGCTGGGCAGAGGCGGCGCAGGTGAGCGCGAGCAGGATGGCGAATCGATGTAAGCGTTTGCTGAGCATGGGCACGGTGGCTCTCTTTCCGGTGCAAGGATCTCCGCTGGGTGGGAGACGAACCATGAAAACACTTCTAGCTGAAGGTGAGCAAGACGATCTCAGGGTGCGTGCCGACGCGCATGGGCGGACCCCAGGTTCCGGCGCCGCTGGAGGTGTAAACGCGCATCTGCCCGAACTGCTGCAGGCCGTAGGTGTAGCGGCCGAAGGCACGGCGGGTGATCCAGCTGAAGGGGAAGACCTGGCCGCCGTGGGTGTGGCCGCTGAGCTGGAGGCTGACGCCGGCCTGCTCGGCGATGGGGAGGCGGTGGGGGACATGGTTGAGCAGAATGCTGGCGGGGCCTTCGCCGAGGTGGAGACTCTCAAGGAAGTTGCGCAGGCGGATGGGGTAGGTGGAGTGGCCGAACGGCACGCCGATGATCTGCAGGCCGTCGACGATGACGCGCTCGTTGTTAAGGACGTGGATGCCGGCCTTGGCGAGCGCGGCGACGTAATGGGCTTCACCGCCGAACTCCTCGTGGTTGCCGAGGACGAAGTAGGTGCCGAGGGGCGGTGCGAGGCGGAGCAGCGGGCCGGCGAGGCGTTCGGGGTCGGCCTTGGAGCCGTCGAAGAGGTCGCCGGCGATGAAGAGGATGTCGGGCTTGAGGCGGGCCGACATCTCTGTGAGGCGACAGGCGAAGCGGACGGTGTTGATGTTGCCGAGGTGGACGTCGCTGATGAGAAGCGCCCTGCGGCTGCGCCAGGAGTCGGGCAGGCGGGGCAGGCGGATGTGGACGCGGCGGACGCGGATGATGCGGGCGTTCAGGACGCCGTAGAGGCTGACGGCGAAGGCCAGGACCGAGAGCAGCGCAACGACGAAGGGACGCGCGTGGAGATGCGCAGGGCCGGGAATCAGGGCGCGGAGGGCGAAGTCGATGGCCCAGCTGAGGCAGGCGGCCACGATGAGGAAGTTAAACAGGCCGATCCAGAGGGCGGCGACGCGATAGATGAGACGGACCAGCCAGTTGTAGTAGCGGAAGCTGAGCAGGGCGGCCACGATGAAGCTGGCAGAGAGCGCGATGAGAACGACGCGGAGCACGAGCCGGACGGCCGGGGCGAGGGGGAGCCAGAAGTCGATCCAGGTGGAATAGAGGAACCAGTGCGCGAGGCAAAGAATGATTTGGAGAATGACGATGCCCAGAACCGGCCACGCTTTCACCGCGGATCTCCTTAACCACATTGTCCCATTCTGCCGCGGGCCGGGGCGGGGGTGATCCGGCGCGGGCGGCGGAACGCATGAAACAATGATTGTATGGCAGGTTTGCAGGCGGAACGGCTTGGCCTTTACATTTCGATTCCTTTTTGTCGCTCGAAGTGCACCTATTGCAACTTTGCGTCGGGGGTGTATCCGGCGAGCGAGCATGGGCGCTATGTGGAGCGCGTGATTGCGGAGATGGCGGCGGCGGGCGGCTGGGCGGAGCGGATGGGGCTGGAGCTGCCGCGCGCGGTGGACTCGATCTATCTGGGAGGCGGCACGCCGAGCCTGCTGGAGCCGGAGCTGGTGACGCGGCTGTTTGAGGCGATTCGGGCGGAGTTTGCAGTGGAGCCGGATGCCGAGATTACGGTGGAGTGCGCGCCGGGGCAGCTGGCGGATGGGACGCTGGCGGCGCTGGCCGAGGCGGGAGTGAACCGGGTGAGCCTGGGCGTGCAGTCGTTTATTGACCGCGAGGCGCAGGTGAGCGGGCGGCTGCATAACCGGGCGATGGTGCTGGAGGATCTGCGAAGGCTGCGGCGGGCGGGAATCCGGAACCTGAATGTAGACCTGATTGCGGGGCTGGCGGGGCAGACGATGGCGTCGTGGGAGGAGTCGCTGACGGTGCTGGTGGATGCGGGGGTTCCGCATGCCAGCGTGTACATGCTGGAGGTGGACGAGGACTCGCGGCTGGGCCGGGAGATGCTGGCGGGCGGCGCGCGGTACCACGCGGAGGCGGTTCCGACGGACGAGGCGATTGCGCGGATGTATGAGCGGGCGATTGAGCGGCTGGCGGAGGCGGGACTGCGGCAGTACGAGATCTCCAATTTTGCGCGGAGGGGCCGGAGCTCGCGGCATAACCTGCGCTATTGGGAGCGGCGGCCGTACCTGGGGCTGGGGCTGGATGCGTCGTCGATGCTGCGTGCGGCGGGGAGCGAGGGCGAAGGCTACGTGCTGCGCTCGACGACGACGGATGATTTGAAGGCGTTTCTGGAGGGCGAGGAGCCGGCGGAGACGGCGTGGCTCTCCAAGGACCGGCAGCACGAGGAGGCGTGGTTCCTGGGGCTGCGGTTGAATGCGGGCGTGAACCTGGCGGCGATGCGGCGGGAGTTCGGCCGGGAGCGCGTGGTGCGCGCGCTGAAGCCGGTGGAACAGCTGGCGGAGACGGGACTGGTGAGCACGGACGGGAAGACGGTCCGGCTGACGGCGCAGGGGCGGCTGCTTTCGAACGAGGTGTTCCAGGAGTTTCTGGAGACCGAGGTTGCGGAGTTGGGCGAGCCCTGAGACGGTGCCGGTCTGAGCTGGGCTGGGAGCGGCGCCGGTCTGGGAGGGCGCGGTGAGGGCCAATAACAAAGGAGCCACCGGGGTGGCTCCTTTTGCTGTTGGGATGACGGACGGCGCTTAGTCGACGAAGTCGATCTGAGGAGCGACGGAGATGACGCCGCGCTCGTGGCCGGTCTCGAGCAGTTTGCGGATGGCCTGGCGGCCGTCGGCACCGTAGTCGAGGGTGCGCTCGTTGACGTACATGCTGACGAAGCGGTTGGCCAGGGTGGTGTCGAGGTCGCGGGCGAACTGCATGGCGTACTCGAGGGCCTGCTCGCGGTGATCGAGGGCATGCTGGATGCTGTCGCGCAGGGCCTTGGAGATGATCTTGTGCTTCTCTGGCCCGAGCGAGCGGCGGATGGCGTTGCCGCCGAGGGGCAGGACGAGGCCGGTGGTTTCGCGCCACCAGATGCCGAGATCGAGGACACGATAGAGGCCGCTGGTGGAGTAGGTGAGCTGGCCCTCGTGAATGATGAGGCCCGCGTCATACTTGCCGGCAAGGATCTCGGGGATGATCTGATCGAAGGGCACGGTCTCGGTTTCGAGCTCCGGGTTGAAGATCTTGAGCGCGAGATAGGCCGTGGTGAGGGTGCCGGGGACGGCGATCTTAATGCGGCCGAGGTCGGCATGGGTGAGGGGACGGCTGGAGACGACCATGGGGCCGTAGCCCTCGCCGACGCTGCCGCCGCAGCCCATCAGGGCGTAGTTCTGCTGGATGTAGGGGTAGGCGTGGAAGCTGACCGCCGTTACATCGTAGAAAGCTTCATCCTGCGCCCGCCGGTTGAGGGTTTCGATGTCGCACAGGGTATGGGAGAAGCGATAGCCGGGCACACGGACCTTGTTGGTGGCCAGGCCATAGAACATGAAGGCGTCATCAGAGTCGGGACTGTGCGCGATGGAGATATCGATCACGGAATTTGCGCTGGCCAATTCAGAAGCGGAATTACTCACGGATACCAAGGTCCTTTCAACCGAAAAACTGCACCGATATGTAGATGCAACTATGGGTTATGACGGCACAAATTGCGTGCCGAGGGGCTAGATGAAGAACTTCTGACTCACGCATGCATCCTTAAGGCTATGATTCGAAATCTGTTTCTTCATGTGGCCCAAGAGTGAGCTCGGGATCGGGCGCGGGAGTGCTGCGCACGTGTGAACGATGAGCCCAGATGTGACGCGCCACGCCTGCTACAGCAACCAGCAGGGCCCCAAGCGACAGAAGGAGGGCAATCATTAACAAGCGCATCACTACTAATATGCCCAGAATACCAGATGGCCCTGCTGGAAAGGGCGGGCGGCGCTGCCGGGGGAGGGATCAGGCTTCGCGGAGGCTGGATAGGAGCCAGTCGAGATAGGCGCGGCTGCCGGATTCGATGGGCAGGACCAGAAACTCCGGAGTGAGGTAGGAGTGGAGGGCGTGGAGCCGGGATTCGAGCGCGGGGATCTGGTCAAGGGTGGTCTTGAGGACGATGAGAACCTCGGGAGCCGAGGTGACCTTGCCTTCCCAGCGGTAAATGGAGCTGACGGCGGGAATGATGGTGGCGCAGGCGGCCAGCCGCTCATCCACCAGCGCGTGGCCGATGCGATTGGCTTCCTCATGATTGGCGGCGGTGGTGAGCACGATGCGGGCTGGCAGGGTGGTGGACATGACACCTCTCTCTGGACAGTGTATGAGCGGTTCAGATTTCGCGTAAGAAATTTTTTTGCGAGCGGGGTGGCCGGGCTGGTTTGCGCATGAAGCAGGGCAATGAAAAGGGAGTGCTTGCCGAGGCCGCTGCCGTCATGCAGTATGGACTTTGGAGCCGGTGATGCCGGAGGCAGGAGAGAAGAAGAGATGAGCACAGCGATCAAGTTTGGGACGTCTGGTTGGAGGGCGATTGTTGCCGATGAGTTCACGGTGGCGAACATCCGGCGAGCGGTGGCGGGGATTGCCGCGTATGTGAAGACGCAGCCTGAGCCCCATCGGGTGCTGGTGGGGCGCGATCCGCGGTTTCTGGGCGAGAGCTTTGTGGCGGAGGCGTCGCGAGTGCTGGCGGCGGCGGGGATAAAGCCGATTGTGATATCAGAGGCGGCGCCGACGCCGGCGATTGCCTACGCTGTGCGGGAGCTGAAGACGTCGGGCGCAATCAACTTTACGGCGTCGCACAATCCGCCGGAGTACAACGGCATCAAGTTTTCCACGCACGACGGCGCTCCGGCGCTGCCGGAGGTGACGCGGAAGATTGAGTCGGCGATTGCGGCCCTGGATGCCTCGGGCGGTGGCGGGATTCCGAGCCCGTTTGCAGACGGCTTTGAGACGGCGGACGTGAAGCCCGCGTTTCTGAAGCGGCTGGCGGAGCTGGTGGACCTGAAGGCCATTGCCAAGTCGGGCATCAAGGTGGTGTATGACCCGTTCTGGGGCGCGGGACGCGGCTACAGCACCGACCTGCTGCGCGACGCCGGAGTCACCGTGGACACGGTGCATGACTATCGCGACGTACTGTTTGGCGGGCACGCACCGGAGCCGGATGACCACCTGTTGGCAGACGCGCGGGCAAAGATGAAGGAGATTGGCGCGAAGATCGGCATTGCGACCGACGGCGATGCGGATCGCTTTGGCATTGTGGACGAAGACGGCACGTTCATCCAGCCGAACTACATTATCGCGCTGCTGTTCGACTATCTGGTGGAGACGCGCGGATGGAAGAACGGCGTGGCCAAGAGCGTGGCGACGACGAACCTGATCAATGCGCTGGCGGAGCACCACAAGGTGCCGCTGTACGAGACACCGGTGGGCTTTAAATATATTGGCGAACTGATTCTTGCCGATAAGATCGCCATCGGTGGCGAGGAGTCGGCTGGCCTGACGATTCGCGGGCACGTGCCGGAGAAGGATGGCGTGATTGCCGGGCTGCTGGTGGCGGAGATGGTGGCCACGCGCGGCAAGAGCCTGGGCGTGCAACTGCGGGAGTTGTTTGCCAAGGTTGGTTCCTTCTATCCGGTTCGGGAGAACTTCCGCTTGACCCCGGAGCGCAAGGCCGCGTTCACTGAGAAGTTGAAGCTGGACCCGGCGGAGCTGAGCGGCCGCAAGGTGTCGAGCGTGGTGCGCACGGACGGGCTGAAGCTGGTGCTGGAAGACGGATCGTGGGTTTGCTACCGGCTGTCTGGGACCGAGCCGGTGGTGCGTGCCTACACGGAAGCCCGCAGCGAGCAGGACATGGAGTCCCTGAGCGCGGCGGCCAAGGCGTTTGTGCTGTCGTAGGCGCGAAGCAGGGTTGGATGCAGATCGAGAAGCCACAAACCGGCAAAGGCGCTGCGCAGGCAGCGCCGGCCAGCCTGCACGAGCGGGCGGTGGAGTGGGCGCATCATGCGTGGCGTCCTGCCGGCTCGCTGGTGGCCGTGGGGCTGGCGCTGCTGTTTGCGTGGGGCGTGGTGAACGGCAAGCATGGCCTGTCTGCCTGGCAGCAGCAACGGATGCAGGACAAGCAACTGCGGCAGGAGATTGACCAACTGCAGCAG
>JAJXWS010000157.1 GCA_021781495.1 Acidobacteriota bacterium | reverse complement strand
GGCTCTTCTGCTGCTGCACTTCCTGGAGTACTGCCAGCCGCCATTTTACTCGATGGGCGAATTCGCCCCGAACCGTACTGAATGTCGCAACATCATCGGAACATCGATCGAGCGTTCCTCGATCAGGCGTGCATCGTTCAAAAGATGCGCGCCGTCGAATGGCAGTGGCTTGAGTTGCGCAGGAATGCGATTGGAAGGCCTCGTCCTTACATTCAAGCTCAAAGAGAGGACGGCCGTTTGTTGTCGAGAGTCGTCCGTTACCAATCTGCGGGAATTGGATTGGGCCGGTCCGCATGGAACGGCGGACAGTTGCGCGAGTCCTTATCGAACGGCGTGAATCTTGCGGAAGGCCGCTTCATCGAGGCGCGCCGGCCGCAAGGGTACTTTCGGTGCCAATACGTCCCGCTCAATGTTAGACCTTTTCGCGGACGCGCATGGTATGATTCTCCGGCGTAACCCTTAGACATGCGCACAGTGTGCCTTGGCCAGGGATGGCCGGCCTCCAGCCTAACTCAATGCGGACTGTGCGTCGACTTCCCCAATCTGCCCAAAGCTGGTGAAAGCAGGCCGTGCCCATGGGTGTATCCAGAGTCAGCACGAGATCTCCTCTGGTCGAGATCCAAATACGGACAGAGGATGAAGTATCGCGAGCGGCGGTGAAGTGCCTCCATCCATCCCACAGGAAGCGGGCATGGATGGGAGCTCTGGCGGCGATACTCCTGATCGCCACGTGCTGTATGGGAGCCTACGGTCAGGGCGTCCCCACCATTACGTCGCTGAGCCCCGCGACCGCGACGGCTGGAGGTGCGGCATTCACGCTCACGGTCAACGGCACCGGATACGTTGCCACATCATCCGTCGAGGTCAACGGGGTTGCCCGCACGACGACCTTTGTCAGCGCCACGCAGCTGACTGCCCAGATTCTGGCGTCGGACATTGCAACTGCAGGCACAGTCCAGATCACGGTCTTCAATCCAAGCCTGGTAGCTGCGGGCGGCACCACGTCCGCGCCATTCCCGCTTGCGATCGCCGCAGCCACACTACCCGCGCCGGTGCTAACAAGCGCAGCACCGGGGCTGAGTGCGCAAGGGGCCGGGCGGCTGCAGGTGACCTTGCAGGGCGCAAACTTCAGACCCGGCGCGACCGTGATCCTCTCGCCGCCGCTGGCAAACGTTACAAACTCGAATGGTCACACGCCTGCAACGGATGCAACGCTGGTCCAGGTCAATCGCATCAGCGCGACGCTGATGACCGCGACCTTCAGTCTGAGCCCAACGGCAACTATTGGCCTGCGCGGGATTGACGTCTTGAACAGCGACGGGACCTCGACCGCGGTGGTGGTTGGCAACGCCGCAGGAAGCGGAACCACGCAGCCCTTTCAGATCGAGCCTTCGACTTCGCTTGCCGCGCCGCCGTCTGTGCTTGACATCGCCCTGATTCATCCTCGCGATGGAACGGTGGTTGCGCAGGGAGACGAGCTCTATGCGCAGGCGATCCTCTCCGGCGCGGGCACTGGCTCTCTGATTGGCCAGTGGCTCTGGGATAACCGTGTGATTGAGCAGTTCGCGGTTCCGCTTGTTGCCGGCCAGCGCATGACAATACGGACGCGCCAATCTCTGCCGACCTGGTACCTTGGCGCGCACACCGTTCAGCTCCGCATGCAACAGCCGTCACAGATCGCCACGCGGCCCGTCACGGTGGCCGTCAATCCACCGGGCTGGAAGCTGGAAGCTCTGCTTGCGCCTGCATATGGCGCTGCATTCGGTGCAACAGATCCGCCGGTGCTGCTGTGGGCGCCGGTCCCCGGCGCGGTGCGCTATCAGGTGGGTTTTTCCACGCAGCCCTTCTATTCGGCGATTGTCACATGGTACGACGTGGACGAGAACCGTTGGCAGGTGCCGCTGGATGTGTGGAGAAAACAGGGAGACGGCAATCTCTACTGGACTGTTCGCGCCATTCAATCGCCGGGCGTGCCTCGCAAGCCGCTGCCGATGCGGCGCATCGTGCACCTCGGAGAGAATGCACTCGCGCCCTCAACGGCAGCACCTGTACGCAACGCACTTGGGCATGCGCAGATTGCATGGAATCTTGTCAGCCCCGGTGCGCTGTATCTTGTCTCCATCAGCAGCGATGCAGAGGGCACGCACATTCTTCGCCGGTATCTGACAGACAAGTCAGTGCTGGATCTGCATGCGATCGAAGGCAGGCTTGTTCCCGGCGAAGCCTACTACTGGCGCGCGGACGCATTCTCTGCGTGGGGCGACCTCATTGATTCCGGCCAGGCGCAGCGCTTCATCGATCCGCCGGTTCCTGGACCGACGACTTACCTGCAGCTGCCCTCGCATGGGACTCCGCTTCGCTTTGTCAACCTGACTCGCGTGAGACGAGGCGGTTCGTATGATCTGACGGCAGAGATCGGCAAAGAGACTCCCGCGCCGAACAGCAGCGTCAGTCTGCCGCAGCCAGTCGTCTCGGTACAGTTTCAAACTCCCGTGAATCCAGTCGATGTGAGTCTCTCGATGGATGATGTGGACATTACTTCGCTCTCGCAGGTCAGTCAGACTCAGGTGTCGTATACGCCGCAGCTGCCTCTCGCAAACGGCGAACACGACATCAGTCTCATGGTGGGCACGGAGGCCTCGGGCTGGAAGTTCACCGTCGCTGCGGCAGCGCCCGCAACGCCGGCAACTCCCGCGACGACGGTATTGCCGGGCACCGACGCAGAGGCTGCGCCCTTGCCTGCTGCGTCCACACCACTGGCAGCGATGACGCGCAGCGCCGCCGCAGCCGCAAAGACACCGGCGAAAGCGAAGTTCGAGGCCGAGATTGACGGTCAAATCACATCGACGACGCAGTGGGCCTCGGGATCCAATCCTCCGGACTCGAATGTCTTCTCTTTGGCCGAGCGCATGATGACCGAGAACAGCGCGTGGAAGCCGGAACTCAACGGCAGCGGACTGCTGAACTCGATTCTCAACCCCGCAGTTCAACGCACAGCCCAGGGACGCGTGAATGACTACATCGCGCAGGTTGAGCGCAAAGGCGAACGATGGGGCATCCAGCTTCGCTTCGGAATTGTGTCTCCAGCTCTCTTTACCGATGCGCAGTTTGTAACGGCCGCCACGCCGCGCCAGGGTGTGGAAGCGATGGCCACCACGCCCGGAGGCACGCTTGGCTTTTATACCAACACGAATGACGTGGCGCTCGGCGGCGGC
>JAJXWS010000156.1 GCA_021781495.1 Acidobacteriota bacterium | reverse complement strand
TGGCTGGTGCCGGTGGAGCGTTCGGCATCGATGAGCCGGCCCAGCGTGAAGCTTTGTGCGCGGGCGGTGCGCAGCCGCTCGGCCAGAATCTGCAGCGGCAGCAGGTCATCGGCAGAGAGCGGCGTGGATGCGCGCGGGTCGGCCAGCAGAATGGCGCCATCGACCTCGCCATCGCCCATCAGGATGGCGGTGAAGCGGGTCTGGCGCAGTCGTGCCAGATCATCGCCGGGAACCAGCCAGGGAGCCAGATCCAGATCATGGGCAACGTCAGCCAGTTTGGGCAGATGCTGGCCCAGCGCGGTGGACGGCATGCGGTCCAGCACGGCATCGAGCGCGCCGACCGTGGCACGATCCAGACCGGCACTGCCAACCACAGACAGGCGACCGCTGCGCTGGCGCAGCACCAGCGCCACGCGGCGGAAGCGGCTCTCTGCGGCGATCATGGCACAGATCCGGGCCGACTGCTGCTCGAACTGGGCCAGGCTGCGCGCGGTCAACTGCTGATCGGCGTAGGATTGCAGCTCGGTGCGGATGGTGCGTTCGCGCCGGCCGGCCAGCACGTTGGCGTCGATTTCATCCTCCATGGCCAGCAGCAGCAGACCGATGGCGAGCATGACCTTGCTGAGCACCCAGGCGCGGGCCAGCGAGATCATGAAGGCATCCATGGCCGTTCCCTGGACTCCCATGAAGGGCGGAATGGCCCAGACCAGCAGGCCGAGGACGGTAAAGAAGACACCGGGCGAGAGGCGGCGATAGGTGTAAAGCACCAAAAGCGCCATCATGATGAGGTTGCCGGAGATGCCGATCCACAATGGCCAGTAAATGTTTCCATGATCAAAAAACCAGGCGCAGGCCACGGCAGCGGTGAAGACCACCAGCTCGGAGAGCCAGATGGGGATGACATTGTCCTGCAGGCTCCAGAGAAAGGCGACGCCGATGGCCGACCAGGCCAGCAACAGGTAGATCCAGATCTGGGCGCCGTGCGGATGAGGCAGCAGGCCGTTCGAGAGGATGCTGTAGACGACCAGCGGCGCGATGTAGGGAACGACGAAGAGGATGCGGCGGCGGCCCAGCCGGAAGCTGAGCGGGGAAAGCGAGGCGAGCAGGAAGGCGGAGGCGACCATGAGAGCCGTGGGACCGACAATGCTCATCCACGGTGCACTGGGTGGCAGGGTGCCTTGAAAGGGCCAGGCCATGGGCGAATGGACGCTCATGGTGACGCGCCAGAAGAAGAGCGCGTAGAGCTCCGTGCAGCCGATGCCCAGCAGCCACAGCAAATTGCGCGTGCTGCGCACGCGCACGGCCAGATAGACAAAGGCGAACAGAAGCGCGCCGATGAGTGCTACCGCCGGGATTTGATAGTCGTCAAGCATCGGACAAGGTGACCTTGGGGCTGACGGATTCCGGTCCTGTGCTGCCGCGCACTCCCGCGAAGGCAGAAAACTCCAGCTTCCATGATCATGACAACCGCATCCTTCGACCATGCGTCTAAAGTTGTATGCCAATGACCCAAAAGAATGCAGCGCACGAGGCAACCCGGCATGCGTAAGGCGGAGCGGCGCGAGGATACCCTGACGAACAGGTACGACGCACGGGCGGGATGGGTTCCCGGCCGGAGAGTGGTCCTTGGCGGGAAGCGCACTGCGGCGGGTGTGTGTGTGCCGCGGCATGGACTTCCCGGCCTGCTGCGGCTGGCCTGCGTGCTGGCGGCCTGCGTGTTTGCCGGCCAGCCTGCGGCGCATGCTGCGGGCAAGAAGCAGAAGCCGTCCGAGGTGACCTACACGCCGATGCCGCTGGACTCCGGCTTTGGGCCGCTGGACCTGAGCGCGCCGCCGCTGCCGCCGGAGCAGATCATTGCCCGGTTCACGGCGCAGGAGTCGGCCTTTCGCGCGGCGCTGGACCACTATACCTATCGCCGCGCGGTGACGGTGCAGACGATCGACGACGACAACAAGGTGGATGGGCAGTACTACGAGGTGGACGACGTGATCTTTGATCCGGACGGCAGGCGGACGGAGCGCGTGGTGCAGGCGCCGCCGAATACGCTGCAGCGGATCACGATGTCGCCGGCGGACTTCCAGGATATTCAGCAGCGGCTGCCGTTTGTGCTGACGAAGGAGGACGCGGGCCAGTACAACGTGAGCTATGTGGGCAGGGAAAAGGTGGATGAGGTGCTGTGCTACGTCTTTGACGTGGCGCCGAAGCAGATGGAAAAGGGCAAGCGGTACTTTCAGGGCCGGATCTGGGTGGACTCCGAGGCGATGCAGATCGTGATCACGAACGGGAAGAATGTGCCGGATGATCTGCGCAAGGGACACGAGGATCTGTCACCGCCGTTCACGACCTATCGGCAGCAGGTGGATGGGAAGTACTGGTTTCCGACGTATACGAAAGGCGAGGGGATTCTGCACTTCAGCGGCGGCAACGGCTACCTGGGCCAGGATGTCCACATCCGCGAGGTCGTCAAGTACACGGACTACAAACAGTTTGGCTCGGAGTTCAAGATTCTGTACAACGGACAGGAGCAGCCGGTGAAGCCGCAGCAATGAGCGCAGGCTGGCGCGTTCTGGGACAGTTTGGGTGCCTTTGGGGTGGGCGTGCGTAATCTGGTGCGGAGAACGCGACTTCGGTAATATCGGCGGGTGAGGAGAAACCTTGAGAAGTTTTTTGAGGTTTCTCAAAAATAATCCGCCGCGAGGTGCTGCATGTCTGTTTCCCTGTCTGCCAGTGATGCCATGGAGATCAGTCCCCGATTCCGCCAGACGGTGGAAGAGCGGATTGCACGGCTGGAACGCGATGCCGCCACCGACGAGCTGAACCTCGCAGCCCTGGTCCACCCGGACCACATCCGACGACACAGCAAACTCGTGGCCATGCAACGCGCCGAAGCACTGCGCATGCGCATCTTCCTCGATCGCGCACGAACACGACTCCCACGCCCCATGCTCGAACTCTAAGGCAGCATTGCATGCAGCAGCAGCGCGGGCATTGCATGCAGCGGACGCGCGGCTCTCGCCGCGCCATCGGTGGCTTGTGAGGCGTTTGTGGCGCTCCCGTTGGTCGCGGGTTGGAGCTATGGCGGACGTTGGGGAACGACAACAGCAACGGCAGCAGCTACGGCAACGGCGAAAGCAAAAGAAGAAGCAGATTCCCTTCGGGGCATTGCATGCAGCAGCAGCGCGGCTCTCGCCGCGCCATCGGTGGCTTGTGAGGCGTTTGTGGCGCTCCCGTTGGTCGCGGGTTGGAGCTGTGGCGGACGTTGGGGAAAGATCGGA
>JAJXWS010000155.1 GCA_021781495.1 Acidobacteriota bacterium | reverse complement strand
CATCAAGTCTTCAAGCACTGCGAGGTGCTTTCCGGGCGGGTGGCAGCGATGCGGCGGCGAGCGGTTTGGTACTCTGAAGACTAGAAATTTACAGGAGAACATCATGGCAACAGCGACATTGGAACAGGTAAAGCCGACGTACAAGGTGGCCGATATCGGCCTGGCGGAGTGGGGCCGTAAAGAGATCATCATCGCGGAGCAGGAGATGCCCGGGCTGATGTCGATTCGGCGCAAGTATGCCGCGAGCAAGCCGCTGGCCGGCGTGCGCGTGATGGGCTCGCTGCACATGACCATCCAGACGGCCGTGCTGATTGAGACGATGGTGGACCTGGGCGCCGATGTGCGCTGGGCAAGCTGCAATATCTTCTCCACGCAGGACCACGCGGCGGCGGCAATTGCGGCGGCGGGCGTACCGGTGTTCGCGTGGAAAGGCGAGACGCTGGAGGATTTCTGGTGGTGCACGAATGAGGCGCTGACCTTCCCTGATGGCAAGGGTGGCGCGCTGGGGCCGCAGTTGGTCATCGACGACGGCGGCGACGCGACGCTGCTGATCCACAAGGGCTATGAGCTGGAGAATGGCGACAAGTGGGTGGATTCACCGTCGGGCTCGCATGAGGAAGACGTCATCAAGGCGCTGCTGAAGAAGGTCCATGCGGAGCGTCCGGGGCACTGGCACAACGTCGTGAAGGAGTGGCGCGGCGTGTCGGAAGAGACGACAACGGGCGTTCACCGGCTGTACAAGATGATGGAAAATGGCACGCTACTGGTGCCCGCGATCAACGTGAACGACTCCGTCACGAAGAGCAAGTTCGACAACCTGTATGGCTGCCGCGAGTCGCTGGTGGACGGCATCAAGCGCGCCACCGATGTGATGGTGGCGGGCAAGGTGGCGGTGGTCTGCGGCTATGGCGATGTGGGCAAGGGTTCGGCGGCGAGCCTGCGCGGGCTGGGTGCGCGCGTGGTGGTTACGGAGATCGATCCGATCAATGCGCTGCAGGCGGCGATGGAGGGCTACGAGGTCACGACGCTCGAAGACACACTGGGCCGCGGCGATATCTACGTGACCTGCACGGGCAACGTGGACATCATCACGCTGGAGCACATGAAGCGGATGAAGGACCAGGCGATCGTGTGCAACATCGGACACTTCGACAACGAGATCCAGATGGAGCCGCTCAATGCCTATAAGGGCGCTGTGCGCGAGAACATCAAGCCGCAGGTGGACAAGTACACGTTCGAGAACGGCAACGCGATCTTCGTGCTGGCCGAGGGCCGGCTGGTGAACCTGGGCTGCGCGACCGGGCATCCGAGCTTTGTGATGTCGAACAGCTTTGCCAACCAGACGCTGGCGCAGCTTGACCTGTGGAAGAACAAGGATAAGTACAAGGTCGGGATTTATATCCTGCCCAAGCACCTGGACGAAGAGGTCGCGCGGCTGCACCTGGAGAAGATCGGCGTAAAGCTGACGACGCTCAGCGCGAAGCAGGCAGCGTATCTGAGTGTGCCTGTCGAGGGACCGTACAAGGCGGAGCATTACAGGTACTAAGAAATACAGGCAGTAGACAAGATCGAAGGCCGCCGGTGGATTCGGCGGCCTTCGATTTTTGCGGATCGCTGGATTACTGGGCGTCGGCGTCGTCGGCTACGATAGCCTGCACGCCGGGGGTGAGGGCTGCGTGCTGGCTGGCGGAGGCCTGCTGGTCGATGAGGACGATGGTGCGGACGGCTCCGGAGGCGTAGCTGACCTGCGCTCCGCTGAGCAGCGTGACGGTGGAGGAGGCGAGCGTGGTTCCGGTGGGGACGACCTCAATGGCGTAGGTTCCGGCCAGGACGGTGAGGTAGCCGGAGCTGGAGCCGAAGCCCAGGTTGACGACCAGCGGAGGGGTGCTGACAAATTTTCCGGAAAGGGGGGCGATGGGGACGAGGTAGACGTCGACGGCGCCGGAGCGGGTGGCCTCGTCGATGACGCGCACGGCGATCTGGCCGGCGGGCGCGGGCGTGGACTGGTCGAGAAAGAGCGACTGCTGCAGGTTGGCGAGGCCGCTGCCGATGATCTCGGTGTACTGCTTGCCGGCGACGAGCGTGTCGGTGGTGGAGACGAGCGCCTGGCGGGTTCCGGCCTTGACGGCCGCGAGGTTGTAGACGCCGGGGGACATGGGGATGGTGCTGGTCATGGTGCCGTAGGCGAGGTTGTAGGCCAGCGCGGAGCTGTTCTGGTAGGCGTCGACGACACCGGCGTCGGGCGAGGCGTCGATGACCCGGAGCTGGGCGGAGTTGGTGCTGAAGCTCTGACAGCCGGAGAGCGCAGCGGCGGCCAGCAGCAGGGCCGCACGCAGAACGGCGCGGCGAGGAAGGCTCGCGGGGGCGCTGCGGTGGGCGGGATGGTGGGAGTGCGAAGGCATTGGCTCTCTGAACAGTGTGGGACGTGATTCGATGGGCGCGCAGCAGCGTGTTGAAGGGATTGGCCTGAGTGCAGCTTCGGGCTCCCGAATGCAGCTTCGAGCTATAGCTCAACTTTATCGGATTTTTGCTCGGGAGATCGGGGCAGCACGGTCGCAAAACCGTCAGGGGCCCAAAAGGAAGGGTGCGTGGCGGGGAGTCGCGGGCCGGAGGAGGAGCTACTGGGCAAAAATCAGCCCCACGCGCGAGAGCCACTGTGGATCCTGGCGCGTGGGGCTAGCTCTCTTTCTTTTGCTGCGCCGCCCATACTACGCCGATGGAGGGCATCTTCGTCAAATCAGGCGCCAGCGGGCGGCTGATCAGCGGGCGGGACGGTGGGCGATGATGCGCGAGGAAACCTGGTCGTAGGCCGATTTCGGCAGGACGCCGCGGGTTACGAGCTGGTTTTTTGCTGAGTAGGGACGGCCTGCGATGACGCGCCGGGTGTAGGCCGGGCCGAATCCGGGGAGAGCGTTCAATTGCGCGGGGGATGCGGTGTTGATGTCGAGGAGATCGGCGACGGGGAGGGCGTGGGGGAGGGGCTGCCGGGGTTGCTGCGCCGGGAGCGGCTCCGCCGAGGGGAACAGGACGCAGACCATCCCAGCGACGGCCAGGACGGATGCGGCGAATCGGTGGAGGGTACGCATCAGCGTCCTTCGGGAGAGTCTGAGCAAGTTCCGCGGATGATCTTAGCGGCCGATGCGGCGGCTACCTTCTTCGATGCTGGTGATCTGGCCGTCGCGCATGTGGAGGATGCGGTCGGCAATCTGCGCGGCCTCGGGGTTGTGGGTGATCATGAGCACGGTCTGGTTGAGCTCGCGGCTGGAGGCGTGGAGCATGGAGAGGACGGTGTCGG
>JAJXWS010000154.1 GCA_021781495.1 Acidobacteriota bacterium | reverse complement strand
TGAATCGGGGGGCAGGGTGGGTGTAGATGCTCAAGAGGTTGTTGCAGAGTCGGAGCGGCTGATGGGCGGCTTGTAGTTGAGGCTACCATGGGGTCTTTCGTGGTTGTAATAGTCGATCCAAGGCTGCAAGTGAGCATCTCTTTGTTCTGAGTCGTCCCAGTGTTTGGCGTAAGCCCACTCTCTGAGGGCGGTCTGGATGAAGCGTTCGGCTTTTCCGTTGGTTCTGGGCGTGTAGGGTCTTGTTCGGCTGTGCTTGATGGCCATCTGCTGGCAAGCGTGACGGAACTGTCTTGAGCGGTAGCTGGAGCCGTTATCGGTGAGCAAGGCGCGCACGCCGATGCCGTGCAAGGCGAAGAACTCGACGGCCGAGTTCAGGAAGCCGATGGTGGTTTGGGCCTTCTGATCGGGCAGCATCTGGGTGAAGGCCATGCGCGAGTGGTCGTCGATGGCAACGTGCAGAGCCAGGAAGCCGGGATGCCCTTTTTTGCCGCGCAGCCGTCCATCGCCGCGCAGGCTGACCTCGCCGAAGCGCGTCATGCCCTTGATGTCCAAATGCAGCAAGTCGCCGGGCCGCGGATGTTCGTAGCGCACCACAGGCGGTGGCGGGTTCAGATCGCGCCACCGGCTCAGCCTTGCCCGGCGCAGGATGCGGCTGACCGAAGCCGGACTCAGCCCCGTGCGCCGCGCGATCTCGTAGCCGGGCATGTGCTGGCGGCGGAAAGACAAAACATTTTCCAATAAAGATGAACAGGTCTGCCGCGGCGACCGATGCGGCCTCGAGCTGCGGTCCCGCAACCCATCCATACCGGCAAGCTGAAAACGAACCACCCACTTGCCGGCGGTCCTGGCACTGACACGAAAGGCTGCCGCCGCAGCCTTCCGTGTGGCTCCCTGTTCCACAACCAATCGGGCCAACCCCTCTCGACTGCGATAGCTCAGTCGGGCATTCTTATGGATGTCCATTCGATCCTCCGAGAAATCTGTTTGTTCGCACAATCAGCTTCTCCGAGATACTTCGAATGGACAACAACCTCTTGAAAGATCACAGGTGCCCCATCCATGCCGTCCATCGGGCGGCATGGATGGGAAACCACGAACCTCATCCAGCCATCGAAAGGTTAGAAGCCGAGAGTTTTCGGATACGTGTGTGGGGCAGCGGCCGGGTGCCCCCGGTCTCGCTTTTGAGACAGGGGAAATCATAGACTCCGCTCACTACCAACCTTGTGCCCCATCCATTTCGGCTGCGTCAGCAGACGGAATGGGTGGGACTCGCATTCCGCTCAGCCGTCTTGCAACTACACATGTGCTAGCCGCAGCAGCAAGCCCGCCAGCGCGCCGCCCGTCAGCGGTCCCAGCACAGGAATCGGTGCGTAGCCCCAGTTCGACCCGCCCTTGCCCGGAATCGGCGCCAGCGCATGAATCAGCCGCGGCCCCAGGTCGCGCGCCGGGTTGATCGCGTACCCCGTCGTCCCGCCGAGAGAAAGACCAATGCCCCACACCAGGCTCGCCACCAGCCATTGCCCCACGCCTGCCGCCGGTCCCGTCGCCGAAACGCCATGCGACCCGATCGCGCCCGCCACCACCACCAGCACCATCGTCCCAATCACTTCGCCCAGAAAATTAAACAGCGGATTCGGCACCGCTCCATTCGTGCAAAAGATGCCCAGCTTCGCCGCCGGGTCCGGCGTCAGCTTCCAGTGCGGGCCATAGTGCACCACCGTCAGCGCTGCGCCGCCCATCGCGCCCACCAGTTGCGCGCTCCACAGCCACACCAGTTGTGACCAGTCTCCGCTCGTCACCGCGCCCGCCAGCGTAATCGCCGGATTCAGATTCGCGCCCGCGCTCCCAAACGCCTGCGCCACCAGCACGCCGCACAGCACTGCCAGCGCCCAGCCCGTCGTCACCACCATCCAGCCCGCATCCGCCGCATACGACCTCCGCAGCGTCACACCGGCGCACACGCCATTGCCCAGCAGCACCAGCACCAGCGTCCCCATCATCTCGCCCAGCCACACCGAATGCATCCAACCTCCCTGAGTGTCCAGAGTCAGAATCTCGCACATAGAGACCGCTGTCATCCTGAGCGAAGTTTGGCGCGCTTTCCGCGCCAAACAGAGTCGAAGGATCTGCGGTTGCTCTTCAACGATCTCCTGCTTACTACATTTGCGGGTGCCCCATCCATGACGGGCGCGCAGCGAGCGTCATGGGTGGGAGACCACGAACCCCGCCCACAGCCTGCAATCAAGTCATTCATCTGCGGAACCATGGCATTCTTACCCACGCGGCCACACGCCGCCAAGCTGTCAAGTCCCGGCACCCCTTCAAACACGCTCAAAGCATTGAAAACACTGCGCAAAAAACTTGCCTCAGATTTGCATGTTAATTCGCGCATTTCGCTATCCTGAAGATAATCAAGCAAGAGAAGCAGAAGATTGAAGAGCGCCCGTCGCTCTTTCACATTCTTTTCGGACTCCGGCCGCGGTCCTTGTGCCGCCGAAAAGAGCCTCAAACGCATCGCGCGGATTGCAGCTCCAGCGTGGAGCTGCCGGCAACCCATCCGCGCTGCAACGGCACAACCGCGGAAGCTGTCCGGGATTGGCGGACAGTACATGGAATCGCAAGCGAAGCTCGTGGTGATCGATTCGCCACGCAAACAGGAAGCCGAAACTGAGTCCACCGTAGGAACCGGCGCCGAGCAGATGCGCATCGCCGCAGACATCGTGCTGCGCGAAAAGAGCATCGACCTGGCCATCGCACTGGCGAAGAGCGGCCTCGAAGGCCACATCCAGTGCGCCCGGTTTCTCTACGACCTCGCCGAACGCTACGGAGCGTCCGTGCAGAAGCAGGCTGAGCCATCGGGCGCCAGCCTCGCCGAACAATGGGCTGCGGAGCCCGAGTGGACCGCGTCCGGCAACCTGAACACTGCGGAGACAAACGCAGCAGACCGCGAACAGCAAGTCTGATCGCTGTCTGCTGGTGCCGGTCCTGCGCAACATTCCTTCATCAACAGCAACCCACACACGCAACACGCAACCGACTTACTGAACCAGGGGCCATCGCACTACGGTACGCAGCGGCAGCATCACGCCGCGCGCCGCCGCGCGATGGCCCTTCGAATTTTTACGCAGAAGGAAGGCTCCGATGAAGCTCACGAAAATCGATTGGATGCGCGCCGCCCGCTGGATCGCCGGAACTTTGCTCGGCCTCGCATGCGCGGTTCTGGCATGCGCGCAGGGCGTCACCACCACCACCGTGCAGGGCACCGTCTATCAGGCCAATGGCCAGCCCGGCGCGGGAACCGTG
>JAJXWS010000153.1 GCA_021781495.1 Acidobacteriota bacterium | reverse complement strand
AACTCCTGCCTGATGCACATCTATGGCTCGCTGCACCGGCAGCGCACGCTAGTGCGCACGGCACACATTGCCGAGATTCTCGCCTCGACAGGGGGCATGCAATGAACGCGCCGTCTGGTTCTCACTGGGCGGATCGCAGCTTTCCGGAGGCGGCGAAAGAACTGCTGGCCGACTCGCAGGTCCGCAGGAATGTGCGCCATGCGACCGATGTGATTCAGGCTAAGCGCAATCGAGTGGTGGGCGAGCTGCCGGACTGGGAGGCGCTGCGCCAGGCTGGCTCGGCAATCCGTGCGCACGCGCTGGAGCATCTTGACGAGTACCTTATCGAGTTTGAGCGCAACTGCACGCGCGCAGGCGGAACAGTGCACTGGGCACGCGATGCCGCCGAGGCGAACCGCATCATTCTTGAGCTGATTCAGCTCCACGAGGCCAAAGAGGTCATCAAGATCAAGACCATGACCTCAGAGGAGATTGGCCTGAACCGCAACCTTGAGGCCAACGGCATTCGGCCGCACGAGACAGACCTGGCAGAGCTCATCGTACAGCTCGGCCATGACAAGCCCTCGCACTTCGTGGTGCCTGCGCTGCACAAGAATCGCCAGCAGGTGCGCGAGATCTTTCAGCGCGAGATGCATCTGCCTGAACTCGGCGACAAGCCGGAGGATCTCTGCGCGGCGGCGCGCACCTATCTGCGCGAGAAGTATCTGCGCATCAAAGTGGCAGTCTCCGGCGCGAATTTCCTTGTCGCGGAGAACGGTGCGGTCTGCATTGTGGAGTCGGAAGGCAACGGGCGCATGTGCCTTACGCTGCCGAATGTGCTGATCTCGCTTGTGGGCATTGAGAAGGTGATTCCGCGCTTCCGCGATCTGGAGGTCTTTCTGCAGACGCTGCCGCGGTCGGCCACTGGCGAGCGCATGAATCCGTACAACTCCATCTGGACGGGCGTGCACGAGACCGACGGACCGAAGGAGTTTCATGTTGTCCTGCTCGACAATGGACGCAGCCCGATCTTGAGCGATGCCGAGTCGCGCCAGACGTTGAAGTGCATCCGTTGCGCCGCGTGCCTGAATGTGTGCCCTGTCTATCACCAGACGGGCGGGCACGCGTATGAGTCGGTTTATCCAGGGCCAATTGGCGCGATTCTGACGCCGCAGTTGCACTCCATGGATCGCGGACGGACGCTGCCGTATGCTTCGTCCTTGTGTGGCGCGTGCTATGAGGTGTGCCCGGTGAAGATCAACATTCCCGAGGTGCTGATCCATCTGCGCGGCAAGGTGGTGGAGCAGGACCAGCGCACTCTGGGCGGCAAGCTGGGCGTGTGGAACATCGGCATGCAGGCCGCCGGGTTTGTGATGGGCAGTGCGAGTCGCTTTACGCTGGCGCAGCATATGGGCCAACTCGCGCAGAAGCTGTTTGTTTCGAAGAGTGGATTCATCGAGCGATTGCCGTTCATGCTGTCGGGCTGGACGCAGACGCGGGATCTGAAGGCGCTGCCGGCGCAGAGCTTCAGAGACTGGTGGGCGCATCGGGAACTGAATGGCAGCACGAAGAATGGCGTTGCAAAGGAGGATCGGGATGGCCAGTGAAAGCGATGCACGGACGGCGATCCTGAGCAGCATTCGCGGCGCGCTGCGTGTGTCTGCTGAGCGCGAGTCCAGCGCACGCGTGAATGAGTATGCTGCCGTGTCGCGGGAGTATAAACAGAGTTCAACGAAGAGCACGGAGGAACTGCTTGAGCTCTTTACGCATCGGCTGGCCGAGTATGATGCCGGGGTGATGCGCGTCGCTCCTGCGCAGGTACCGGATGCCGTCGCAAAGCTGCTGCGCGCACGCGGAAGAGCGAGCATTGCGATTCCTGAAGGCCTGCCGGCGGAATGGCTGCCAGCCGGATTTCAGTTTGTGCAGGCTTCCGCCTTGGACGCGCATCAACTCGACAAACTGGATGGCGTCCTGACCGGTTGCACGGTCGCGATTGCGGAGACGGGCTCCGTTGTGCTGCAGAATGCTCCATCGCAGGGGCCCCGCAAGCTCTCACTGGTGCCCGATTACCACCTCTGCATCGTCTTTGCATCGCAGGTTGTCGAGACAGTGCCGGAGTGCTTTGCGCGCCTTGATGCGACATCAAACCTTCCGACGACTTTCTTCTCGGGGCCGTCGGCCACTGCGGACATCGAGATGACGCGCATCAAGGGCGTGCATGGGCCGCGCTTTCTGGACGTGTTGATCGTCGCAGAGTGATGTGCACGCACATCGTCCGCCCAGCGGCTGAAAGTCATTCCGTCTGTTTCGCGCGCGCACCGCGCCAGTAGAGAAAGAGTCCCAGCAGAATCGAGACGAGCGTGCCGCCAACCAGCTTGAGCTCAAAGCCCAGCTTGTCCGAGGAGTCGCCCGGCGGAACGAGCGATACCGCGATGCCGAGCAGGACCACGAGAAAGCCGAGACCACCCGCAATCCATGCGCCCGCGACACCGCCGGGGACAAGCACGGCGTGCGGGTTGTTTTTGCGGTCTTTGCGCCGGGCCAGCTTGATCACCGCCGCAAACATATACAGAAACGGGATGAAGTAGAGGATGATGGCCGCGTCAATCAGGAACTGATAGGCGCCGCGCGTTGTTTCGTTCACCTGACTCACCAGCAGAATGCCGCCGGAGATGCCGGCCTGCACGAGGATGGAGACGTAGGGCGTCTTCCATCGCGGATGAATCTTGCCAAACGCTGCCGGCAGGTAACGGTCAATGCCGACAACGAAGGGAACGCGTGCGACGCCGGCAACAGTGGACCCCACACCGCCCGCATTGCCTGCCGTCACGAGGATGGCGGCGAGAATGCCGAGGAATCCGAGTCGCATCGCAACCGAGCCGATGGTGATGGCATGAAAGACGCCGCTCTGTGGGTCGATCTCCGCCGCAGGGACCAGCGCCAGGACGGAGAACGTGCCCACGATGTACATCAGCGCAATCAGCGCGCCCGCACCAAAGACTGCGCGAGGCAATGTGCGCTGTGGATTGTGTACTTCGTCGCTCATGGCGGAGACGAGTTCAAGGCCCGTGAAGGCGAATGCGATCTGCGACCAGAAGTTCACCGTGTCCCAGTTCCACGCGGGCAGCATGTTGGCGAGCGTGAAGTGCGTGGCAGAGCCGCGATGGAGCGCAACCACTGCGGCAATGCCGGCGAGCATCATCAGCGGGACGTACGTGCCCACGCCGCCTGCGTTCTGGAGCCACTTGCCGATGTTGAGGCCGATGATGTTGAGTAGCACGGCGACCAGCAGCATGGCCAGTGAAACAACCAGAAGGAAGGTGCGGTCCTGTGCGAGG
>JAJXWS010000152.1 GCA_021781495.1 Acidobacteriota bacterium | reverse complement strand
GCGACTGGAGGGCAGGCAACCGGTGCAGAATGATTTGACTTTGTATGCAAGGACCATGGATACTGCCAACAATGCAAACTCAAGAGGAATACGGAATTGAGGTCATGGCCATGTGCATGTGTATGGCGTGCGGGCCAGTCCGTGCGGCTCTTGAGAAGCGAATGCGCTGAGCGCAGCCGATCTTGAACAGCACACGGCCCGGGTCCTGATCAAGGATTCGGGTTTTGTTTTGGGGCACAGCAGCGGCCCGGAAGCGCAGCGTCGCTTGCACCGTCACCAGCGAATTGAGACCGAAGAGGAGTCACCATGTCTGAAGCCAAGCAGCATCTTGCCACCCTTGCCGTCCATGCGGGTCAGTCGCCGGACCCGGCCACCGGTTCCCGCGCTGTTCCCATCTACCAGACAACGTCGTATCTCTTTCAGGATGCAGACCACGCGGGGCGGCTGTTTGCTCTGAAGGAGTTTGGCAATATCTACACCCGCATCATGAATCCGACCACCGACGTGCTCGAGAAGCGCGTGGCGGCCCTTGAGGGCGGCGTCGCTGCTCTGGCGACCGCCTCTGGGCAGGCCGCAGAGACGCTGGCGTTGACTACGTTGGCTGCGGCAGGCGATGAGTTTGTTTCAACGACTTCTCTGTATGGCGGGACCTACAACCTGTTCCACTACACGCTGCCGCGCCTGGGAATCAAGGTTCGGTTTGTTGACGGCGATGACTTTGACGGGCTGCGCGCGGCCATCAACGACAGAACTCGTGCCGTATACACCGAGACGCTGGGCAATCCCAAGCTCGATGTTGCCGATGTAGAGCGACTGGCGAGCATTGCGCATGAGCACAAACTGCCGCTCATCATCGACAACACTTCGGCCTCTGCCGCGCTGGTGCGGCCCATTGAGTGGGGAGCGGACATCGTGATTAACTCGGCGACGAAGTTCCTGGGCGGACATGGGACCAGCATCGGCGGCGTGATTGTCGATGGGGGCAAGTTTGACTGGGCAGCGTCGGGACGCTTCAAGGAATTCACGGAGCCCGACCCCTCGTATCACGGACTTTCTTTTGTGCAGGCATTCGGACCGCTCGCCTTTATCTTGAAGGCGCGCGTGCAGGGCTTGCGGGATACCGGCGCAGCGCTCTCTCCGTTTAATGCGTTCCTGTTGCTGCAGGGCATTGAGACGCTGCATCTGCGCATGGAGCGGCACTCGTGCAATGCGCAGGCCGTGGCGCAGCATCTGGAGAAGCACCCCGGCGTGGAATGGGTGAATTATCCCGGCTTGGCTTCGAGCAAGTACTTCGAGCGGACGAAGAAGTATTTGCCTGACGGTCAGGGGGCGCTGATCACGTTTGGGATCAAGGGCGGGTACGAGGCAGGGAAGAAGCTGATTGACTCGCTCGAGCTCTTCTCGCTGGTTGCTAACATCGGAGATGCCAAGTCGCTGGTGATTCATCCGGCCTCGACAACGCACCAGCAACTTGCACCAGCAGAGCAGGCGGAAACGGGAGTAACGCCGGAGATGGTTCGCCTGTCTATCGGCATCGAGGATATTCGCGATATTCTGGCCGATCTTGACCAGGCAATTGTGAAGGCGAACGGCCACGCGCCTGCGAAGGCGGAGACGGCGGCGGTTCGGGGACAATAGAAGGTATGACGGAACCTGAAAGCGGCGCGGCGGCAGCTCCTGCGGGGACGCCTCCGCTGACGCCGACCTATGAAGGGGACTTTGTCCTGCCGGGCCCACTGGACCTCGAGTGCGGACACTCCCTTTTGAACCCGACGCTGCACTATGCGGTCTACGGGCGGCTCAATGCTGCCCGGGACAATGCGGTGCTGGTCTGCCATGCCCTTACGGGTTCGGCGCTGGTGGGTTCCTGGTGGCCTGAGATCTTTGCACCCGGTGCGGTTCTGTCTATCGAGCACGACTTCGTCATCTGTATCAACATGCTGGGTTCCTGTTACGGCTCGACTGGACCCGGCTCCGTGAATCCCGCCACTGGCCAGGCCTATGGCCCCGATTTTCCCCTCATCTCCATCCGAGACAACGTAAGGGCGCAGTCACTGCTGCTGGATTCGCTGGGCATTCGGCGGCTGCGACTCGTGCTGGGCGGTTCTATCGGCGGCATGCAGGCGCTGGAATGGGCAATTCACGATCCGGCTCGCGTGGAGCGGTCTGTTGTGATCGCGGTGGCGCCTTTGACTGCCATGGGGCTTGCGCTGAACCATCTGCAGCGCCAGGCGATTCAGAATGACCCAGAATGGCTGGGCGGCAGATATCTGCCGCATCTTCAGCCCCGGCGCGGCCTGGCCCTCGCTCGCCAGATCGGTATGTTGAGCTATAAATCGGCCCCGCTGTTTGAAGAGAGATTTGCGCGGAATCCCAACCGCAACGGCGAGGACCCGTGGGCGTCGGTGCACGAACAGGGTGGCTTAATCGGCGGACGCTTCGACATCGCTGGATACCTGGACCACCAGGGCATGCGATTCATTGACCGATTCGACGCCAACTCGTACCTGGCGATTCTGCGAACGATGGATACCTGGGATCCGCTGCGTGGCGCGCAACGGCCGGACGACGTGTTTGGCCGCATTCGCTCACGGCTGAGTTTTGTGGGCATCAGTTCTGACTGGCTGTTCACGGCTGATTCGGTGCGCAAATTTGCGGAGACGATTCGCGCTGCGGGTGTGCAGTCCGATTATCGCGAGATGGTGAGCGACCACGGTCACGATGCCTTTCTTGCAGAGCAGGCGGAGCTGGTCCAGTTATTGCAATAGAGAAACTCAAGGGGCCATCCTGCGGAAAAAGTACGGGTTGGAGATACGCCGCGGGGCAGGTGTGCTTTCTCTTCAAAAATCAGGTGCTTGTCACGGAAGGCAAGGATTTCTATAATCCATCCAACGCTAAACTGGAAGCCGGAAAGCGTTTCTACGAATTCCGGCAGGAAGCCGATAAGTTTTGCGGTTGCCGATTCACAGGCGCGTGTGCAGATTGTGCATAATTAGAGAGTTGCATCCCGCACCTCCCAGGAGCTCTTCATGAAGAAGTTCGTTTTCGCATCCGCGATGGCATTGGCCGGTCTCGGCCTCTTCCACACTCCAGCGCTGCGCGCACAGCAATCCGGAACAATCCAGATCAAGGATCCGGGCGAGTACAACGCCTATCAGATGGCCATCACGCAGAGCAACCCAGCAGCCAAGGCAACTGCGCTGGAGAGCTTCTTGACGACCTATCCGCAGAGCGTGGTGAAGGGCCCCGTCCTTGACATGCTGATTGACACCTATCAGCAACTGGGCGATGCGGACAAGACACTCGGAGCGGCGAGCCGGCTGCTTCAGGTGGACCCCA
>JAJXWS010000151.1 GCA_021781495.1 Acidobacteriota bacterium | reverse complement strand
TGTTGATGGTGACGGTATACGGGTTCGAAGTCTGGATCTCGATAGAGGCGGTGCTGTTGGCGGGGACGCTGAAGTCGTAGACGACCTGCGTTCCCTCGCGCCGCCAGTCGCTTTCGACTGGTCCGAGAGAGGAGAGGTAGCGGGTGCGCACCCACTCAACGCCCGCGGGAATGGCGGGACGCAGGGCGATTTGCTGCGCGGGCGGCAGGGCGCGATCGACCCGGATGCCGCCGAGGCCGCGATAGAACCACTCTTCGCCGTCGCCGAGCATGAAGTGATCCTGCGAGCTGGCAGGGTTGGCATCCCATGCCTCGGTCAGCGAGGTTGCGCCCTGCTGGAGCTGATAGCCGTAGCTGGGCGCATCGGTGCGCTGGAGCATGTCGAGGAGCACATCGGAGCGTCCACCCTGGATGAGTGCGTCGACGACGTAGTGAAAGCCGATGTCGCCCGCGGTGACGTGATTCTGGTGCGAGCGAATGTCGCGGACGAGCGCGTCAAGCACGGCTGCGCGCTCTCCGGCGGGAACCATGCCGAGCGCGAGAGGCATGGCCTGTGCGGTCTGGCTGCCTTTGTCATAGAGATGCTGCGCGGCGTCAAAGAAACGCGCGTTGAAGGCATCGCGCACGCGGTCGGCCTGCTGGCTGTGCTGCGCGCTCTCATCTTTCAGCCCGAGCAGCGCGGCGGTGCGCTCAAGCGCGCGCAGGTCCTGGTAATACGTCGCGGTGGCGGTGAGGCCCATCGTCGTGAGCTTGGAAAAGCCCGGCGCGCCGGGGCCGATGTCGTACCAGTCGCCGAGGCCGTAGGCGATGATATCGCCGCTGGCGCGCGTGGCGAGATAGGCGACGTAACGGCGCATCACGTCGTATTGCTGACGCAGGAAGCCGAGGTCGCCGGTGCGCTCATAGACGTACCAGGGCGCGAGCACGGCGGCGCTGCCCCACTCGGGCGAGTCGTCAAAGACGCCGTATTTCGGGCCGAAGACGACATATTGCGGCGCGATCTCGGGCACCATTCCGTCCTGCTCGCCGCCGGTCGTTTGGGTGTCCGCGATGTTACGCGCGGTGGCGGCGTAAAGGCCGGAGAAGTCGAAGTCGTAGAGCATCGACGGGGCCATGAGGTGCGTCTCTTCAAGCCAGCCGAGCTTTTCGCGGTGGGGGCAGTCGGTGAAGAGGCTCACGGCGTTGTTTTCAATGGCGCGGAGGATGAGCGTATGGATGCGGTTCAGCAGATCATCCGAAGAACTGAAGCTGCCCACCTGCGGCGATGACGTGTGAACGGCCTGACCTTCGAGCGCGAGGATGTGCGGCAGTAGCGCGGAGCCGTGGGCGGGGCTGGTTTCCACCTGCACATAGCGAAAGCCGTAGTAGCTGAAGCGTGGATGCCAGTGCTCGATGCCCACCCCGCCCAGCGTATACGTGAACCACTGGGGGCGGCCGGAGCTGCGCTGGCTGACGCGGCCGGTGGCGTCAAGCAGTTCGCCGGGGATGAGTTTGACTCGGGAGCCCGCGGGGCCGTTGACGCGGATGGCAGGCCAGCCGGCGAAGTTCTGGCCGAGGTCGTAGACGGCGACGCCGGCGGCGGGATGGCTGACGCGGACGGGCGCGTAGTCGTGCATCACGCGGATGGGCAGGGCGAGTTCAGGGGTGAGTGCGCCGCCGGGTCCGTCCACGACTGCAGCGGGGCTCCAGTCCGCATCGCGGAATCCAGGGTGGTCCCAGCCTGTGGGCTCGCGGCGGGCGTCGAAGTCCTCGCCGCCATACGTCGAGGAGAAGACGATGGGGCCTGGGCGGGTCTTCCAGGTGCTGTCGCTGGCGATCTCGATGTGGCGGCCATCGGCCATCTGGAGATCGAGCTGCACGATGCACATCGGTGGGCCGAAGCTGCCGGTGAATTTGGTGTAGCGGCCGGGTGTCTGCAGCACGCGGTACATCCCGTTGCCGAGGAGCACGCCGAGGACGTTTTCGCCCGCGTTCAGACGGGCGGTGACGTTGTAGGCGTCATAGGCGACGGTCTTGCGATAGTTGGTCCAGCCGGGTGTCAGAACGTCCTGCGTGACCGGCAAGCCATTAATGCGGAGTTCATCCTGCCCGAGGCCGGAGGCGTAGAGAATGGCGCGGCGGACGACGCCGGTGAGGCGAAAACTCCTGCGGAAGAGCGGCAGGGGCGCCGTTTCCGGCGGGGCGCCAGGTTCTGTAATCCAGGCAGCGTGCCAGATGGGTGCCTGGCTCCATCCGGCCCATGCGCTCCATGCGGTCGGGTGGCCTTGCTCGTCCCAGACGCGGATACGCCACTGGTAGGCCTCCCCAGCGGCGAGATTCGGGCCGGCGTACGGGATGAAGTCCGTGGCGCGGCTCTGGACGCCACCAGTATCCCAGAGGAGGGGGGAGTTTGCGGGGCCAGAGACTGCGCGGACCTGGATTTGAAAGGCGGATTGGGAGACGCCGTGGAGCGTGGGCGCGGAGGGAGCGAGCTGCCATGAGAAATCGGGGTGACTGGAGGTGACAGCGAGGGGCTCGACTTCTCCTGCGCAGCGCAGAGCGATAGGTGGCGCCAGGTGTGAACGGCCCGTCATCGCGGTGGCTGCATGGGGGGCGGGAAACGCCCATCCAGCAGGTGCAGTACAAAGAAACCAAGCAAGATAGGGGACGACCGATCGTGCGGCGCCGGGTGAAAGGAGGCGGATGCGTAAGCCGGGGTGGATTCTTGTGAAAGACATTCCGGGATGGTGATACCGCACGCAGTGGGTAGGAGGCAAGGCGAACGGAACAAAATGCAAGAATTCTTCGTAGAAGCCTCCATGCAATGCGTGGGTACATTAAGCTGGAGCGGCATGGGTTTGTGGGCGCCGGAGGCTACGAAACGGAGGCGCCGCGATACCCGCGATGCGGGCGGCATCCTTCCGCCCAGGGACAATCCCGCCGGCGGGCCGCACGCGGCCCCGGTGACTCGCGCACTCGGCGAGGAGGTGAGACCGCTGGAGCTCGACTGGTCCCAGGTTGTCCGCAGCTGCATGGACGGAGATTCCGGCGCATGGGCCGAGCTGGTCCGCACCCACCATCGGCGTGTGTACGCCCTCTGCTATCGCTTTACCGGCAACTCCGCGGATGCAGAGGACATGACGCAGGACGTCTTCCTCAAGATCTATTCCAACCTGGCGAGCTTTGATATGGCTCGCGGCAGCCTCCAGGTGTGGATCACCACGATGACCCGCAACCTGCTGGTAGACAACTTCCGGCGGACGAAGAACCAGCGTCTCACAAGCTCTTTGGATGAAGAGCGGGAAGATGGCAGCGATCTGCGGCCCATGGACCGGCTGATGGCCGGCGGGCCCTCGCCGCATGAGATGGCAGCTCAGAA
>JAJXWS010000150.1 GCA_021781495.1 Acidobacteriota bacterium | reverse complement strand
CCCGCCTATCTGGATACGAAGCTCACGCCTGCCGAGCGCGCGCATGACCTCGTGGGCCGCATGACGCTGGAAGAAAAAGCCAACCAGCTGGAGGACTATGCCACGGCGATTCCGCGGCTGGGCGTGCCCGACTACCAGACGTGGAACGAGGCGCTACACGGCGTGGCGCGTGCGGGCTATGCGACGGTGTTTCCGCAGGCGATTGGCATGGCGGCGACGTGGGACCCGTCGATGGTGCATGCAATGGGCGACGTAATCTCAAGCGAGGCGCGCGCGAAGTACAACGAGGCGCAGCGCGAGGGGAATCATCGCATCTTCTTCGGGCTCACGTTCTGGTCGCCGAACATCAATATCTTTCGCGATCCGCGCTGGGGTCGCGGGCAGGAGACGTATGGCGAAGACCCGTTCCTGACCGGCCGGATGGGCGTAGCGTTCATTGGGGGCGTTCAGGGGAACGACCTGAACCATCTGCGCGCGGTGGCGACGAGCAAGCATTTTGCTGTGCACAATGGACCGGAGCCGCTGCGGCACGGCTTCAACGTGGACCCGAGCGCGCGCGATCTGGAAGAGACGTATCTGCCGGCGTTTCGCACGACGGTGATGGACGGACATGTGCAGTCGGTGATGTGCGCCTACAACTCGATTGACGGCTGGCCGGCGTGCACAAACACGATGCTCCTGAAAGACCATCTGCGCGATGCGTGGGGATTCAAGGGCTTTGTGGTGTCGGACTGCGGCGCGATTGTGGACGTGTACCAGGGGCACAAAAAGGCGGCGGATATTACGCATGCGGCGGCGCTGTCGTTGCAGGCGGGAACGGACCTCTCGTGCAGCATCTGGTCGCCGGGCTTCAACACGCTGGCGGATGCGGTGAAGCAGGGACTGGTGACGGAAGACCTGGTGACGCAGGCGGCGGAGCGGCTCTACACGGCGCGGTTCCAACTGGGGCTGTTCGATCCGCAGGGGTCGAATCCACTGGACAAGATTCCCTTCTCGGATGCGGCCTCGTCGGCGCATCGAATGGTATCGCTGAAGGCTGCCGAAGAGGCGATTGTGCTGCTGAAGAACGACGGCGTGCTGCCGGTGAAGGGCAACGTCTCGCACATCGCAGTAGTGGGACCGACGGCGGATCTGCTGCCATCGATTCTGGGCAACTATGTGGGGACGGCGCTGCATCCGGTGACGCCGCTGGATGGCATGCTGGAGCAGTTCAAGAGCACGCCGATTCTCTACGCGCAGGGCTCGACGCTGGCCGAGGGCGTGGGCGTGCCGGTGCCGCGCACGGCGTTCGGGCTGGGCAAGGGATTGAAGACGGAGTTCTTTGCCACGCCGGACTGGACGGGGCGGCCGGTGGCGGTGACGAACGAGCCGCTGGTGCAGGCGGACTGGGAGAATGCGAGGCCTGCTCCGGAGGTGGAAACGACGAACTACTCCGTGCGCTGGACGGGCACGCTGACGCCGCCGGCGGCGGGACATTACGTGTTCACGCTGGAGCCGGCTGACAGCTTTCCCTACTCGCCGCAGGAGAGCTACCGGCTGCTGATGGATGGCAAGGTGGTCTCCGAGGGCAGCCTGCGCGCAGGGCATGATGTGAGCAAGGCGGGCGACTTCCACCATGACCTTTCGTCGATGGGGAACTTCAAGGCCGCGCCGGGCGCGTCACCGACGGCCCCGCCGGTGATGGACTTCCCAAAGAATCCAGAGATTGCGATGGACTTTGCAGATACGCAGCCGCATGCGTTTCAACTGGAGTACTCGCACGCGGGCGACCGCGCAGGCGGCGGCGTCACGCTCAAGTGGCAGGCTCCCGCGCAGGTGGAACTGGACGAGGCCGTGGCGCGCGCCAAGGAAGCGGATGTGGTGGTGGCGTTTGTGGGACTGTCGCCGCAGCTTGAGGGCGAAGAGATGCGGATCAAGATTCCCGGCTTTGACGGCGGCGACCGCACAAGCCTGGACCTGCCCGCGCCGCAGGAGAAGCTGCTGGAAGCAGTGGCGGCAACAGGCAAGCCGGTGGTTGTCGTGCTGCAGAGCGGCAGCGCGGTGGCGCTGAACTGGGCCAACGAACATGCGGCGGCGGTGATGGAAGCGTGGTATCCCGGCGTGGAGGGCGGCGAGGCAATTGCGCGGACGCTGGCGGGGCTGAACAATCCGGCGGGTCGGCTGCCGGTGACCTTCTACAAGTCGCTGGATGGGCTGGCGCCGTTCGTCGATTACTCGATGAAGAACCGGACGTATCGCTACTACACGGGCAAGCCGCTGTGGGGCTTTGGCTACGGGCTGAGTTATACGGCGTTCCAGTACGGGCCGGTAAGGCTTTCGGCCGCGACCCTGAAGGCGGGCGAGCCGATGACCGCGACGGTGACGGTGACGAACACGGGCAAGGTACGCGGCGACGAGGTGGTGGAAGCCTACGTGAAGACGCCGCAGCAGGGCGGTCCGATTCACTCGCTGGTGGGGTTTGAGCGCGTGTCGATTGCGGCCGGTGCCAGCCGCGAGGTGACGCTGAAGATTGATCCGCGGTCGCTCTCGAGTGTGGACGACGCGGGCAACCGGTCGATCCTGCCGGGCAACTACACGCTGACGGTGGGCGGCGCGCAGCCGGACGAGACGCAGGTGAAACAGGAAGCGGCGTTCACGGTGACGCGCAACGCGGCGCTGCCGAAGTAAGAGCGGCAAAAAGACGGCGGCAGGAGGTTTGAGCCTCTTGCCGCCATGGTTGCTTGCGCAACCGCAGTTGCTCTCTGCAAGGTTGAAGCCTGCGCAGACGCCAGCTTAGTTGCTGGGCGGCGCGGGGGCTGTCGGAGGCTGCGGCACGTCCGGACCGGCTCCGCCGCGGAAACCCATGCCTCCACCCATGCCACGACCATGATCCTTCCAGCCGCGATGCTGCTGGAAGTTGTCTCGCACGGTCTTCCACTGGTCCGGCGTGAGCTTGTCGCGCAGGTCGAGGAGGAAGTGCGCGTTCGCGCGTTCGAGCTCGGTGCGCGCCTGCGCAATCTTGTCCACCTGAGCGAGGACGGCGCCTTTGTCGAGCGTGTCCTGCTGCATCATGGGCTGCATCTCGATCTCAGCCTTTTCGAGGTTGCCGCGCAGATCGACGAGCTTTTCACGATGGGCCTGGAGGATGGAGTCCATGGCCTTGCGCTGGTCGTCGGTGAGCTTGAGCTGCTGGATCATGTCCGGGTTATTCCACCAGCGGCCGTGGCCGCCGCCCATGCCGAGCGCCTGCTCCATGGGCGGCTGGTGCGGGCCGAAGCCCATGCCTGGACCGGGCCCTTTGCCTGGACCCATGCCCGCGCAGGGGCCCTGTGCGCTGGCCACGCCGGCGGTGAGCAGCGCCGCGGCGGCGATGGCGGTGTAGATGGTTCTACTTGCCTTC
>JAJXWS010000079.1 GCA_021781495.1 Acidobacteriota bacterium | reverse complement strand
GGGTGGGAAAAGCAACCGCAGATCCTTCGACTCCCTTCGGTCGCTCAGGATGACAGAGGTTGGGTGGGGGTTGTGGTTTCCCATCCATGCCGCAAAGAGCGCGGCATGAATGGGAAACCCTAGGGGTGTGGTGATGGAGTTTGCTTACCCAGGTCTCAGAAGCGAGACCTGGGGCACCCGGTGATTGTGTTTGGTGCCCACCTGATGTTGGGGGGACAAGCAACCGCGGATCCTTCGACTCCCTTCGGTCGCTCAGGATGACAGGCGAGGGGCTGCGGGGGACGTTTGTGCGACGTCCCCTTGTGCTTAGGTGAGGATGGGGATGTTGGCGATGCGCTGCTGCCACTCGGCGGGGCCGGTCTGGTGGACGCTGGTGCCCTTGGAGTCGACGGCGACGGTGACGGGCATGTCGCGGACATCGAACTCGTAGATGCCTTCCATGCCGAGGTCCTCGAAGGCGAGGACGCGCGAGGAGTGGATGGCCTTGGCGACGAGGTAGGCTGCTCCGCCGACGGCCATGAGGTAGACGGCGCCGAACTCGCGGATGGCGTCGATGGCGGCGGGTCCGCGCTCGGCTTTGCCGACCATGCCGAGGAGTCCAGTCTGGGCGAGCATCTGGCGGGTGAACTTGTCCATGCGCGTGGCAGTGGTGGGGCCGGCGGGTCCGATGACCTCTTCGCGGACGGGATCGACGGGGCCGACGTAATAGATGAAGCGGTTGTGGAAGTCGACGGGGAGCGTTTCGCCGCGGTTGAGCATGTCTGTCATGCGCTTGTGGGCGGCGTCGCGGCCGGTGAGGAGCTTGCCGTTGAGCAGGAGGACTTCGCCGGGCTTCCAGGTGGCGACTTCTTCGCGGGTGACGGTATCGAGGTTGACGCGGCGCGCGCCGGAGACGTCGTAGGTGAGGGTGGGCCAGTCGTGGAGGTCGGGCGGATCGAGGAAGACGGGGCCGGAGCCGTCGAGGACGAAGTGGGCGTGGCGCGTGGCGGCGCAGTTGGGAATCATGGCCACGGGCAGGTTGGCGGCGTGGGTGGGGTAGTCGCGCACCTTGACGTCGAGGACAGTGGTGAGGCCGCCGAGGCCCTGCGCGCCGATGCCGAGGCGATTGACCTTGTCGTAGAGCTCGATGCGGAGCTCTTCGGCGCGGTTCGAAGGGCCGCGGGCGATGAGGTCCTGGATGTCGATGGGGTCCATGAGGGACTCCTTGGCGAGGAGCATGGCCTTCTCTGCGGTGCCGCCGATACCGATGCCGAGCATGCCTGGCGGGCACCATCCGGCGCCCATGGTGGGCACGGTTTTGAGGACCCACTCGACGATGGAGTCAGAGGGGTTGAGCATGATGAATTTGCTTTTGGCCTCAGAGCCGCCGCCCTTGGCCGCGACGGTGACCTCGACGGTGTTGCCAAGGACGAGCTCAGTGCTGACGACGGCGGGGGTGTTGTCTTTGGTGTTCTTGCGGGCTCCGGCGGGGTCGGCCAGGATGGAGGCGCGGAGCTTGTTGTCGGGGTCGAGGTAGGCGCGGCGAACGCCTTCATCGACCATCTGCTGGATGTTCATGGGCTGCTCGCCGGGAGCGGGCTCGAAGCGGACGTCCATGCCGACCTTGAGGAAGGCGGTGACGATGCCGGTGTCCTGGCAGATGGGGCGGTGGCCCTCGGCGCACATGCGGCTGTTGATGAGGATTTGCGCGATGGCGTCCTTGGCCGCGGGGGACTGCTCGCGCTCGTAGGCTTTGGTGAGGCTGGTGATGTAGTCGACGGGATGGTAGTAGCTGATGTATTGCAGTGCAGCGGCGACGCTGGCGATGAAGTCCTGTTGCCGGATGATGGTCATGAAACAGCTCCTTCCGAACCTAATAGGGTAATCCAAAGAGGACGGTGCGGGCGCGGACGGGCAAAGCAGAGGCCCCGAAGGGTGCGGAATGTCCTAAGCTAGAGGCATGAACGAGAACAGGAGCAGCACGGAACAGGAGCAGGTGGCGGATCTGCTGGTGGTGGGGGCGGGGCCGACCGGGCTGGCGTGCGCGATTGAGGCGCAGAAGGCGGGCCTGAAGGCGGTGCTGGTGGACAAGGGATGCATCTGCAACTCGCTGTTCCACTACCCGTCGCACATGACGTTCTTTACGACGTCGGAGCTGCTGGAGATCGGGGATATTCCGTTTCCGAGCCCGAATGCGAAGCCGACGCGGAACGAGGCGCTGCAGTATTACCGACAGGTGGCGGCGCACTACCGGCTGGATGTGCGGCAGTATCTGCGGGTGGAGGGCGTGACGGGCGCGGACGGCGAATTTGTGGTGCGCACGGTGGATCGCTTTGGACGGCACGGCGCGCTGAAGGCGCGGAAGCTGGCGATTGCCACGGGCTACTACGATCTGCCGAACATGATGGGGATTCCGGGCGAGAGCCTGAGCAAGGTGCATCACTACTACGACGATCCGCACCCGTACTTCGGGCTGGACGTAGTGGTGATTGGCGGGAAGAACTCGGCGGCGATTGCGGCTCTGGAGCTGTGGCGGCACGGAGCGCGGGTGACGCTGGTGCATCGCGACCCGGAACTGCATCGGCACGTGAAGTACTGGATCAAGCCGGACATTGAAAACCGCATCAAGCATGGCGAGATCAAGGCGTACTTTAATTCGAGCGTGGTGGAGGTCACTCCGGACACGGTGACGCTGAAGACGCCGGAGGGCGAGAAGACGCTGCACAACGACTTTGTGTTCGCCATGACGGGGTATCATCCGGACTTTACGTTTCTGGAGGGGCTGGGGGTGCGGTTTGAGGGCAACGACCGGCTGCCGGTGTGTAACCCGGAGACGCTGGAGAGCAATGTGCCGGGGGTCTATCTTGCGGGCGTGATTGTGGCGGGGTCGCGCACGAACGAGATCTTCATTGAGAATGGCCGGTTCCACGGCCGGCAGATTGCAAAGGCGCTGACGGCGGCGCCGGCAGCGAAGTAAAGGCGGTAAGAGGGCGAGTCCGGGGGCTTCGGCAGGCCGGGGCGCACGGACCGTGTGGGGGTGAGAGGGCTTGCGCATACGCTTGTGGCCGCGGTCGATTCGATGGCAGATGCTGGCAGGGCTGGTGCTGCTGGAGGCACTGTCGATTCTGCTGTTTGCGCTGCTGCTGGTGAGCAAGCAGGCGCGTGACATCCACGAACGCACCGACCAGCGGCTGCAGCACCAGGCTGTGGCGCTGGCGCTGCAGGTGCGCGAGGCGCTGCTGGAGAACCAGCCAGGCTGGGTGAGCTACTCGGTGCGGATTGCGGGCGAGTCGCCGAACGTGGCGCTGGCCAAGGTGACGGACCCCGAGGGGAATGTGCTTTTTGTGAGCAAGGGGGACGCGGACCTGGTAACCCTGCTGCCGGTGGAGCGGGCAGCGATGCCGCTGCTGCGCGAGAACCAGGCCCGGGTCTTCGCGCTGGGACAGGGACGCTGGGAGGGCACAGCGCCGATCTACACGGACGGCACGCTGCGCGGCATGGTTTGGGTGGAGAACGATCGCGCCTGGGACACGGAGCAGCTGCAGCCGATTGTGCGGGGCACGTTCATCTTTGGCGTGATCTGGATAGCGGCTTCGGCACTGCTGGTGATGCTGATGGCGCGGGCGATCTCGCGGCCGCTGGCGGTGTTGCACCGGGGCACGCGGGCGCTGATGGACTCGCCGGTGGAGGGCGGGAATTTTCCGCTGCCGGTGACGGTGCATAACGAGTTCGGCGACCTGATTGAGGCGTTCAACCGGATGGTGGCGTCGATTGACGAGCAGCGAACGGGATTGAACGACACGCTTTCACTGCTGGACTCGATGCTGGCGAATGCGCCGATCGGGCTGGCGTTTCTGGATTCGAGCAGCCGGTTTGTGCGCGTGAACCAGGTGTTTGCCGGGATGACGGGGATCTCGCTGAGCCGGCACCTGGGCAGGACGCTGGCAGAGCTGCTGCCGGATCCCGTGGCGCAGGAGCTGGAGGATGCCGTGCAGGGGGTGTTTGCCGCCGGGGAACCGGAGCGCAACCTGGAGCTGAGCGGACAGCAGGCCGACAGCAAGCGGCCGTGGACCTGGCTGGTGAGCGCATATCCGGTGCGGACGATGCCGAACCAGGTGCGCTGGGTGGGCGTGATTGTGCTGGATGCGAGCGAGCGCAAGCGGGCCGAGGAGGCACTGCGGCGGACGGAAAAGCTGGCCGCGGCGGGACGGCTGGCGGCGTCGATTGCGCACGAGATTAACAATCCGCTGGAGGCGATTACGAACCTGCTGTTTCTGCTGCGCAACTACTGCGGGCTGGAGCAGCCGGCGATGGGCTACGTGGAGATGGCCGAGCACGAAGCGCGGCGCATTACTGAGATTACGCAGCAGACGCTGCGCTTCTACCGGCAGTCCACGCTGCCGGCGCGGACGACGATGGCGGAGCTGCTGGACTCGCTGCTGAGCCTGTACCAGGTACGGCTGAACACGCTGGGCATCCAGGTGGTGCGCGACTACGATCCGGCGATCAGCCTGTTCTGCTTTGCGGGCGAGGTGCGGCAGGTGATGGCCAACCTGGTGGGCAATGCCATTGACGCAACGGCAGGCGGGGGGCGGATTCTGGTGCGGGCGCGGAGGTCGCGGAACTGGAAGTATCCGGAGCAGGAAGGGGTGCGGCTGACAGTGGCGGATACGGGCAGCGGCATGGGGCCGGGAGTGCGCGAGCACATCTTCGAGGCGTTCTTTACCACGAAGAGCGTGACGGGCACGGGGCTGGGGCTGTGGGTGAGCCACGAGATCATTGCCAAGCACCACGGGCTGGTGCATGTGAAGAGCCGGACGACGGCGGGAGGAAGGCCGTCGGGCACGGTGTTTGAGATTTTTTTTCCGGACAACCAGAACCTGGCGCCGCAGGGGGCGCAGACGGCTGCGGCCAAGGCCTGAGATGGACGGTTTTGCGGTGCGTTTACGCGGAACTTTTCCGTGGCGGCGGGGTTGCTAGGAGTAACAGGTTCCGCGAAGGCGTGTCTAAAAAGGGTTACAGGCTTTCGCAGTGCGATGGCAGGAGAAGAGAACCATGAAATGGTTGCGGAGCGGAGGATTTTCTCGCCGGGTGCTGACGCTGGTGGCTGCGGTTGCCTTTTGCGGCGCGGCGGGGGTGGCGCAGAGCGCGTCCACGGGGCAGCGCACGGACGGCCAGATTGAGATGGACGTGGTGCATGCGCTGGATGCCTCGCAAACGCTGAAGAATGATTTGATTACGGCGGCGACTATCCAGGGCGAGGTGACGCTGTCAGGCACGGTTTCGAGCGAGTCGTCGCGAACGCTGGCGGAGTCGATTGCGAAGGGCGTGCCGGGAGTGACGGCGGTCCACAACAATCTGAAGGTAGGCAACCCGGCGGCGGACCAGTCGATGGGGCCGGGTGCGGGCGCGCAGAGCGCGGAGGATAACGGGCCACCGGATACGGGTGCGCCTGACAACCAGAACCAGCAACCCCAGTATGGGCAACAGCCGCAGAGTGGACAGCGACCGCAATACGGGCAGCAGCCGCAATACGGGCAGCAACCGCAGTATGGGCAACAGCCGCAGTATGGGCAACAGCCGCAGTATGGCCAGCAACCCCAGTACGGAGAGAACCAGGGACCGGGGTATGGTCAGCCGGGTTACGGCCAGCAGCCGGGCTACGGGCAGCCGGGATATGGACAGCAGCCGGGGTATGGGCGGAATCCGTATCCGGGACGGCAGCAGGGATATCCGCAGCAGTATGGCGAGCAGCAGGGGCCGAGCTATCAGCTGGCGAACGGGCCGGTGACGATTCCGGCCGGGACGCTGCTGCAACTGCGCACAAGTGAGCCGGTGAGCAGCAAGCGGGCAGTGCAGGGCACGCCGGTGCAGTTTACGGTGATTCGGGATGTGACGGTGGGCGGCGTGCTGGCGATTCCGCGGGGCGCGACGATGCACGGCGTGGTGACGGATGTGCAGCAGACGGAGCGGGGCACGCTGGCGGGCAGCTCGAAGCTGGCGCTGCAGCTGACCTCGATGGACCTGGGTGGACAGAACTATCTGCTGCAGTCGGACCCGTTCCTGGTGAAGAGCCCGAATAAGGCAGGGCGGACGGCTGGAAATACCTTCGGCGGCGCGCTGCTGGGTGCGATTATCGGCGGCGTGGCGGGCGGCGGCACCGGGGCGGCGATTGGCGCAGTCGCCGGCGGTGGGACGGGCGCGGCGGTTTCCGCGGCGTCGTCGGGGCCGAATGCGTGGATCCCGGCAGAGGCGCAGGTGAGCTTTCACCTGGCGGCGCCGTTGACGGTGAATCCGGTGAGCCAGGAAGAGGCGGACCGGCTGGCGCAGGGTCTGGAGCAGGGCGGACCGCGGCTGTATCGGCGCGGCTATGGCAGGCCGTATGGTTACGGGTACCCCTATCCCTATGCGTCCCCGTATCCTTACGGGCCGGCGTACTACCGTCCTTACTTTTACTCCGGCGGATTTTACTACTGGCGCTGAGTGCCGGGAGGCTGGGAGGCAGGCGGCGGGCATCCCTGGGGGCAGGGGTGCCCGTTGTCTTTTGGGAGCGGCGGAAAGGGCGGCGGAATTGCGCTGCGGAGCGGGCCGGTGCGGGTGCCCTCCGTCGTCTATAATTGCAATGAATCGCGTCGAGCGAGATTAGCGCATTCGTGGAAGATGCACGCCCCCGGTTCCGTCCACCGGATCCGCCGCGGGTTGGCTTCTGAATAACGCGTGTAGAGAGTTGAAGGCTCAAGTCCATCCATGATCCGTTTCCTGCAAAAAGACAATCGTGTGACGAAGGCTTTGTTCGTCGTCATCATCGCCGCCGCATCGGTGTCGATGGTGGTTTACCTGATCCCCGGACTTGCGGCGGGCGGTGCGGTTTCGGCCGACACGTATGCCGTGGTGTACCCGCACTGGTATAGCCGGTTTCTCTCTTCCGGCGATTCGATCAGCCAGCTGAAGGTGCAAGAGCTAGCGCGGCAGCAGATTCTGCAGCGGAACCCCGCGTATGCGGACAACCCAATGATTCAGAGCCTGTTTGAGCAGCAGGTGGGACAGCAGTTGGTGCAGCAGCAGATTCTGCTGGACGAGGCAGAGAAGCTGGGCATCCACGTGACGAACGACGATCTGCTGCGCTATCTGCACACGGGCTCGGCGGGTCAGGTACTGTTCCCGAACGGCAAGTTCATCGGGAACGAACAGTACGCGGCGCTGATTGAGAACCGCTTCAACACGTCAGTGGCGGACTTTGAGTCGAACGTGAAGAACGACATCGCCATTCGCCGGCTGGAGGCGCTGATCACGGCGGGCGTGACGGTGAGCGACCAGGAGGTGCGTGACGCCTACCTGAAGAACAACGTGAAGATCAAGTTTGACTACGCGGTGATCTCGTCGGACGACCTGCGGAAGCAGATCAACCCGTCGGACGCGGAGCTGGAGTCGTTCTTCAAACAGAACGCGGTGCGCTATGCGAAGGCGGTGCCGGAGCAGCGCACGATTACGTACTTTGCGTTTACGCCGGAGCAGGTGCCGGGCGGCGTGCAGCAGCCGACGCAGCAGGAAATTCAGCAGTACTATACGCAGCACCTGTCGGAGTACCAGGTTCCGGAGCAGGCGCGGTCACGTCACATCCTGATCAAGGTGGACCCGGGCGCGGATGCGAAGACGGACGCTGCGGCGAAGGCCAAGGCGGAGGGCATTCTGAAGCAGATCCAGGGCGGCGCGAACTTTGCCGACCTGGCGAAGAAGTACTCCGATGACCCGGGCAGCAAGGACTCCGGCGGCGAGCTGGGCTTTGCGCAGCGCGGCCGGATGGTGCCGGAGTTCGACAAGGCGATCTTCACGCAGAAGATTGGCGACACGCAGATAGTGAAGACGCAGTACGGCTATCACATTGTGCAGGTGGAGGAGCGGCAGCAGGCGCACACGCAGCAGTTGAACGAGGTGCTGCCGACGATTCAGGCAACGCTGATTCGCGAGAAGTCAGCGGCGGCGCAGGAGAACTATGCGCGGCAACTGACGTCGGAGGCCATCAAGAGCGGCCTGCAGGCGACGGCAACGGCGCATCATCTGCAACTGGTGACGGCGCCGCCGGTGGCGGAGCAGGGCGTGATTGCAGCGCTGCCGGACAGCTCGGCACTGCTGGCCAAGGCGTTCCAGTCCAAGCAGGGAGACCCGGCGCAGTTTGCGCCGACGGGCGAAGGCTACGCGGTGTTCCAGGTGACGGGCGTGACCGCGGCGCATGCTCCGGCGTTTGCGGACTGGAAGAGCAACGTGCTGGATGACTATCGCGCGGAGAAGCTGCCTGCGCTGCTGGGCCAGAAGACGAAGGAACTGTCAGAGCTGGCCAAGAACCTGAACGATCTGGCCAAGGCCGCCAAGCAGGAAGGCGCGACGGTGAAGTCGAGCGACCTGGTGAAGCTGAGCGACCAGGTGCCGGATCTGGGCCAGGTGGGCCAGGTGGCTCCGCAGCTGTTTGACCTGGCTCCGGGCAACATCAGCGGGCCGATCAACGCAGGGCGCACGGGCGTGGTGGCGAAGATTGTGGACAAGGAGCAGCCTACGCCGGACGAGATCCAGAAGAACATGGATCAGACGCGCGACCAGATGCTGGACCAGCGCCGCAGCGAGGCCTTTGAGGTCTTTGCCAGCAACGTGATCAATGACTACAAGAAGCGCAACCGCATCCGCGTGAATCCGAAGCCGCAGGGATCGCAGATTCCCGGCCAGTAGGCAGGGCGCGGAGGCAAACCGCAATGAGGCCCGCATCGCTGCGATGCGGGCCTTTTTGTATGCAAGGCGGGAAACCGCGAAGGTTTTTTGCACGCGGGGCGCGGCGCGGCGGAGATAATGCGGACATGGAGTTTCAACGTTCGTCTGGTGTGTTGCTGCATGTGAGTTCGCTGCCGTCGTATGGCGGCATTGGAGACCTGGGCCCGGCCGCGTATGAGTTTGTGGAGTTTCTGGCGGCGGCCAAACAGCATGTGTGGCAGGTGCTGCCGCTGTGTCCCACGGGATATGGGAACTCGCCGTATGCGGGGTCGTCGGCGTTTGCGGGGAATCCGTTTTTGATCAGCCTGGAGTTTTTGTCGGACTGGGGCTGGATAGACGGAGAGCGCATTGCCGGGCTGGCAGGCCGCAGCGGAAACGTGGACTTTGGCGACGTGGAGAGCCGCAAGCTGCCGCTGCTGGAAGAGGCAGCAGGAAACTTTCTGGATCGCGGCGCACACGACCCGAAGCTTGCGGCGCAGTGGCAGGAGTTTCAGGAGTTTTGCCGCGCGGAAGAAAACTGGCTGGCAGACTATGCGCTGTATGCGGTACTGCGCCGGGTGTACAAGACGGGCGCGTGGACCGAGTGGCCGGAAGAACTACGGCGGCGCGAGCCGCATGCGGTGGCGCGCGCGGCGGCCGAGCACGGCCGCGCGCTGGCACAGGAACAGGCGCTGCAGTTTGCCTTTGCCAAACAATGGACAGACCTGCGCGAAGCGGCGGCGCGAAGCAGCATCCGCATCCTGGGCGATGTGGCCATCTTTGTGAACATGGACTCGGCGGATGTGTGGGTCCACCCGGCCATTTTCGACCTGGACGCGGATTTGAAGCCGGTGCGGATTGCGGGCGTGCCGCCGGATTACTTTTCGCCGACGGGACAGCGCTGGGGGAATCCGCTGTATCGCTGGGAGATGCTGGCGATGCGCGAGTATGACTGGTGGGTGGAGCGCATCCGGCGAGCGCGCGAGCTGTACGACATTGTGCGTCTGGATCACTTCCGCGGCTTTGAGGCGTACTGGTCGATTCCCGCGGAGGAAGAGACGGCGGTGAATGGCGAATGGGTTCCGGGACCGGGGCGGGCGCTGTTTGAAGCGCTGGAAGCGGCGCTGGGGCCGCTGCCGCTGGTGGCCGAGGACCTGGGCGTGATTACCGCGGAGGTGGATGCGCTGCGGCTGGGCCTGGGCATGCCGGGGATGAAGGTGCTGCAGTTCGGCTTTGGCGACAAGGCTGCACATAACCACCTGCCGCACCAGTTTGTGCCTGCCACGGTGGCCTATTCGGGCACGCACGACAACGACACGACGCAGGGCTGGTGGCAGACTTCGGGCGAGGCGGAGCGCCGCGCCACGGAGGCGCTGGTGGGTCCGGTGCACGACCGGCCGGCGTGGCCGCTGATTCGCGCGGCGAATGCGAGCGTGGCACAGATGGCGATTGCCCCGGCGCAGGACTTGCTGGAACTGGGGTCTAAGGCGCGCATGAATACGCCGGCGGTGGCGACGGGCAACTGGAGCTGGCGTGCTCCGGAGCGGTGCTGGACGCCGGAGCTGGCGGCGCGGCTGGCGGCTATCACCGAGGTGACGGACCGCGAGAACGATCCGCTGGGCACGGCGGAGGCAGAGAGCGGCAGCACGAAAGACTGACTCGCAGGTGTTGCCGTCGTTGGCACAATTGCGGTGGCGTGTTTGCCGGGCGGCTGAATCTTGCTATGCTGGCGGCACATGGAAACTCCGGCGATTGAGACGCGAGGACTGACGCGGCGCTTTGGGGAACTGACGGCTGTGTGCGATGTGACGCTGAGCGTGGCGCCGGGCCAGTTCTTTGGCTTTCTGGGACCGAACGGGGCGGGAAAGTCCACCACCATCAAGATGCTGACCGGGCTGCTGGAGCCGAGCGCGGGCACGATCTCGATTCTGGGCCAGCCGTTCTCTGCCAGCGCGCTGGGGCTGAAGCAGCAGATTGGCGTGGTGCCGGAGGGCATGGCGCTGATGGGACGGCTGACGGCGCCGGAGTATCTGCGGTTTGTGGGCCGCATGTACGGGCTGGATCGCGAGACGACGAATGCGCGCACAGAGGAGCTGCTGGAATTCATGCAGCTGGCGGGCGAGCGGCGCAAGCTGATCACGGACTACTCGCATGGGATGCAGAAGAAGCTGGCGCTGGCGGCGGCGGTGATTCACGCGCCGAAGGTGCTGTTTCTGGATGAGCCGTTTGAGGGCGTGGATGCCATTGCAGCAGGCATGCTGAAGGCGATGCTGCAGCGGATGATTCAGCGCGGCGCAACCATCTTTTTAACTACGCATGTGCTGGAGATTGTGGAGCGGCTGTGCAGCCACGTGGCCATCATTCACCAGGGGCGGCTGGTGGCGAACGGGTCGATAGAGGAGCTGCGCGCGGGCGTTGCCAGCACGCTGCCAGGTGCGACAGGCGAGGAACGGCTGACGCTGGAGGAGATTTTTCTTTCCATTGTGGGTGCGAGCAGCCGGGAAGCGGGGCAGGAGCTCTCATGGCTGGCGTAGAGCCGCTGAGCCGCCTGGCGCGCGCGCAGTACGCGGCGCTGGCGCAGATGCGCTGGCAGGCGCTTCGCAATCGAATGCGCTCGAGCGAGGGCGTGTTCGAGTTTGGCGCGCGCGCGGTGGGCTACGGCATCTACGGCATGATGGGGCTGGGGCTTGCGACGGTGGCGGGCCTGGCAGCGTATCAGATTACCGCGCAGCGCATGTGGCCGCTGCTGCCGGCGCTGTTCTGGATGCTGTGCCTGATCTGGCAGATGGTGCCGGTGGCGCTGGCTTCCTTTCAAGAACAGTTTGACTTGAGCGTTCTGCTGCGCTTTCCGCTTGGCTTCAGCACGTTTTTTGTGTTGAACGTGGTGTTTGGTCTGCTGGATGTCTCGACGCTACTGGGCGGGCTGTGCAGCATTGGCATTTTGACTGGGGTGACGCTGGCGCGACCGGATCTGTTTGCAATGACGGTGCTGGGGCTGCTGGGCTTTGCGGCGTTCAATGTGCTGTTGGCGCGGGTGATTCTGGCGTGGGTGGATCGATGGCTGTCGCAGCGGCGCACGCGCGAGATTCTAAGCGCGGTGTTTGTGCTGTTCCTGCTGAGCCTGCAGTTGCTGAACCCGGCGCTGCACGAGGCGCAAGATGCGCAGGACAAGGCGCGAGAGGCAGCGGCGGAGCGCTCGCTGGGGCGCAGGCTGGCGCCGTGGATCCGCAAGGGCTATGCGGTGCAGTGGTGGCTGCCGCCGGGGCTGACCGCCGTGGAGCTGACACGCGCCGCGGGACCGCATCCGGCGCGCGCGGCGCGCTCCCTGGGACTGCTGGGCGGATATGTGCTGCTGGTGGGAGGTCTGCTGGCAGTGCGGCTGCGCGCGGAATATCGCGGCGAGAATCTTGGGGAGGCTCCGACAAAGAAAGAAGCTGCGCCGGCGCACGGCGCGTGGCTGCTGGATGGCACGGGGCCGATTGCCGCGGTGATGGAGAAGGAATTGCGCACGGTGATGCGATCGATGCCGCTGATCTACTCCGTGGGCGCGCCGCTGTTCATGGTGATCATTATCGGCAGCCTGTTCCACTCGAACGCGGGTGGCGCGGGGACTACATTCGCGCTGGCGCTGCCGCTATGCGTGGGGTATGCGCTGCTGGGCTCATCGCAGGTGATCTACAACAACCTGGGCGGCGAGGGCGCGGGCATTCAACTGCTGTTTCTTTCGCCTACGCCGATTCGCACGGTACTGTTTGCAAAGAACCTGTTTCATGCGGGGCTGTTCGGCCTGGTGGCGCTGCTGGCGGGGATTCTGGCGAGCTTGCGGCTGGGCTGGCCAAGCGCGACACTGGCCATGGCGACAACGGCATGGGTGTTCTTTGCATTGCCTGCGAACCTGGCGGTGGGCAATTTGTTCAGCCTGAACATGCCGCATCGCATGAACCTGGGACGGCTGGGGCGGCAGCATGCATCGGCCTCGAGTGCGCTGCTGAGCATGCTGGTGCAATTTACACTGCTGGGCGTGGGCGCGATGGTGTTTGGGCCGTGCGTGTACTTTGGCCGGCTGTGGATGGCTGTGCCCATCTTTCTGCTGCTGGCCGCGGTTGCGTTTTACGCATGGCTGCGCGTGCTGCGCAATGCGGACGCGATGGCCAACCAGCGCCGAGAGACGCTGATTGGGACGCTGGCCAGAGCGGAATGACGCAAGCCTGGCGCTATTGCAGAGAAAGCTGCGCGTAACACAACTGACGGGTGCGTGCCGTGGGCTGCACGTGCACGCTGCTGGCCAGCAGTGGAAGTGCGTCGGTGGGAAGAATCGCGTCGAGGGGCGAGCGGGTCTGCAGGAGAGCGGCGAGTTTATCGGCGTCTGCGGGGACGGCGAGCAGGACCGTGGGGCGATTGCTGTAAAAGGCTGCCGTGGGTGTGTCGAGATTCGTGGCGGAGCCGGGCAGCGTGAGAATGAGAAGCGGGCTGGAGCCGCGCGGACTCTGTGCCTGCCGCGCAAGCTGCGCGACTTGATTGGCGAGCGGATCGCCACTGCGTTGCAGGAATTTGGTGGAGGCAAGGGCGAGCCCAATGGTTACGACGGCGACGGTGGCGTATTGCACGACGCGCCATCGTTGGCCGGCGTCTGCGAGCAATCGAGCCGCTTCAATGGCGAGCGCGGGATAGACGGGCAGGATGTACCACGCGTGCTTGGTGGGGATGCATGAGTAAAGGAGTAACGTGCCGAGGATGAGAATCCACGGGAGGTTGTAAGCCCATTGGCGGCGCCAGAGCCAGCGGACGGCGGCGAGGAGCGCGAGGATGCTCCAGGGGAATGCGCCGCGCAGGACGACCTGCAGATAGAAGAATGGGCCGCCGCCGGAGCCTTCGAGCACGTGTGTTGCGCGGGCGGCGAGTTGATATCCGGCATAGCTGCTGAGGAAGGCGCGGCCATGCTGGGCCAGCATCCAGAGATGCCACGGGGCGACGATGACGAGGAAGAGAAGAGCGCCGGCGAAGATGTGCCTGGGCGCGATGACGATCTTGCCGTCGCGCTTGATGAGCCAGTGGATTGCGATGGCCAGCGGCGCAAGCAGTACGGCCGGGCCTTTGATCATGGCTCCAAGGCCGATGGCGGCGCACATTGCGTAGAAGAAGAGAACGCGCTGCGGAGTGATCCGCAGATAGAAGTAGACGGCGAGATAGATGCACAGGCAGAGGAGCGTGTCCGTTGTGCCCTGGCGCGCAACGTCGTCAAATTGCCGGGTGGTGAGCAGCGCGGCCGCGGCGATGAGAGCGGTGCGATTGTTTGCCAGGCGACGCGCGATGAGCAGCGTGAGAAGCACGACGCCGACGCCCGCGAGGGCAGAGGGAACGCGCGCCCAGAACTCCGAGACGCCGAAGATGCGGAAGAGCGTGGCTGTAATCCAGAAGCTGAGCGGAGGCTTTTGAAAGAAGGGCTGCTGCTGCCAGTGGAGCGTGAGCCACTGATGGCTGGTGAGGATTTCGCGCGAGACCTGCGCGTAGATGGCCTCATCCCAGTCCATGAGCGCGCCGTGGCCGAGATGGACGAGTAGCAGAAAGGACGCGAGCGCGACGACCACAGCCGCTTGCAAGGACTGCGCCCAGCGCGGTGGGAGCGTCTGTTGCGCTTCGAGTTGGGCGCTGGATCGCAAGGGAATGGCGGATGGTGCGCGAAGGCCTGAGCGCGTGACATCCCCTGGCCATCGTGTATGACTCAGGTGGATTCGGCGCAATTGTAGCACGGGAGTGGATGGCGCTCTGCGTGGCGGACACTGATGCAAAACGAAAGCGCGGATCCGATGTGAGAGCGGGTCCGCGCTGGCTGGTGCAACGGTATGCGTGCGCTATTTCTTTTCGCCGCTGCCCTTGAGTTGCGGCATGGTTGACTCATTGAGCAGGGTGAGTAGACCGGTCTGCGCGTAGGTGAGCAGCTTTTCGCGCGTGTCAGTGATGTCGAGATTGCGCATGGTGAGCTGGCCGATGCGGTCGCGCGGCGAGAAGGTGGATTCGCCCTTCTCCATGGTGAGGCGCTCGGGCTTGAAGGTGAGGTTGGGCGAGGTGGTGTTGAGGATGGAGTAGTCGTTGCCGCGGCGCAGCTCAAGCGTGACCTCGCCGGTGATGGGCTTGGCGACCCAGCGCTGCGCGCTTTCACGCAGCATGATGGCCTGCGGATCGAACCAGCGTCCCTGGTAGAGAAGGCGGCCGAGCTTTCTGCCGTTTTCGCGATACTGCTCGATGGTGTCTTCGTTATGGATGCCGGTGATGAGGCGCTCGTAGGCGATGTAGAGCAGCGCCAGGCCGGGAGCCTCGTAGATGCCGCGGCTCTTGGCCTCGATGATACGGTTCTCGATCTGGTCGCTCATGCCGAGGCCGTGGCGGCCACCGATGCGGTTGGCTTCGAGCAGCAGCTCGACGGAGTCAGAGTACTCGACGCCGTTGAGGGCGACGGGCCAGCCCTCGTGGAAGCGGACGGTAACCTCTTCGCGCTTGACTTCAACATCGTCTCGCCAGAAGGCGGTGCCCATGATGGGCACGACGATCTTCATGCTGCTGCTGAGGTGCTCGAGGTCCTTGGCTTCATGCGTGGCGCCGAGGATGTTCGAATCAGTGGAGTAGGCCTTCTCTGCGGACATCTTGTACTCGAAGCCGGATTTCTGCATGAAGGCGGACATCTCTGCGCGGCCGCCGAGCTCATCGATGAAGGCCTCGTCGAGCCAGGGCTTGTAGACCTTCAGATCGGGGTTGACGAGGAGGCCGTAGCGGTAGAAGCGCTCGATGTCGTTGCCCTTGAAGGTGCTGCCGTCGCCCCAGATGCTGACGTCGTCCTCTTTCATGGCGCTGACGAGCATGGTTCCGGTAACGGCGCGGCCGATGGGCGTGGTGTTGAAGTAGGTGACGCCGGCGGTGGAGATGTGGAAGGCGCCGCTTTGCAGCGCGGCCAGGCCTTCGCGCACCAGCTGCGCGCGGCAGTCGATGAGGCGGGCCTTGACGGCGCCGTATTCGAGGGCCTTTTGCGGAATGGCATCGTAATCGGACTCGTCGGGCTGACCGAGATTTGCGGTATAGGCATACGGCAGCGCGCCCTTCTGCTTCATCCAGTGCAGTGCTGCGCTGGTATCAAGGCCGCCGGAGAAGGCGATGCCCACCTTCTGGCCAATGGGAAGTTGCTCCAGGATATTTGACATGACGGTACAGCCCCTAACAGGATTCGGCGATGGCGCCAA
>JAJXWS010000149.1 GCA_021781495.1 Acidobacteriota bacterium | reverse complement strand
CGCCGGGACGAAAAGAATGCCACCGCCTAGCCCCACCACTCCCGAGAAGGCGCCGACAACCACTCCAATGATCAGAATGATCCAGGTCATAAATTCTCCGCAGGGCCCGGAGGTGAACCCCGCCGGGTCCCACGGACCTAGACTAGCGTGCGCGCCTGTCGCCTTGCCACACGGCCTCGTGCCGAGCTATTCCGTTTCCAGCAGACCGGTTCTGAACAGGAGGCCAGCAGCGATGCCCGCAATGCTTGGAATCAGCAGAAATAGCCAGACCTGCGAAAGGGCTTTACCGCCGACGAACAACGCGGGCCCAAGGCTGCGCGCCGGATTCACGCTCACGCCTGTGATGTGAATGCCGAAAATATGAATGACCACCAGGGTAATGCCGATGGCCAGACCTGCGAACCCAGCGGGCGCGCTCTTTTGCGTGGAGCCGAGGATGACAATCACGAAGATGAGCGTGGCCATGAATTCAAACAGAATCGCAGACGTGGTGCCGTAACCGCCCTGATAGCCGGTTCCCCAGCCATTCTGTCCAAGCCCGCTGGCTCCAATGTCGTATCCGCCGCCCACTCCGCTGACGATGGCGCTCAACACACCGGCGGCGAGAATGCCGCCGACAAACTGACCCACCCAGTAGCCAATCATGTCCGTCGTCTTCATGCGTCCCGCAGCCCAAACCCCAAGGCTGACGGCTGGGTTGATATGGCATCCGGAGATGGGGCCGATGCCATACGCCGCGCCGATCAGGGCGAATCCGAAGGCGAACGCGATGCCCAGGATTCCGACCTTGTCGCCCGCGACAACCGCGGTTCCACATCCAAATAGAACCAGGATGAACGTACCGACCAATTCAGCGAGATACTTCTTCATACCCTCTCTCTTTCTGGCCAACTTTCCGGCGATTCATTGAATGAGGCAGGCGTTCGATGGAGTTGCCCGGTGAAGCCTGCTCGCGACGGTACAGGCCGTGCCTGACCCGATTCCAACAGCGCGGTTGGAGTGTCCCAGACAATTCCCATGCAAGTCAAGCAAATTGCACGCTTCCAGCAGCTTGCGGGGAGCGCATGGGGCTGGCAAATTTACACAACGTTTGCAATCTATTTGCCTCAGTGCAGTAGTCTGTTCATGATTGCGAGCGGCAGCAACTGTCATGCGTTCGCTCGCAGGATGAGGACAATCCGGTTGAGTCAGACGGTCTTTGTACTTGAAGATGACACAGATATTGCGCGGCTCGTTCAGCATCATCTGGAGGCCGCAGGCTTCACCGTTCGGCTGTTTCATACCCCCGGCAATCTGATTCCGGACGCCGAGCGCCAGACCCCCGCGCTCTTCCTGCTGGACATCATGGTGCCGGGAGGAGACGGACTGGACGTGTGCCGACGGCTGCGCGGTCATGCGGGACTCTCAACGGTTCCCATCATCTTCCTCACCGCGCGGGCAGGTGAAAATGACCGCGTTCTGGGGCTTGAACTGGGTGCCGACGATTACATTACCAAGCCGTTTGCCACGCGCGAACTCGTGGCGCGGGTGAAGGCGGTGCTTCGCCGTTTCGAGAGGCCCACGACGCCTGCAGTCATCCAGTTTGAAGAAGTGACGATTGATGCCAATGCCATGCAGCTGCGGGTTCGCGGCGAGCTGACCGCCACCACGGCGACGGAGTTCCGGCTGCTGGATTACCTTGCGCGGCATCCAGGCCGAGTCTTCAGCAGGGATCACCTTCTCGATGCGGTCTGGGGCGATGCCCGCTTTGTCACTCCCCGTTCCGTCGATGTCTATGTGCGCCGTATCCGTGAGAAGATTGAGCTGGATCCGGAAAATCCGCGTTACCTCAAGACTGTCAGAGGCGCCGGCTATCGCTTTGAATTGCCCAAAGGCGAGTCGTAACGAAACGGGCGGATTCTCGCGACCCTTCAATACGGATAGGACGGTTGGCCTTGACCCGCAAAGTCTTTACCAAGTTGCTGGGGCTGTTTCTTCTGCTTCTGGTCTTCCAGGCAGTAGCCGTCCAGCTGATTCTGCGGCGCTTCATGGAGAACCTGCCTCCTGAGAGGCTGCACCAGATTGACAGGGAAGCGCTGTGGGCTGGGCTGCTTGCTCTGGTGTTTGCTCTTCCGCTGGCAGCCTGGGTCGCGAGTGGCGTCACCTCGCGCCTGCAGCGGGTCGTGGATTTCTCCCGCCACATCGCACAAGGTGAGTTTTCTGTCCGCCTCAACCCCCAGGGCGGAGACGAGCTGTCGGCAATGGAAACCGCCCTGAACCAGACGGCTGAGCGGCTCGACAGCAACTTTGCAGAGATCGAAAGCCGCCGCCATGAGCTGGCTACGATGCTGGACTCCATGCAGGAAGCCGTTGTCGCAGTCACTGCAGAAGGCCAGGTGCGCTGGTCCAACGCGGTGATGCAGCGGATTGCAGGGACCGAAATTCGCGTGGGACGCCCGCTGGTGCATTCCGTGCGCGATCCGGAACTCCTTGCCTGTATTCGCGGGGCGATTCAGAGCGGGGAGGTCCGCTTCGGACGGTCGGCGTCGCTGGCTCCCGGCAAAATGCTGGAGATCAATGCAGCACCCTTGCCATCTGGCGGCGCACTGGCCGTGTTGCATGACGTGACGCGCATCGAGGCCGCCGAGAAATCCCGCCGCGAGTTCATTGCCAACGTGAGCCACGAGTTACGCACACCGTTGACCTCCATTCAGGGGTATGTTGAGACGCTGATTGAAGACCCGAAGCCATCGCCCGAGACAACGCGGGAGTTCCTCAGCATTATTCAGAAGAATGCCAGCCGGATGAGCCGGCTCACGGAGGATCTCCTTGCGCTGGCGGGTGTGGAAAGTCCAGATTACAAGCTTGCCGTGCAGCCCATGCGCGCTTCGGCACTGGTGCAGGATGCGATTGAATCGCTGGGCGGCATCGTGGTCGATTCCGGTGTGGACCTGGAGTCTGCGGGCGCGCCCGACACCTGCGTCGTTGCAGACGCAGACGCAATGAATCAGGTCTTCGGGAATCTGATCGAAAATGCGGTGAAGTATGGCAAATCGGGCAAGAAGATCATCGTCGGTGCGCGCGATGCCGAAGGATGTGTCGAGTTCTGGGTTCAGGATTTTGGGCCCGGTATCGCTTCTGATCACCAGGAGCGTATCTTCGAGCGCTTTTACCGTGTGGATAAGGCACGGTCGCGTGAGTCAGGGGGCACAGGGCTGGGCCTGGCGATCGTGAAGCATATTGTGGCGGCTCAGGGAGGCCGTATCTGGGTCGAAACCGAGTTAGGCGCCGGCGCAACCTTCCACTTTACATTGCCGCTCGCTGCGCGGCCGGGCTCGAATTCGGCGACGCCCCAGCTCTCAGGCCAAGCATAAGATTCTTCGAGTGAAGAAGATGCGGGAAACGTTAAATTTCCGGCACGT
>JAJXWS010000148.1 GCA_021781495.1 Acidobacteriota bacterium | reverse complement strand
CCAGTCAGATCGCGGCTAGCCGCGATCTGACTGAACCAAAAACAGGCCAAGAACTAACCTTCTGATTGGTACTGTTTTTCCAGGCCCTTCAAATCAACCAGTTTGTCGCACCCCCACTGGTACAGTATTTGCCGAACACTCCACCAACCCATGCCAATCGAGAGATGGAATTGAACAATCAGGTGGGTTGATTGGGCGCGCATGATTCCGGCGTGCGGTAACGCACCAGGAGCAGCGTGATGTCGTCAGACTGGCAGTCGCCGCACATGAATTTCTGCACTGCCTGAAGCACCGCCTGCTGCATGTTGTCCAGTGGCATGCCATTACAGCATTCAATTGCATCTTTGAGGCCCTCGACTTCAAAGAGGTTGCGCTCCGGGTCCTGCGCCTCGGTGATGCCATCACTGAAGAGCACGAGCGTGTCTTCGGGCTCGAGTTGCAAGCTGCTGGTCGTGTATTCCGCCTGAGGGAGCAGCCCCAGGGGCAATGAACCTTCCGAATAGAGCTCACTCACCTCGCAGCGGCGCACCAGCAGCGGCGAAGGATGCCCTGCCGAGATGTATTCGAGCCGGCCATCCCGATCGAGCAATCCAACGAGGAGAGTGGCGTGGTGGCCCACCTCTCGATGGCGGCAGAGCAACCGGTTGAGGTGATGGAAGACATGCACCGGTTCAGCGCCCATGGCAATTCCCGACAGCGCTCCTTGCAGCATGGTGGTCAACAGCGCCGCACCCAGTCCTTTGCCGGAGACGTCCGCGATGAGAAACGCCACGCGGTCATCGTCGACTGGGAAGACATCGAAGTAATCGCCGCCCACTTCGTGGCAGGGACAGTGAACGCCGGTGACAGCGAGATGCGGAAAGTCCTTCAACCCGTGCGGCAGCAGGGCCTGTTGAATCTCGCGGGCGATGGTCAACTCCTGCTCCAGCCGCTGACGCTCGCGTTCGCGCACCACGAGGCGCGCATTATTCAGGATGCTGGCGGCTTCAACAGCGAATGCATCCAGGATCTGGCGGTCCAGAGAGGAAAACGCAGCAATGCGGCGCGAATCCAGATAGAGCACGCCGAGGAGCTCACTGTGGTCCGGCGCAATCGTCTGTTCGGAATCAGCGTGAGTCCGCGCATAGAGAGGAATGGCAACAACCGCGCGCAGGTTTTGCCCAACAACGCTCTCAGCAGCCTTCAGATCAAGATCGGCGAGATTCACGTCTTCGGTAATCACCCCGGATCGACGGCTGATCGCCTGGTTGACGGCCGTGTGGCTGGGACTGAGTGTCTCCGGTGGCAGGCTCTCTCCTCGACTGCTTCGAGCCAGGCGGACCCGCATGCTGCCCGCCGCATCCGACTCGAGAAGCAGGCCGCGGTCGGCATGCGTAATCGCGATGGCGTGGTCGAGCATGGTGCTTAAAACGGAGTCGAGCGGGAGCTGAGAGTGTAGCAATGACGTGGCTTCAAGGAGAAGATTCAGCCTGCCCAGGGTCGTGCTTGACACCGGCCCGGTGGCGTCCGAAATGGAGCCGAGGCGCATCAGCAGATTGGCCACTGAGTTGCGGGATTGCCGTGAAGGAGACGATGGGCAATGGAAGACAATCTGGTAGCACCCCTCGACGCCAAAGGTGATGATGTCACCGTCTTCCAGCAGCCTCTGATCCACCTTAGCGCCGTTGACGAAAAGGCCGTAGCGGTTGCCTGAGTCTTCCAGCCGATAGCCGTCTTCGCCGGTCACAATCACGGCGCAGCGGCGCGAGATGCGCCCATCCGACAGTTGCAGGTTGTTGTCACCGGATTCGCCGCGGCCAATTTGAAAGGGAGACTGGGTGAGGGGAACGCGCTGGCGCGTCTGATCCGGAGCGACCACCTCGAGAACGGTTTCCGATTGCGCAGCGTAAGTGTCCATGGCAACGAGTTGGCTCATCATAGCACTGCGCGCATGGCAGGCCGCGATCAATCAACCGCTTGCCGGTCCGCGCCCGCATCCGTGCGATGAACGAAGCGCTCCGGGCCGCCTTTTCATCACGGGAATTTCGATTCACTTCTTGCCTGTCTTCAGGTTGCCAAAGGACTCTAGGGAATCTTGCTCACGGAATTCGCATGGGTCAGAATCAGGTCTCTCTCCAGCGTCGCCGAGTCGAATCCCGTCGGGCAAGTTGCATTCTCCGCCACCCAATCGATACTGAGGACAGCATAGACCTCTTCCGCATACCGTTGGAAGAACTCCCAGCTCATTGTCTTCAGCCGGCCCCAGGTGACTGCATAGAGCGACTGATCGTCGTAACCCACCACGGCTACGCAATGTCCCTGATCGGGGTTGGGAACCGCTGCGTCTGCGGCAACGGACGCCGGAATCTCCCACGGAATGTCCGGCCATCCTTTCGGGTCCCCGGCGCAGGCGAACGCAGGAAGATCGAGCCCCACATAGCCGCTGCCGAAGAGATGGATGATGCAGCGCAGATCCGCATCGTCTGCCTTGCTTCCACTCACGAACGCGTGGATCTTGTGACCGCCGATGCCCTGCTTGCGCCAGTACTTCAGCGCACTCAGCATGGAAACGCACTCCATCAGGCGATCGCCGGTGAGCTGGGCCTGGGCGCGGATGATGTCGTCGTCCGTAAGAAAGACGCCCCGCTGGTTGGCTGCGGTCCAGTGATGGATCATGTGACCGGCAGCGGCAGAGGTGCAGCAGTTGAAGCGGTCATTGGCCAGCATCGGCCATGCGGGCGTCGATTCCACCATCTCTCGAACCGGTGGAACGGGCAACGTGAGCACATCCACGTAGCTTCTGAGTTGAAGCGTTCGCGGGTCGGATTGAGACCGCACTCTACCGAGCAGCATGTTGTCTCCTTTGCGTGGAAGGATGTTTGAGGCCCATGCGCTGCAGCAAGCGATGATAGCGGGGATCGTCATGCAACTGCCTGAGACTCGGAAACACAGCAATGTAAGAAAGCAGGATGTCTCTGCGTTCTGCCGCCCTTTCGAGCCAGGTAAACGCGAGGTCCTGCTCGCCAAGGGATGCCGCAGCCACAGCGATGGCGACGGGAAGCGCCGTGCCATTCTTCTCGTATTCGAGAAGCTGGTTCAGGACCAGCCGCCCCTTCTCCAGATCTCCGTTTTGCACGTGAGCATCGACGAGCCAACCCATCAGCACGGGCATATGGCTTTTTGCGATCCCGTCTTCAAACGTCCGCACAGCTTCATGGAGACGCCCGCTCTGAGTCTGCGCAATGCCCAGCGCATAATAGAGCTCGAAATAATGCGGCGAAGCCTGCAGCGCGCTTTGCGCAAGCAGAATACTGGTGTCGTGATCGCCGAGGTAGGTGCGTAGAATCGCTTCCTCCGCGAGAAGCGGTGTGGAGAGCGGGTCGTACCTGAGCCCAATGCGAGCTTGCTCCAGAGCCTCTTCAAT
>JAJXWS010000147.1 GCA_021781495.1 Acidobacteriota bacterium | reverse complement strand
CAGACTGGAATGGGCCATTCCGAATCAATCTCCGGATGGCTCTTAACATCTCTGTTTTTCATTTGTTGGAATGGTGCGCCCGGAAGGATTCGAACCTCCGGCCTACTGATTCGTAGTCAGTCGCTCTATCCAGCTGAGCTACGGGCGCATGGGTGGGATTCCAGAAGGAACCTTAGACAGAGTAACAGGGATTATGAGGCGGCGCAACGGACCGATCAGGCAGTAGCGGCAGCTTCCGGTGCAGGCTGCGGCGGCACCAGAGAGACCTCCTCGGAGAGTTGCAGGCCGGCTTGGCGCAACAGGCCAGCGACGGTAGCGCCGTTGAGTCGCGTGGCATCAAATTCCACGCGCACCGTGCGCGCCGTGCGATCAAAGAGCACGCTTCGAATTCCATAGACCTCGCGCAGGTTGCCCAGCGCAAATGCCGCGGCATCACCCGGCTCGGCTGCATAACGAAAGAGAATATCGACCGTCGTCATACAACCATGATACCAAGGGCGGGGCTACAAGCTGTTGAGGTAGTGGATGATCTCCGGGCTGGTCCAATCCTGTGCGCCGATAAACTTGCGGCGAATGACCCCGTTGCGATCGATGACGTAGGTCTCAGGCCACATGTCGGTGTGGAACAGATTGGCGGCTGATTGCTTTGGATCGCGCACGGTGATCAGGTCGACGTGACGGTTGCGCAGAAACCGCACGTAGGCGTCCTGATCCTCGTCGATGCTGACCGCCAGGATCACAAGATTTGGGTCCTCATGGTGGAGTTGCAGCAGCGAGGGCATCTCTTCAATACACGGTGGGCACCAGGTCGCCCAGAAGTTCAGCAGAACGACCTTTCCACGATAGTTGGCCAGATGCACGGATGTGAGACCGTCGCTGACCGCAAAATCGGGGGCGGCAAGGCCGGTCTGGGCGGGGCGAGAGCCTCGATTGCATCCGGTGAGCAGCATCAGTGCTGCAGCCGTACAGATCAGAAAACGAGAAGAAGACCGCACATCCCTATAATACGGAGCAAACGGTAAACCTTGGAAGGGCGAGAGAATGGCAGGCGACGGAACTACGGAAAATGGGACGGAAACAGACGGGAATTGGAAGCCGGTCCTGGGTTTGACTGAACCGGGTCAGAGGCCCCTTGCGACGCTTTCGCTCGCCGGCAGCGTTTTTGACCAGCCGGAGCCAGATGAACTGATGGAACTGACGGTAATCGTGCCGGCGCGGAATGAAGAGGATTGCATCGGGGCCTGTCTTGCTTCGCTTGTGGCGCAGTCGGATGAGGTTTTCATGCTTGGACGCGACTGGGAACTGGTGGTTGTGGATGACCACTCGACAGATGCGACGGCGGAAATTGCCAAGGGGTTCGCAGGGGTAACGCTCTTGCCAGCCGCAAAACTGGAAAAGGGCTGGACGGGAAAGGCAAATGCGATCTGGACCGCGGCCCGGAAAGCGCGCGGCCGGTGGCTTCTGTTTACCGATGCAGACACGGTGCATGAGCCTAGCGACCTGCACCGAGCCATGCATGAGGCGGTACGGCACAAGGTGGGGATGCTGAGCTACTCGCCCAGGCAGATTGTGCGCGGTGTGTGGCAGCGGGCGCTGATGCCGCTGGTTTTTTGCGAGCTTGCGCTGGCGTATCCGCCGCAAAAGGTGTCTGATCCGGCGCAGAAAGTGGCCGCGGCCAATGGTCAGTTCCTGCTCGTGGAACGGGAAGCCTATCGGCAGATTGGCGGGCACGCTGCTGTGGCGGACCGGGTTCTTGAAGACGTTGCGCTCGCCTTTCTCGCCAAGCGGCGCAAGGTCGGGTTGTGGTTTCGCTACGGAGATGATGCCGTTTCGACCCAGATGTACCGGTCAGCCCAGGCGATGATTGAAGGCTGGACGAAGAATCTCGCGCTTCTGTTTCATAATGCGCTGGCGCTGGCCCTGTGGCGGGCTTTGGACATTGCACTGCTGGTCGGATTACCGATTCTGGCAGTAGAACTCTGGAACGGCCACCTCGCAGCCCGCAACCTGCAATGGCTTGGCGTTGGCTGGATTCTCCTTCTTATCTGGGTGCGGAACTTGTTTCGTTTCTATTCCAGAGTGGCGAAGTCGAACTTCAGCTTGATTGATTGCGCGATTTCTCCTCTGGGGCTGCCCCTATTCGTTGTCCTGCTGTACCGGAGTTGGTTTCAACACCGGGTGCTCAAGCAGGTAAGCTGGAAGGGAAGAAGCTACGCAAGCTGATTTCGCCTGCGGCAGACTGGAAATGGCGGAGATTGTTTTTCGCTGCATGAAAATTGCAGACAAGTGAGAGCGTCGAGCGATCGGCTGCCAGCATCTTCTCGATGGAGTCAAGAAATGATCGAACTGACGCGCAGGGCCACCTTCTCGGCGTCGCATTTTTATTGGAATGACGCATGGTCCGCCGCAGAGAACCAACGAGTGTTTGGCCGCTGCGCAAACAGGAACGGCCACGGCCATAACTACACCCTTGAAGTGACTGTCGCGGGCGAGCCGGACCCGGTGACTGGCTTTGTGGTGGATCTGAAATGGCTGAAGGATGTGATGGAGCGTGAGGTCGTGGATGTGTACGACCACCGCCACTTGAATCTTGAGGTCGCAGAGTTTGCGAAAGCAGTTCCGACCACTGAGAACATTGCGATTGCCGCCTGGAATCGCCTTGTGGGCGTGATTGGCAACGGTGGCGCCGCGCGTTTAACGCGCGTGCGCATCTATGAGACGCCTGAGATTTTTGCTGAGTATCGAGGCGGGCAATGACGGCCTACTTTGGACGCCGCTATATGGTGAGCGCGAGCCATCGGCTGCATAGCGACCAGCTTTCAGCGGAGGAGAATCGTCGTGCCTACGGGAAGTGCAACAACCCGCACGGGCACGGCCATAACTACGTTATTGAGGTTTTGGTTGCAGGGCCGGTCGTGGCCGAGACCGGGATGGTGGTCGACATGGCATCGTTGGACGGGATCGTGAAGGAAACGGTGCTGAACCGCTTTGACCATGCAAATCTGAATATGGACGCGCTTTTTGTGAATCGCGTGCCGACGACGGAGAATCTTTGTAGAGAAATCTTTACGTTGCTTGAAGATCGGATGCCCGCCGGCCGCCTGCATACAGTGCGTATCGAGGAGACGGAGAACAACTTCTTTGAATGCCGGAGAGCGGAGAAGGAATGAGGTCGCTCCTGAGCAGTGCATCCAAAAGGCGAGTACGGGCTTAAGGAAGGCAGCACCCAGTAAGGACAATGCCCAATTCCCCGGGCGGAGGAAGCAACCATGGCACAGCCAATCGCAGTGAGCAAGACGGTTCGCAGAACGGCAGCATCCGAAGAAAGATTGTCGGAGTACAGCACGCAGGAGATCTATCGCGAGCTGCTGAGCCGCTTCGGCGAGGATCCCAATCGTGACGGACTGCTTGCGACGCCGAGTCGTG
>JAJXWS010000146.1 GCA_021781495.1 Acidobacteriota bacterium | reverse complement strand
TGGCCTACAATCGAGTTTGACCTTATGACCATGACCCCTGAGCGCAATCTTCGCAGGACTGTTCTGTCCAATGGCCTCACCGTACTGACGGAGCGCATGGAACATTTGCGCTCGGTCGCGATGGGCGTCTGGATCAAGTCGGGGTCACGATGCGAGTCGGCTGAAGCAAACGGCATCTCGCACTTCGTCGAGCATATGCTCTTCAAAGGCACGCGGTCCCGTTCGGCGCAGCATATTGCCCGCGAGATGGACTCCATCGGCGGCAATCTCGATGCATTTACCGGGAAAGAGACCATCTGCTTCAATGTCAAGTCGCTGGCTGAACATGTTCCGATTGCGCTGGACGTGCTCTCTGACCTCGTGCTGAATCCGGTTTTTGGTTCGGACGAGATTGAGCGGGAGCGGGGCGTCATCCTTGAAGAAATCAAGATGGATGAAGACAATCCCGACCTGCTCGTGCACGAGCTCTTTACGCAGAACTTCTGGAAAGACCATCCGCTCGGTAAGCCGATCCTTGGCACCACCGCGACCGTTGGCCGCCTGGCCCAACAGCATCTTTTCGACTATCACGGCGGCCGCTTTCTCGGCGGCAACATGGTGTTCTCCGCGGCCGGAAATCTGGACCACGACGATTTTGTTGAACAGGTAACCAATAGCTTTGCCCCGTTGATGCCGGGAAAGGCGTTCCTTGAGGAACCTGCGCCACACAGCAGCGCCCGCATTGTCCTGCGCAACAAGAAATCGCTGGAGCAGGTGCAGGTTTGCCTTGGCGTTCCCGCACCTCCGGTGACGGACGAAAGCCGGTACGCAACACTGATCTTGAATACTGTGCTGGGCGGTGGGATGAGCTCCCGCCTGTTTCAGACCATCCGTGAAGAACGCGGTATGGCATACTCCATCTACTCCGATCTCAATCCCTATCGCGACACAGGTACACTCTGCGTCTATGCAGGCACGTCTTCCGGGAAAGCTCTTGAAGTGATCGACCTGGTTCTCGAAGAGCTTCGCAAGCTGAAGCAGGAACCGTTGGGTGCCGATGAATTGAAGCGCGCGAAAGATCAGTTGAAGGGCAACATCCTTATGGGGCTCGAGAGCTCCAGTTCCCGCATGGCGAATCTTGCGCGGCAGGAGATGTACTTCCATCAGTTCGTCACGGCGGAAGAGGTCATCGCTCGGATTGATACCGTGGACGCCGCACAGATACAGGCCATGGCGCAGGGACTCTTCCGCCCGGAATCTGTGGCGGTCACTCTGCTGGGCCGCCTCGACGGCATCCGGCTCGATCGCAAGCGGCTGGTTTGCTGACATACCGCAGCATCTGCCGGATACAATCGGGTTGTCATGACTCCTCCAAACACTCAGAAGCAGTTGCTTTCCCTCCTGGCCCGCACCAGCTTCCGCCTGGGCCAGTTCAAGCTTTCCTCCGGTGGCACCAGCGATTACTACATCGACTGCCGCACCACCACTCTGCATGCGGAGGGTGGCCGACTCACCGGCCATGCCATCCTCGAACTGCTCGAACACAACAACATTGAAGCGGAAGCTGTGGGCGGGCTCACCATGGGTGCTGACCCGATCGTTTCAAACGTGGCGACCGCCAGCGCTTGGAGAGCACAGACACAACCTGCTGCGTCTTTGCTGCACGGATTCCTGGTTCGAAAAGCCGAAAAGGCGCACGGGACCGGTCGCCGAATTGAGGGATTTTGCCGCGCAGGTGCTCCCGTGGTGATCGTGGATGACGTGTGCACAACCGGCGGCTCCACCATTCAAGCGATTGAAGCCGCTCAGGAGGCCGGAATGCGCGTTGCCGCTGTGGTGTGCATCGTGGAACGCGAGGAAGCGAAGGGGCGAGCTGCTGTGGAAGCAGCTGCGCAAGGTGCGCCATTCCTGCGGCTCTTCACCGCACAGGAAGTGCGCGCTGAACACGTACGGCAACTGCAGGACGGCTCAAAGTAACCAGCCTGCCTGTGCGCCTCGCACAAAATCAATGGGCCATCCCGCTGAGTGAGCGGGACGGCCCAAGGGTTTTGCCTCTGAATGGATAATCGCCGTTGCCTAGTTGCCACTCCCTGCAGGCGCGGCAGGGGTCTGGTCGCCTGTGCCGAAGTTCGTCAGCAGTTGCACCTGAACACGGCGGTTCTTCTTGCGGCCTTCAGCGGTGTCGTTCGACGCCACTTCCTGATCTTTACCGATGCCGATCAGGTAGAAGCGGTGGGCAGGAACGTTGTACTTCGAAGCGAGATACTGCACCACCGCATCCGCACGCCGTTGGCTCAGGTCGTAGTTGTACTGCGCGGAGCCCGTGGAGTCGGTGCCGCCGGTCACCTCAAGGATGTAGCTCTTTGCAGAGCCGAGCTTTGAAGCGAAGTCATCGAGCTGCGATTTGTCGTCCGGTGTCAGCACTGCCTTGTCGAACCCGAAGGTCACCGTGACATCCGCAATCTGCTTGTAGCTGTCGAGTCCTTTCACGACGCTATCCAGCGAGTCCGCCCGGTGCACCGCATCGTTCGCCGCGGTCTGCGCATCAGTCGCGGCCTTTGCGGCATTCTGCGCATTCTGCGCTGCCGCTTCCGCAGCCGTCTGCGCCTGCTGAATTCCCGTCTGCGCGCGCTGATCCGTGTCCTGAATCGCGCGACCATTCGCTGCTGTCTTGTCTTCCAGTTGTCCAGTGTGTTCCACCAGCGGGGCTGTCTGGTTCTTCACGTAGTTCTTGGTCGCACATCCGGTCACACTGGCCACAGAGAAAGCTACCAAGACCAACTTGCCAAAAGTTTTCATCGTCTCTCCCATCATTTCCTTCGCCGGTTCGCCGAACCCAGGAACCGGGCAGGCTTTGAAGATTCACCTATTTCTATGCATGCATGGCACCAATCAGTGAAGAGAATTTAACATCCTGTTATTCAATCACTTATAGATGAACAAATCGTTTTCCTCAGCCGCAGTATGTATGTATTTTTTACCTGAATGGTAAGGAATTTCCCTTACCGCAAAGGCTCGGCAGCCTTCCACTCGCCGGTGGACTCCCGCCCGGTATCCTAGCGGAGGGCCACTGCCGACCCTATTCCGCCATGGATCTGCACGAGAAAATCCGAACCCTTCCGACTCAGCCGGGTGTGTATCTCTACAAGAATCCCGAGGGAGAAGTCATCTACGTCGGCAAGGCGAAGAACCTGCGCGCGCGGGTCCGCTCCTACCTGCTCGAAGCCTCGCAGGCGAATGCCAAGACGGGCTCGCTGATGCGCGAAGCCGTAGACATCGAGTACATCCTTGTGGCCAATGAGCATGAGGCGCTTGCGCTTGAGAACAATCTGATCAAGGAGCGCAAACCCCGGTTCAACATCCTCTTGCGGGATGACAAGACATACCCCTATGTGAAGCTCACGCTGGGCGACCGCTATCCAAAGATCTTCGTGACGCGCAGACTACGGAAGGACGGGTCTGCATACTATGGTCCCTACTTCCC
>JAJXWS010000078.1 GCA_021781495.1 Acidobacteriota bacterium | reverse complement strand
CGCAGTCCCGCCTGCGCCACGGCCGCGCCAAAGCTGATGGCAAAGCCGATCACGAGATTGATGGCTGCAAAGTAGATAACGGACTTGCGCAGCTTCCGCAGCTCAAACGGTGGTACCGGCAGCCGCGGCGACTTCAGCAGCACAATCAGCGCACCCGCAATGCCGAACACCGCGCCAGACGCCCCCGCGCCCGTGGGAAAGGCGGCCAGTTCGTGATAGCGGAACCAGTCCGGCGAGTACAGCCACCAGTTCACAAACGTGGAAAGCAGGTTGCCTGCCGCGCCCGTCAGGATGTACACCGCAAACACGCCTACTGAGCCAAGCAGCGGCTCCGCCACCAGGCCCAGATTCCACAGGCACCACATGTTCAGCACCAGGTGCAGCAGCCCCACATGCACAAACATGGCGGTCACAATCCGCCACCAGTCGCCGCCAATCAGCACCATGCCCGCGTTATCCGCACCCCAGCGAATCAGCTGGTACGAGTCCGGCGTGGCTGCGCTCACCCGGTGCGCCACCATGGCCAGAAACACCAGGCAGTTGATGGCGATCAGCAGGTGCGTGGCCGGCGAAGCGGCCCACACGCGGCGACGACGGCGCACCTCCTGCTGCGGCGGAGGTGGCTCATAACTCGGCGCCGGAGGCAAAATCTCCGGATCGGGCGTTGGGGGATAACTTCCCATGACTCCATCGTAAAGCATCTTTCGACTGATTTAAGCGCCGCCGAGGCCCAGTTGCAGCTGCCGGCTCTCCTCCTCAGCCCGTCTCCGCTGGCGTTTGGTTGTAGTCTGGTGTTTGGTCCTTGCCACGCGGACGCCGTCCTTCCGTCGTCCCGACAGGCAAGACCGTGAGGAGCGAAACAACGTGAGTGCGGAAAAACGGATTCGACGGGCGCTGCTGAGCGTGACAGACAAAACGGGGCTGGTGGAGTTTGCCAGGGTGCTGGCAGAGTTTGGCGTTGAGCTGGTTTCCACCGGCGGAACCGCGCGGACCCTGCGCGAAGCAGGCCTCGGCGTGCAGGACATCAGCGATCTCACCGGATTTCCTGAGATGCTCGACGGCCGCGTAAAGACCCTCCATCCCCGCGTTCATGGCGGACTGCTCTACATTCGCGGCAACGCCGAGCACGAGGCCGCCGTCTCCGCGCACGGCATCGAACCCATTGACATGGTGGTCGTCAATCTCTATGCCTTTGAGAAGACGGCTTCCAAGCCCGGCGTCGCCTTCGGCCACCTCATTGAAAACATCGACATCGGCGGCCCGTCCATGGTCCGCTCAGCGGCCAAGAACTTTGAAGACGTGGCCATCGTCACCAGTGTCAGCGACTACCCGACACTGATCGACGAGTTGCGCGCCAATCACGGCCGCCTGAGCCGTGAAACCCGCTGGCGTCTCGCCCGGCAGGCCTTCTCGCTCACCGCGGCCTACGACTCCGCCATCGCCAACACCCTCGAGCGCATCGCTGAAGCTCCCGCGCCCGAGGCTCCCGCCGCGCCCGACGCCGGCGCCCTGCCCTCCACGCTGCGCATCCACTTCCCCCTGGCCCAGTCCCTGCGCTACGGTGAGAACCCGCACCAGCGCGCCGCCCTCTACTCGGACGGCTCCGGCCTCGGCATCGCCGGTGCCACGCAGTTGCAGGGCAAGGAGCTCAGCTTCAACAACCTCGTCGATCTGGAGGCCTGCTGGGAGCTGGCTCAGGAAGAGATCGACCAGCCCATGGTGGCCATCATCAAGCACACCAATCCCTGCGGCGCCGCCACCGGCGCCACCGTGCTGGAGGCCTATCAGAAAGCCCTGGCCTGCGACCCCGTCTCCGCCTTCGGAGGCGTCATCGGCATCAATCGCCCCGTCGATGCCGCAGCCGCGGAAGAGATCGCCAAGCTCTTCGTCGAAGCCATCGCCGCGCCATCCTTCACGCCGGAAGCCCGCGAGCGGTTCGCCGCCAAGAAAAACCTGCGCCTGGTGGAGGTCCGCTCCGCCGAGCCCCGCCCGGTGGTCAAGCATGTCTCCGGCGGCCTGCTCCTGCAGGATGCCGACACCGCCCGCATCACCGAGTCCGAGCTGAAGGTCGTCACCTGGCGGCCGCCCACAGCCGACGAGTTGCGCAGCCTGCTGTTTGCCTGGCGCGTCTGCAAGCACGTCAAGTCCAACGCCATCGTCTACGCCCGCGACGGGCAGACCGTCGGCGTCGGCGCTGGGCAGATGAGCCGCGTCGATGCCGCTCGCTTTGGCGCGCAGAAGGCCATACTGCCCCTCAAAGGCACCGTCGCTGCCTCAGACGCCTTCTTCCCGTTCCCCGACGGGCTTGAGGCCGTGGCCGCTGCCGGAGCCACCGCCGTCATTCAGCCCGGCGGCTCCGTCAAGGACGCCGACGTGATCGCGGCCGCCGACAAGCTGGGGCTGGCCATGGTCTTCACCGGAATACGCCACTTCCGCCACTGAGAACGGCTGCTGCCGCCCGCTTTATGACGCCCATCGCCCAACCCTGGAGCCGCGCCCGCACACAGGTCCTCACCCTCGCGCGCCAGATGGACTGGCTCCGGGGGCTGCGGGCGGCCGTGGCCCTGTGTGCCCCGCTTCTCCTCGGCGCGCTGACCACCATTCCCAACCTCGGCTGGGCGGGCCTCGGCGGTTTTGAGGCCATCCTGGCCGACACCGGCGGGCCCTACCGCTCCCGCATGGGCAGCCTGGCAACGCTCTCCCTCGGCGGTGCCGCCGGTCTGTTCATCGGTTCCATCTCCGGCGGCAGCCTCCACTGGGCGCTGCCCATCACCATCGCCTGGTGCTTCCTGTGGAGCTATCTCGCGGTTCTGGGGCAGCCCTTTTCCTCGGCCGGTCTGCTCGTGCAGGTCATCTACGTCTGCGGAGTCGGCACGCCGACCACCTCCTGGCGCGCTGCCCTCGGCTGGGCGCTGATGATCCTCGCCGGCGGAGCCTGGGCCGCACTGCTCTCGCTCTTCCTGTGGCCGCTCGATGCCTACCGTCCCGCGCGCTCCGCCGTCGCCGAGTGCTACCGAGAGCTCGCTTCATTCCTCGCCTCCTTGGCCGACCTCGCCGGCCGTGAGCAGCAGCGCGCCACCCTGTGGCACCGCCTCGCGCAGCACCACCAGTACCGCGTCCGCCGCGCCGTCGAGCAGGGCTGGCTGGCCGTCGCAAATATCCGCGCCGAGTACCGCGCAGAAACTCCGCGCGGACGCCAGCTCGTCGTTCTGCTCGAGCACGCCGACCTCCTCATCGCCCGCACCGTGGCGCTCGCCGAGCACCTCGAGTCGCAGGCTGGCGCCGGCCTCTCCTCCTGCTTCAATCGCAGCCTCTCCGGCCTCGACGAGCTGCACGAGGCCGAGTTGTGGGTCGCGTCCCTGCTCGTGCGCCGCCGCGGAGAGACGCTGGCCACCGCCCGCGCCCGCCGCCAGCAGATTGAGCAACTGCCCCGCACCCTCTCCGGCTGCCTTGACTCCACAGATGCCTCCACCCAGTTCCTGCTCACGCAGGTCACTGAGGCCGCGGCCCTCCTCGAAGCCTCCATTGAGGCGGCCGCGCTCCTGCGCCTGGGCAAGACGCCCAGCCTCCACTCAGCTCACCCCGCGCACTCCGTCGGCCACTTCGCCTATGTCTATGAGCGCATGAGCCAGTTGCGCCAGCGCTGGAACCTCGAGCAGCTTGCTGCCAACTTAACCCCGCGCTCGCTCACGCTGCGCCACGCCGCGCGCATCGCGCTGGTCTGCGGCCTCGACGTCGCCATCATCCTGCTCTGGCACATCGACCACGGCTACTGGCTGCTGCTCACCTCGCTCATCGTGCTGCAACCGCACGTCTCCGGTACCCTGCGCCGTGGCTTGGAGCGCATCGGCGGCACCGTGGCTGGCGGCATTCTGGCCGCCATGCTGGCCGTCGCTCTGCATTCGCAGCTCATCACGGCGGCCATCCTGTTCCCGCTGGCCCTGCTGGCGCTGGCCATCATGCCGGTTAGCTACGCTGCCTTTGCGTTCTTCCTCACGCCCACCTTCGTGCTCGCCTGGCTGCCCTACTCCGGCGACTGGCAACTGGCGCTCGTCCGCACCGCCAACACCATCGCCGGCGCCGTCATCGCCATCGTGGCCATGATCTTTCTCTTCCCCACCTACGAGCGCGAGCGCACGCCGGAGTTCCTGCGTGCCAGTCTCGCTGCTGACCGACGCTACCTTGCCTTGCTCGCCGCCTCCTGGCGCAGCCGCTCGCGCGCCTCCCGCGCCCTCGCCAACGCCCGCCGCGCCACTGGCCTCGCCCACAACGACACCGAGGAGTCCCTGGCCCGCCTGCTGGCCGAGGTCTGGCCTCGCCGCCAGCCCTTTGCGCGCTTTGCCACCGCCTTCGTCGCCTACCTCCGCCGCGCCGGCCAAAGCGTCACCACCCTCGCCAGCATCGAGGGCGAGTGGGAGTGGAAAGAGTCCAGCCGGGTCCAGAGCCGCCTTGAGCTCCTCGACCGCCGCCTGGGCTGGCTTGAGGAGCAGATCAGCGCCGCAACCGCCCCCGGATCAACGCCTTGGCCCGAGCCGGAGATCGTCGAGCCGTATCCCGCCATTGCCCGGCCGGACCACCCCGGCGAGTACCAGCTCGCCCGCCTCGAACGCCAGGCTGAAATCCTCCACCGCCAGTTCCAGTCGCTCCGCCAGCACGGCGGCCTCACCGGCACAAACGAGTGAAAAGGCTGGCCCTGCCCCCGCGCTCAATGCACTTCTCCGCGAATTTGCAGGACTCGAGCGACGAATCGCCTGTAAAATCGTCTCTAATAGCAGGCGGCATGGCACAAGCCCGTCGCCTGCAAGGCCTTTTGCAAATCCGCCGCGAATACAAACGCATTCCGCCCGGACCATTAGGCATGGAATCCCCAAGGATCATGAGAGCAGATCACAGTTTGCAGCCCCTTTGGCTATCGTTAGCAGCCGCCTCCCTTCTGGTGTCGCCAGCCTGGAACGCGCACGCACAGTCCGCCGTGGCAAAGGCGGATTCCAGCGCCCCCAACAAGACCACGCAGGCCAAGGCCGCGCCCGTCGCGCCGCAGTCCAGTGATCGCGCCAAGGCGTACTTCCACGCCGGCATGGCCGCCATCTACGAAGAGCAGGCCATGAACACCGGCCGGCCGGAGTTCGCAAGCCACGCCATCGAGGAGTACAAGGCGGCTCTGAACGCCGACCCCGGCTCTCCGGATCTGAACAACGCTCTGGCCGACCTCTATCTGCGCACCGGCCGCACGCGCGAGGCGGAAGCCACCGCGCGCGGTCTGCTGGCCGCCGATCCCAACAACGTGGACGCGCACAAGCTCCTCGGCCGCATCTATCTGCGCCAGCTCGGAGAGGCACAGAACGCCGTCTCCTCGGCCTCGCCCAGCGGCAACACGCTCGACAAGGCAATCGCCGAGTTCGAAAAGATCGTGGAGCTCCAGCCGAAGAGCGTGGAAGACCACATGCTCCTGGGGCAGCTTTACAGCGTCAAGCACCAGACCAAAAAGGCAGAGGAGCAGTTCCAGATCGCGCAGGGCATCGATCCCGACTCTGAGGACGTGGTGCTGAACCTAGCCCGCCTCTACGCGGAAAACGGCGACATCGCCCACGCCGCCCAGGTCATTGAGGCGGTTCCGGCAGCCGATCGCTCCGCCAAGATGGAGTTCGCCCTCGGCGCGGCCTATGACCAGCTCAAGCGCAGCAAGGACGCCATCGCCGCCTACCAGCGCGCCGCCGATCAGGAGCCGGGCGACCTGCGCACCACTGCCGCGCTGGCGCAGGCCCTGCTCAGTGACAACCAGCTGGATGCCGCCCTCAAGCAGTTCAAAGCGCTGGCTGCTGCCGATCCTGAGAATGCCGAAACCTTCGTCCGCATCTCTGAGATTCAGCGCCGCCAGGGCAAGTACGAGGAGGCCCTCGCCACCATCCGCAAGGCGCGCAAAAAGGATCCCAACTCGCTCGAGGCCGGCTACAACGAGGGCCTTCTGCTCGATGTCCTCGGCCGTTATGACGACTCCGCCGATGTGTTCTCCCACATGGTCGAGCTCACCTCGCACGCCAACGGCGCTTACACCACCGAAGAAAAGAACAATCGCGGCATCTTCCTTGAGCGGCTCGGCGCTGTCTATCACGAGCAGAACAAGGTCGACCTTGCCATCGCCACCTACCAGAAGATGATCGCGCTCGGCGGCGACATGGCGCTGCGCGGCTATCAGGGCCAGGTGGACACCTACCGCGACGCCAAGATGTTCGACAAGGCCATCGCCGTCTCGCGCGAGGCCGCCGCAGCCGACCCCAGGAACTCAGACCTCAAGCTGATGCTCGCCGGCGAGCTCACCGACGAAGGCAAGGCCGACGAAGGCATCGCCATGGCCCGGTCACTGCTCGACAACTCCAGCAAGGACCGCACCGTCTGGCTGACTCTGGCCCAGATGTACACCCGCCTGCGCCGCTGGAAGGACGCCGAGGATGCCCTGAACAAGGCTGAGGCGCTCACCACCAAGAAGGAAGACCGCGTCTATCTGCTCTTCCTCCGTGGCGCGCTCGCTGAGCGGCAAAAACACCTCGATCCCGCCGAGCGGTACTTCCGCGAGGTCCTGGCCATCGACCCCAACAACGCCATGACCCTGAACTACCTCGGCTACATGCTCGCCGACAAGGGAACCCGCCTCACGGAGGCGCTCAGCCTGATCCGCAAAGCCGTCGAGTTGGAGCCCATGAACGGCGCCTATCTCGACTCCCTCGGCTGGGCCTACTTCAAGCTCGGCCAGTACGAGATGGCGGAAGCAAATCTCCGCCAGGCCGCGGAGCGCGACCAGACCGACCCCACCGTCCACGATCACCTCGGCGATCTCTACGAGAAGACCGGCCGCATTCGCCTGGCTGCTGCGCAGTGGGAGCTTTCGCTCTCTGAGTTCTCCAAATCTGCCGCTGCAGACGTCGAGCCCTCTGAGGTGGCCAAGGTGCAAAAGAAGCTCGAAAACGCTCGCGTCAAGCTGGCCAAGGAAGACAGCCTCACCAGCCCGGCCAAGCCCACCGAGTAGCCCGCGTAATCCCTCGGCAACACCGGCAGCAAACACAAACGGCGGTCCGTCATCCATGCGGGCCGCCGCTTCTCTTTGGTGCGTATCCGTCTGCCGGGGCAGGCCTTACCTCACGCCCGGTCTCTGCGTCTCATTTTCGCCAGTGTGCCGAGCCATGCAGCAGGCCAATCGCCTGCCGGCTCTACCGTGCCTGTGCCGCCGCGGCAATGTACAGGTCCACGTTGTTCTTGTCCACCAGAGACGTCCCCGTGTCCACAAAATCCGGATACGGCGAGAACGGATCGGAGCTGTAATCCCGGTCAAGCTGCTTCGGCGGATTGTGGAAGATCTCGTCCAGCGCCTTCAACCCGATGTACGCCATGCTGTACGGCTTCTGCGCAATGGTTGAGTCAATGGTGCCGTCCTTGATCGCGTCCAACGTCCCCTGGTCCACGTCCCACGCAATCACCTCGCGATCGGTGGCGTTCATGCGTTTCACCGCGTCCGCCACCAGCTTGCCCGAGGAAGCCTCCAGGCACACAATCGCGTTGATCTTCTGCGGACCCGTCTGCGCCAGCAGCTGCTGCGTCTTGTCAAAAGCAATCCGTGCATCGCCCTTGATGTCCACCACGTCCGCAATGTGAATATCCGGCCGCGTCTCCAGAACATCCTTGAAGCCCTTCAACCGCTCCTCGATGTTTGGCTGCCCTGCCAGCGAGAAGAAGACCACGTTGCCCTTGCCGCCCAGCTTCTCAATCAGGCGCCGGCCACCCAGCCTTCCGGCCTCCAGGTTGTTCGTCCCGATAAAGTACAGTCGCCGGCTCCCGGCCGCATCGGAGTCCATCGTGATTACCGGAATGCCCGACTGAATCGCCACGTTGATCTCCGGCTGCAGCACCGCTATGTCAGACACCGAAATCAGAATGCCCGCCGGCTTGGCTGCCACCGCATGCTGCAGTTCGGTCAGCTCATCCTGCGCGCTGTAGTTCTGCGGGCCAACCACCTTCGCAGTCACTCCGTACTGGGCTGCCGCCTTCTTGAAGCCCGCCGCCGCCGTCTGCCAGTACGACAACCCCATGTTGTTTGAAACCAGATAGTAGACCTCTTTCGGTGAATGCTGTTTACAGCCCGAAGTGAACACTATGCCCAGCGCCAGCAGGGCCAACGCAACCACTCTCATCGTCTTCATGCCTGCCTCCGGTTCCCATGTCGAAATTTGAGTGGCGCGCAACGTTCACTCCCCGGCGTCACCCCACGAAAAATTCGGCAGGATGGTACTCCCCATGGATGCGGATTGTCCACCCCGGCCGCACGAAGCTCGTTATAGCACCGCTCGCACGCACACGCGCGTGATTCAGGACACGCTCGTCATTGCGCTGCCTCAATCACGCACCTTGTTGCGGTATAACCGGACGTACACTGGAACAGCACGCCATCGATGTCGGAAGGAATGGATGACCGCAGAATCCCAACCAGTCCTCCCTCTGCCCAGCGGCATTGCGGTCCACGGCGCAGGCGAGCTCTCTCGTCGAGTTCATGACGAGCCGCCCCACGCCTATCGCTCGCCCTTCGCGCGCGATGTCGCCCGCATCCTGCACGCGCGCGCCTTCCGCCGCCTCGCCGGCAAAACGCAGGTCTTCACCCGTCTGCCCGCCGATCCGCCCGGAGATCACTTCCGCAGCCGCCTCACCCACACCCTCGAGGTCACGCAGATCTCCCGCACCCTCGCCCACGCCCTTGGCCTCAACGTCGAACTGGCTGAAGCCCTCTCGCTGGCACACGACATCGGCCATCCTCCCTTCGGCCATGCCGGAGAACGCGCGCTCGACCAGGCGCTGCGCGAGCACGGCCTCCGCTTCGACCACAACCTGCACGCCCTCCGCATCGTCACCTGGTTTGAGGTGCGCTACGCCGGCTTTCGCGGCCTCAACCTCACCCTCGCCGTTCGCGAGGGCATCATCAAGCACTCCCGCGACTACTCCGCCGACGACCACCCCGACCTCGCCGAATACTTCCTCGATCAGCGTCCACCGCTGGAAGCCCAGCTCATCGACCTCGCCGACGAGATCGCCTACCTCACCGCGGATCTCGAGGACGGCCTCGACTCCGGCATCCTAGCGCTCGATCCTCTACGCGAAGAGGTAGCGCTCTTCCGCAGCTTCCACGACGAGGCGCTCCGCCTCTACCCGTCCGCGCCGTCCAAGCTCACCGTGAATGAGGCGCTCAAGCGCGTGCTGAACGCGCTGGTCACTGACCTCATGCAGGAGATCTACGCCCGCGTCCAGTCCCACGGCATCACCACGCTCGGCGGCATCCGCCAGGCACCCGAACGGCTCGCCGCCCTCAGCCCCGCCATGGAGGCCGAACGCGCCGAAGCCAAGCGCTTTCTCTACGCCAACTTTTACAACTCGCCCGAGATGCGGGAGGCCCACCACCACGCCGACTACGTCGTCCAGAGCCTCTTCGCCGCGCTCACGGCCGACCCCCACCTGCTGCCGGAAGACCACCAGGCCCACATCCCCGCCCAGGGCCTCGCCCGCACCGTCGCCGACTACATCGCCGGCATGACCGACAGCTATATCCAGCAGCTCTGGACCCGCTGCGCCAGCTGAACTATTTCGCCTTCAGAAATTCCAGGACACAAATCCAGGACACGAATCCAGGACACAAATCCAGGACACAAACGGCAAGTCACAGACGGTCTATCATCCCGCAGCGAGTCGCGCAGGCACCGCCACGATGCGCTCAACATTTGCAATCGCAGCCGCGCTCGCGCTTTCGATCCTACCGGCCTTTTAAGCGACAAGCTCGCTCAACGGCGCCTCTTGCATCGAAAACCCCCCGCCCCGTCAAACGCACTCTACCTTGTCTGCGAGCTACTGCACCGTGCCCTGCGGACGCAGGCGGCGCAGATCCAGCGCGCACTCCAGCGCGTTATGCGCAGCCATCCGCAGATTGTCGGAGGCGGCCCACAGCCAGAAGCGGCTCGTCGCGGCAGCGTTGCGCTCGCCCGGCTCCAGACGCAGCCGCACCAGCACATCGTTCTGTCCCGTCGCCGCCAGGTTCGAAGGCGAATCCGTATCCTCCAGCACCAGGTCCACGTGGTCGCCGCTCAGCGCCTCTTCCAGCGCCGCCACGTCCACCGCCCGCTCCAGCTCCACGGCAATGGAAAACGTATGTCCATGAAAGACCGGCGCATGAATCGCCTGCACCGCCAGCGCCGGCAAGCGCCGTCCCGCCAGCGCCGCATAGTGGCGGCGAATCCGTCCCTCCACCGTGCTCAGGCTGGCCGTGGCGCTCTCGCCCAGCCCTGACAGCAGGTTGTACGCCACCTGCGCGTCATAAATCGCGCGCGGCAGCCCCTGAAAGCTCAGCAGGTTCACCGTCTGCTGATGCAATTCGTCCATGGCCGCGCGGCTGAACTCGCTCGCCGGCAGCAGCACTGTGGCCGCGGCATCCCGCACCTGCGCCGCCGCCTGCAGCCGCTCCATCAGCAGCGCCAGCGCCAACGCCGCCGGATGCGCCGGAACCACCGCCGGAGTAAACAGGTCGGCGCTCACCTCTTCCGCGCCCACCCACGGAGCCCGCACCAGCACGCCAGCCTCCTGGTCCAGAGCGCCCGAAAGATCCAGCACCGTGGACCCGGCCCGCAGCGCCTCCCGCCAGTGCTTCCGAGTCAGCTCCTCGCTCCCGCAGAAAAACGTGAAGTCCACATGATCAAACGACTCAGCGTCGATGGCCTGGACAAACGTAACCTCGTCCCCCACTTGGTCCAGTTGTCCCAGAGCCTGGTCTTCGTCCAGCAGCACAAAGTTGGCCGCCGCCAGCGGCGAATCAGAGAGAACTTCCTTCAGCTCTTTTCCCATCAGGGTGGAAGCTCCGGCAATTGCAATCTTGTACACAGGAATCCTTCTTGTCGATTCGAAGTTTAGGAATGTGTGGCCGGGTTCGGCTGCCCATCCGGCGCTCCCGGAGCCTCATCCGCAGCACTGCCCGGATGCCTCCGCCGCCGCGACCACGAGTAAACCGCGCGCGCCCAGATGCCCGAAAAGGTATAAATCAGGGCCATCACAAACAGCGCAACGTTGGAGAAGCGAATCATCACGTACAGCACAATCGCCAGCAAAAACAGCAGCTGGAACGGATGGCTCCGCGAAAGATTGATCTCCTTGCCGGACCAGAAGCGCCACGTGCTCACCATCAGGAAGCCGCTCAGCCCCACCAGCAGCAGCCACGGCACGGCCACCCACCACGCCTCCACCGGAATGCCATAGAAGAAGTGCACGCACGACGCCAGCAGCCCCGCGGCCGCCGGAATCGGCATCCCCACAAAATACTTGCGCCCCGGTCGCCCAGGGTTGCGCGGCTGCGCATCGTGGCTGATGTTGAACCGCGCCAGCCGCGACGCTCCGCCAATCAGGTACAGAAAGCAGAAGAACGCGCCTGCCTGCAGCAGATGCTCGTGCAGATGCGCATTCACCGAATCCGGCAGGTAATGGAAGCCCCAGATAAACGCCAGCAGGCTCGGCGCCACGCCAAACGTAATCACATCGGCCAGCGAGTCCAGCTCTTTGCCAAAGTCGCTGCACGTGTTCGTCATCCGCGCAATGCGGCCATCCAGCGCGTCAAACGGAATGGCGAACAGAATCGCGATCGCGGCCCAGTCCAGGTGCATCGCGGCATTGCCGCTGATTGCCTCCATCGTCTGCGTAATCGAGAAGTAGCCCGCGCCGATATTGCACGCGGTAAACAGTGACGGCAGCAGAAACATGCCTCGGCGCAGCCGGGCCTTTGCATTCGCTCTGGCCTGCGCCGCATCCAGATGATTCACCCGCGGCCTCCCTCGGCCGTTGGCATGGCCGCCAGCACGCTGGCGCCGCCGCGCACCCGCTGGCCTACCTTCACCCGCAGCTCCGCATCCGCCGGCACAATCACGTCCACGCGCGAGCCGAACTTGATCAGCCCCACACGCTGCCCGCGCTCCACCGTCTCGCCTTCCGAGTGATGGAACACAATGCGCCGCGCCAGCAAGCCCGCAATCTGCTTGAAGGTGACCTCCATCCCCTCGCCCCGCACCGTCACAATATTCTGCTCGTTGCGGTCCGCCGAGGCCGGATTCATGGCATTCAGATAAAGTCCCCGCTGATAGCGAACCGAGGTCAGAACGCCGCTGATCGGCGACCGGTTCACATGCACGTCAAACACACTTAGAAAAATGCTGATACGCTGCCGCGGTCCCTCCGGCGTTGACAGTGCAACCGTCTCTGTCACCAGCCCGTCTCCGGGAGACACAATCAAGCCCTTCCCCGCCGGTATCTCGCGATTGGGATCGCGAAAAAACCACAGGAAAAATGCCGCCAGCACAACCGGCGCTATACTCCAGCCCCACCCGCGCGTAACCCAGGCAAGAACCGCAGCCACCGCCAGCAAACTCAATCCGTAAATGTAACCGTCGCGAACCATCGTCCCCAACGATTATACGGTCGAATCCCCGGTCGCACAGCCCCAGAACCACACGCATCGTGACTCTTGCGTGGCCGCGGTCCCCATTGCTTCCATTCCCCGCATCTGCCAGCCGCCCCGGCTAAGCCTCAGGCGACGGCTGCGGCGCGATGCTCCAGCGCGTAAATCAGATCCTTGGCGTGGAGTTTCAATTTCTTCAGGCGCACTTCTTCGAGCTGCTCTTCCGCGGACAGGTAGGGCTTTTGAAGCAATTCTTCCAAACGCTGAGCGTAGCGGGTGTGTTCGGCATGCAAACGGTCAAGTTCTTCGCTCAGCGTTGCATCATGGATTTCATCCATCAGGCACCTCCGTGGGTTAATAGAACATTTACATATAGCGCCGACGCCGGCCCCCCGGCAAGGGGAGAATACCCCGAAAACGCATTCCCGCTGTGGAATTCGCGCCCGCACACTGACATGCGTGACGGCAATCACTCCCCTGTCCGTTCCACCCCTCAGCCGAGCTCGAGCCGCAGCACCAGCGCATCTTCAACCGGATCAACATAATACCGTGTCCGCAGACCCGCCTCCGCAAAGCCCAGCCCCTTGTACAGCGTCTGCGCCCGCATGTTGGACGCGCGAACCTCCAGCACGATATCGCGCACCCCGGCCCGCCGCAGTTCCCCGGCCAGTTCCGCAAACAGCCGCCGCGCAATCCCCCGCCGCTGCAGCCGCGCCTCCACGGCAATCGTCTCCAGCTCCGCTTCCGGTGCCATCACACTGGCCACGGCAAAGCCCGCCACCGCGCCCTGTTCCTCCGCCACCAGGGCAATGCGCCGGACGTGCGCCCGCGCATCCAGCGCGGCCTCGTACACCGCCCGCGCCCAGTGCGGAGCCTCTCTCAGACTTGCGGCAATCTCCAGAACACGATCCACGTCCGCCGCCGTCATGGGGCGAATCTCCACCCGCGGCAACTCGTCGATCATGCCGGGTGCGATCCCGCCACCGCCGGTTCGCCAAAGATCTCGGCATCCGACCGGCGCAGATAATGGCCATCCAGCAAGGCCAGGTCCACAAACTCCCCGGCTGCCACCGCCGCAGCGGCCAGTTCCAGGGCATCGGCAGCCGTGGGCGGCTCCACCCGCACCAGAGCGGCATCCGGCCAGGCAGCCGTCAGCAGCGCAACCGCCGCCTCGTCGCACACGGCAATCCGCGACGGCGCCGACTGCAACCCAGCCAGCTCTTCGTTCCCGGCCAGCAGTTCCACGGGCGCGCCATCCGGGCTCTGTGCGCGTACAAACAGCTCGTTCCGATGCGCGTCCAGAGCGGCCGCGGGCGTCTGTGCCTTGCGCGCCAGCACCGCCAGCCGCGAAACCGCCGTCACCGGAATCCCTCCCGGCTCAGCCAGTCCCTTTACAGCGCTCAGCCCCACTCGCACCCCGGTAAAGCTACCCGGCCCATTCACCGCCACCATAGCGCCCAGGTCTTTTACCCCGGCGCCCACGGCAGCCAGCAACTCCCCCACTGCCGCCACCAGCGTAGCGGAGTAGGTCCTACCGGCAAGTTCCTTTTGTGCAATCACTTCCATGCCGTGCCCGGTCAACCGCCCCAGGGCCACCGAGCCGGACGGCCCGCAGGTGTCCACACCGAGCACAAGCATGTCTACGTCCATCCGGCTTCCTTACGCCTCTGCCAGCGCCTGGTCCAGGTCGGCAATCAGGTCTTCCTTGTCCTCAATGCCAATCGACAGCCGGATCGTCCCCTGCGTAATCCCTGCGGCCTCGCGCTCCGCGTCGCTCAGCGCCGCGTGCGTCGTGGTAGCCGAGTGCGATGCCAGCGACTCCACGCCGCCCAGCGATTCCGCGTTCAGGAAGATCTTCAGCGCGCCCAGGAACCGTCCCGCCGCCTCGCGCGAGCCGATATCAAAGCTCAGCATGGAGCCGAAGCCCTTCTGCTGCCGCACCGCCAGCTCATACTGCGGATGGCTCTTCAGCCCCGGGTACGCCAGCCGGCTTACCTTGGTGTGCGTGGACAGGAACTCCGCCACGGCCTGTCCGTTCTCCTCGTGCTGCCGGATGCGCAGCGGCATGGTCTTGATGCCGCGCAGCACCAGGAAGCACTCAAACGGCGACAGGATCGCGCCCGCTGCCTTCTGCACCAGCAGAAATCGCTCCTTGTGCTCCGGCTTTGACCCGATCAGCGCCCCGCCAATCCCGTCCGAGTGGCCGTTCAGATACTTGGTCGTCGAGTGCATCACGATATCCGCGCCCAGTTCCAGCGGCCGCTGCAGCACCGGAGACATGAACGTGTTGTCCACGCTCACTTCCACGCCCTTCGCATGCGCAATCTCGCTGATCGCCTTGATGTCGCTCAGCACCATCAGCGGGTTGCTCGGCGTCTCAATGTGGATCAGCTTCGTGTTCGGCTTGATAGCCGCGGCCACCGCATCCAGGTTGCTCGTGTCCACGTACTCAATCTCAATTCCGTAGTGGCTCACAATCTGGTTGAACAGGCGCACCGTGCCGGCATACACATTGTGCGAGCAGATAACGTGGTCGCCCGCGCGCAGCATCGCCACCAGCGCGGAGATGGCCGCCATGCCGCTGGCAAAGGCATGGCCGCTCGTGCCGCCCTCCAGCGCCGCCAGCGCCGCCTCCAGCCGGTCTCGTGTCGGGTTCCCGGCTCGCGAGTAGTCCCACCCGCGGTCCGTGCCGATTCCGGTCAGTTCAAACGTCGAAGAAAGGTAAACAGGCACATTCACCGCACCCGTCTGCGGGTCCGGATGCTGCCCGGCATGCACGGCAAGCGTCGAATATTTGTATGGGGACATGGTCAACTCTTTGTCACTGATCTCCTGCTTCTAGCTTATCGCGAGCAGGCGACAAATCATGGCATTCCCGTCCCCGATGTCCGCACCTTTGCATTGCGCGCCACCGGGAAATACCCCGTCCGCGTGCGCACGGTAAGCTGGTGCATCCCCTGGGCCTGCGCCGTCACCTGCACCCGCCGGAAGCCCGGCTCGCTGCTCGGCTTGGTGGAGCGATACCCAATCGTGTACTGGCTGCGGATATCCCGTGCCACCTCGGCCGCAATCTGGTCCACCTGCTCAATCGAGCGCGGAAAGAACGCAATCCCGCCCGTCTCCGTCGACAGCATCTCCAGCGCCCGCCGCGCATGCCGCACCTCCGAGCGCGACATCTCATCGCCAAACAGCAGCCCAATCGAGTAGATCACCGGCCCTGAGAGCTGCTGCACGCGCCGGATCGTCTGCTCCAGCGTCAGCGTCGAGGCGTTGTCCTCGCCGTCGGTAATCAGAATCAGCACCTGTTTGGGCCGTTTGCCGTCCGCCACCAGCTTGTCCGCCGAGGCCACCACCGCGTCATACAGCGCCGTGCCGCCCCGCGACTCGATATGCGAAAGCCCGTCGCGCAGCTTGTTCACGTTCGCCGTAAAATCCTGGTCAATATAGGCTTCGTCAGAGAAGTTCACCACAAACGCCTCGTCCTGCGGATTCGAGGCTTCAATCAGGTCCAGCGCGCTCTTGTTCACCGCCGGCCGCTTCTTCGACATCGATCCCGAGTTGTCCACCACCAGCCCGATAGACACCGGCAGGTCCGTGTGCTGAAAGCTCAGGATGCTCTGCTGCACGCCGTCCTCAAACACCTGAAAGTTCTGCTTCTTCAGGTCCTGGACCAGCCGGGTGCCATCCAGAACCGTGGCGTTCAGCACCACCTCTTCCACGTCCGTGCGCAGCACGTAGCCGCCACCCTCCTTGGGCAAGGGGGCTCCAGTCGTGGTGGCGGGCGCGCCAGCGTCCGGCGAGCGCACCGGGTCGGTGTCCACGGTCAGCTGGGGAGCCTGCCCCGTGGACGCACTTGGGCTCGGCTGGCTGGGCGGTCGTTGCGCGCCCAGCGTCAGCGTCGATGCACAGATCAG
>JAJXWS010000005.1 GCA_021781495.1 Acidobacteriota bacterium | reverse complement strand
TCCCTGATCGTCGTAGACAAAGGCGCGGCCACCGCTCATGCCCGCCGCAAAGTTGCGTCCGGTTGAGCCGATCACGACCACCGTGCCGTTGGTCATGTATTCGCAGCCATGATCGCCAACGCCTTCAACAACTGCGGTTGCGCCGGAGTTGCGAACAGCGAAGCGCTCACCGGCAATGCCATTCAGGAAGACTTCACCGCTGGTTGCGCCGTACAGAACAACGTTGCCCACAAGAATGCTCTCCTCCGGCAGGAAGCTGGAGGTCTTGGGCGGATAGGCGATGATGCGTCCACCCGAGAGGCCCTTGCCAAGGTAATCGTTTGAGTCGCCTTCGAGTTCGAGCGTTACGCCGCCCGGCACAAAGGCTCCGAAACTCTGGCCCGCAGAGCCTTCGAAACGGAAATGGATCGTTCCATCCGGGAGCCCATCCGAACCGTAGCGTCGCGCGATCTCGCCACCAAGCATGGCGCCCACGGTGCGGTGCACATTGCGAATAGCAAAGCTGCCCGTGACGGGTGTCTTGGATGTAAGAGCCGGCTTGGCCATGTCGATGAGTGCATGATCAAGCGCCTGGTCCAGACCGTGATCCTGCTCCTGCACCTTGCGACGCGCGACACGCGAAGGCACTGTCGGTGCATAGAGGATGGACGAAAGATCGATACCCTTCGCCTTCCAGTGCGACTCCGCCAGCGCGGCGTCAATCTTATCCACGCGGCCAATCATCTCGTTCATGGTGCGGAAGCCAAGCTTTGCCATATGCTGGCGCACCTGCTCGGCGATGAAGAAGAAGAAATTGATTACATGCTCAGGCTGTCCCTGGAAGCGCGCACGCAGCACCGGATCCTGGGTTGCAATACCCACCGAGCAGGTGTTCAGGTGGCACTTGCGCATCATGATGCAGCCCATGGCGATGAGCGGCGTGGTGGCAAAGCCAAACTCTTCCGCGCCCAGCAGCGCAGCAATCGTCACATCGCGGCCCGTCTGCAGCTTGCCGTCCGTCTGCACTTTGATGCGACCGCGCAGATCATTGAGCAGCAACACCTGCTGCGTCTCGGCAAGACCAAGCTCCCACGGCAGGCCCGCGTGCTTGATGGAGCTGAGCGGGGAAGCGCCGGTGCCGCCCGTGTCGCCCGAGATCAGCACCACATCCGCGTGCGCCTTGGAGACGCCAGCGGCAACTGTGCCTACACCCACCTCGGAGACGAGCTTCACCGAGATGCGTGCGCGGGGGTTGACGTTCTTGAGGTCATAGATAAGCTGCGCCAGATCCTCAATGGAGTAGATGTCGTGGTGCGGCGGCGGCGAAATCAGACCCACGCCGGCGATCGAGTGCCGTGTTTTGGCAATTACCTCGTCCACCTTGTGGCCCGGCAGTTGTCCACCTTCCCCGGGCTTTGCGCCCTGTGCCATCTTGATCTGGAGTTCATCGGCATTGACCAGGTAGTTGGTCGTTACGCCAAAGCGTCCGCTGGCCACCTGCTTGATGGCGCTGCGTCGCGAATCCCCATTCGCATCCGGCTTGAAGCGCGCTTCGTCTTCACCACCCTCGCCGGTATTGGACATGCCGCCAATGCGATTCATTGCAATCGCGAGCGTCTCATGCGCTTCCTTGCTGATGGAGCCGAAACTCATCGCGCCTGTGCAGAATCGCTTGACGATGTCTTTGGCCGGCTCGACCTCCTCAAGCGGAATTGCCTTTTCCGCATATTTCAGCGTCAGTAGGCCACGCAGCGTACAGAACTGCCGGTTCTGGTTGTCGATGAGGTCGGTGTACTCCTGGAAGGTCGACGGATTGCTCTGGCGGACGGCATGCTGCAGCTTGCTGATGGTGAGGGGATTGATCAGGTGATACTCCCCATCAATGCGGTACTGGTACTGGCCGCCGACAAGCAGCTCCGTCTCCGACTCGGTGAGAGGCTGGAACGCATAGGCATGCTTCAGCTGGGCCTCGCGAGCCAGCACGTCAAGACCAACGCCCTCAATGCGCGATGCCGTGCCGGGGAAGTAGGTATTGACGAGCAATTCATTCAGGCCAACTGCCTCAAACACCTGCGCGCCACGATAGCTTTGCAGCGTGCTGATGCCCATCTTGGAGAAAGTCTTCAGAAGGCCCTTGTTGATGGCCTTGATAAAGTTCTTCTCTGCCTGATTGCCCGTGATGTTGTGCGGCAACAGGCCGCGATGCTTCAGGTCGTGCAGCGTTTCGATCGCGAGATAAGGATTGATGGCGCTTGCGCCGTATCCGATGAGCAGGGCGAAGTGCATCACCTCGCGCGGTTCGCCGCTCTCGATGATCAGCGCAACCTGCGTGCGGGTCTTGTCCTTCACCAGGCGGTTGTGCACCGCTGCCATGGCCAGCAGGCTTGGGATAGGCGCATAGGTGGGATCGACGCCGCGGTCGGAAATGATCAGCAGCGAGTAGCCCGAGGCTACCGCGTGTGCGGCTCTGCTGCTCAGGTCGTCAAGGCTGCGCCGCAGGCCCTTTTCGCCATCCTCTGCGCGGAAGAGCGCCGGCAGCGTGGTTGCCAGCAGGTCTCCGGAGGAGACGCGGCGCAGCTTTTCCAGGTCGCGATTCGACAGGATTGGATACGGTAGTTTGAGGGTGTGGCAGTTCGCCGGAGTCTCATCCAGAATGTTGCGCTCAGTGCCGATGTAGCTGATGAGCGACATGACCAGCTCTTCGCGAATTGGATCAATCGGCGGATTGGTGACCTGCGCGAAAAGCTGCTTGAAGTAGCTGAACAGCGGCTGCGGACGGTCAGACAGGCAGGCCAACGGCACGTCTGTACCCATGGAGCCGATCGGCTCCTCACCCTTTGCGCCCATCGGGGCAAGCAGGATGCGGAGATCCTCTTCGCTGTATCCGTAGGCGCGCTGGCGGCGCAGCAGCGTCTCAGGATTCGACGCGATGACACGCGCAGGCTCAGGCAGCTGGTCCATGGTGACCTGCTGCTCCTGGAGCCACTTGCCATAGGGCTGGCGGGCGGCCAGTTGCTTCTTGATCTCCGCGTCCGAGATGATCCGCTTTTGCACGGTGTCCACCAGGAACATGCGACCCGGCTGCAGGCGGCCCTTCTTGCGAATGTCCTCGGCGGGAATTTCAATCACGCCGGCCTCTGAGGCGAGCACCACCAGGTCATCCTTGGTTACGATATAGCGGCCGGGACGCAGGCCGTTGCGGTCGAGCGTGGCGCCAATCACGCGCCCATCGGTGAACGCAATAGCGGCCGGTCCATCCCACGGCTCCATCAGCGACGCGTGGTACTCGTAGAAGGCGCGCTTGTCCTCGTCCATGTCGGGATTGCCCGCCCATGCTTCAGGAATGAGCATGGCCATGACGTGGGGCAGGGAACGGCCCGACTGGTAGAGAAATTCGACAGCGTTATCGAGCGATGCGGAGTCGCTGCCCCCGGGAACGACCACCGGGTAGAGATCGTCCATCTTGCCTTCGTAAAGCGGGCTATCAAAGACGGACTGGCGTGCGTTCATCCAGCTGATGTTGCCGCGAATGGTGTTGATTTCGCCGTTATGCGCTACGTAGCGATAGGGGTGCGCAAGCTTCCAGCTGGGAAAGGTGTTTGTGGAGAAGCGCTGGTGAACCAGACACAGGGCGCTGGTTACAAGCGGATTGGCCAGTTCAAAGTAGAACTTCTCAATCTGCGGAGCCAGCATCAGGCCCTTATAGATAATGGTGCGGCAGGAGAAGGACGGGATGTAGAAGTCTTCTTTCCCTTCAATCTCTGAGACTTCAACCTCATTTTCCGTGCGGCGGCGAACGCGATACAGCAGGCGCTCAAACACCTCTTCGCTCATGCCGTCCGGGCAGGCCACAAAGAACTGCTCGATATAGGGCTGCGAGGCACGCGCCTCACGGCCAATGGCGTCGCCGTTGACCGGCGTGTCGCGCCAGCCCAGAACCTTCAGCCCCTCTTCCTGGGCAATGCGCTCGAATACGCCCTCGCATTGCAGGCGGCTGTGCTTGTCCACCGGCAGAAAAACCATGGCTACGCCATATCGGCCCGGATCCGGCAGCTGCATGCCGAGCTCGCCGCATTCGCGCGCAAAGAAGGCGTGGGGAATCTGAATGAGGATACCTGCACCGTCCCCCGTCTCCGGGTCACATCCGGCTGCGCCGCGATGGGTCAGGTTGATCAGAACCTCCAGGCCCTTGCGGATAATGTCGTGGCTTTTTTCGCCGCGAATGCTGGCCACCAGCCCCATGCCGCAGGCATCGTGCTCGTTTTGCGGATGATAGAGTCCCTGCGATTCCGGAATAGGACGACGAGAATCCAAAGTTTGCATGGCTACCTTCTCGGATGACGTTGTTCAGTGCGTGGTGCGGTTTCGAACTCAAAAGACACAACCACGGATGCAAACCCGATGGGGTTTGCCCCTGGTTCCTCTGTTGAGGTCTGGCACAGCAGACCCGGACGCAAATAGGGCTATGCTGAACTCTTTAATATAACGGAAATATTGAATAAAAACTTCCGCATTGCGCAAATCACTGTCGCGCAAGGACTTGCCGGTATCCTGGAAACGGCCAGGCAGGCCCATTCCTGTGGAAAACTGGCTCCGGAAGGCCTCAGAGACGGCAGATCAGCAATTCACGCTCGTAGATCATCTCCGGCGGCAGGTGGTTGTGCAGGTCGATGAACAGCTCCTCGTGGGAGATCACCTCTTTGCGCCAGGCGGCGCGATCCACGGAGAGGAGTTCCTCAAAGGCGTGGCGGGAGAACTCCAGCCCGCGCCAGTCGATATCCTCAAAGCGCGGCACCCAGCCGATGGGGGTCTCGCTGCCGTGCCCCCTGCCATGCACGCGCTCGACGATCCAGCGGAGGATGCGCATATTCTCGCTGAAGCCCGGCCACAGGAATCGCCCCTCGGCGTCTTTGCGGAACCAGTTGACGTGGAAGATGCGCGGCGTGACGTCCAACTCGCGCTGCATCTTGATCCAGTGCCGGAAGTAGTCGCCCATGTGATAGCCGCAGAAGGGCAGCATGGCCATGGGGTCGCGGCGCACCTTGCCCACTGCCCCGGTGGCGGCGGCCGTGGTCTCTGAGCCCATGGTGGCGCCCATGTACACTCCGCTGGACCAGTTAAAGGCCTGGTAGACGAGCGGAATCGTGTTGGAGCGCCGTCCGCCAAAGATGATGGCGCTGATCGGCACGCCTTCCGGCGACTCCCATGCCGGATCAATGGTGGGGCATTGCGAGGCGGGAGCGGTAAAGCGGCCGTTGGGGTGTGCCGCCGTCTTTCCGCTGTCGCGGCCGATAGCCGGTGTCCAGCGCTCTCCGCGCCAATCCAGGCATTCTGCCGGAGGATTGTCAGTCATGCCCTCCCACCAGACGCCGCCATCCGGCGTGAGCGCCACATTGGTAAAGATAGAATTGCGCGCCAGGGTCTCCATGGCCATGGGGTTTGTCTTGGCGCCGGTTCCGGGAGCAACACCAAAGAAACCAGCCTCCGGGTTAATAGCGCGCAGGCGTCCGGCGGCATCGGGCCGAATCCAGGCAATGTCGTCGCCTACAGTCCAAACCTTCCAGCCCTTCATCGCTTTGGGCGGAATGAGCATGGCAAAGTTCGTCTTTCCGCAGGCGGAAGGAAAGGCTGCGGCGACGTAGGTCTTCTCGCCTTCCGGACTCTCCACGCCCAGGATGAGCATGTGCTCGGCCATCCATCCCTCGTCGCGGGCAATATTGCTGGCAATGCGCAGGGCAAAGCATTTCTTGCTCAGCAGCGCATTCCCGCCATAGCCGGAGCCATACGACCAGATCTCTCGCGTCTCAGGAAAGTGCACGATGTACTTGGTTTCGTTGCATGGCCAGGGAACGTCCGGCTGGCCGGGCTTGAGCGGCATGCCCACGGAGTGCATGCAGGGAACCACGCGCTTCTCATCCTTGTCGATCTCCGCAAAGACCGGCGCGCCAATGCGGGCCATGATGCGCATCTGCGTCACCACGTAAGGCGAGTCCGTGAGTTGAACGCCGATGCCCGACATGACTGACCCGATCGGACCCATGCTGAACGGAAGCACATACATCGTTCGGCCTTGCATGCAGCCGCGAAACAGTTGCTTCAGCCGGCGCCGCATCGCGTAGGGATCTTCCCAGTTGTTGGTGGGGCCAGCCGCATCGCGCGAAAGGGAGCAGATGAAAGTACGGTCCTCCACGCGAGCCACATCGCTGGGTACAGAGCGCGCATAGTAGCAGCCGGGCCACTTTTCCTGGTCCAGCCGTGTATACGTGCCGGCAGCAACAAGGCGCTCACAAAGGGCATCGTACTCCGCCTGCGAGCCGTCCACCCAGTGAATGGCATCGGGCCGGCAGAGATCGGCCATCTTCTCAACCCAGCGGATGAGATGCCGGTTTGTGGTGAGCGGAATATCGTTGCGGAGCGGGGCGACTGCGGTCACGGAAGGATTCATGCGAATCAGACTCCTACTGCCTCAATCTCAGCATTAAACGGCCTGCGGGAAGGATCCGGCAACCCGATGGCTCGAAAGCACAGGTACGGTTGGTTCACCCTTCAGCCATCTGCACGGCTCAAGAAAAATAGAGTAGAACAGTTCCGCCGGAATCTCTGCAAATCTGTCGGATACTGTTCTACTCACACAGGTCGAGCAATTTGGCTTGTGGCTAACCTCCGCTGGGGCCGTTGTGGCAGTCATAGCAACTCACCTGGTGCCCTTGGGTAAACGACTTTGAGCCGCCGTCGTCTACAGAGAACGTTCTTGCCGTTGACGTGGCGGAGAGCGGTGAGCCTGTGTAATTTGCTCCATGGCAATAGGCGCATTGCGTATAGCGCCCGTTGCTGGCGTAGCTGGAATGTTGATTGACCCACGTCTGGCCGATGGTATGTATGCCATGCGGCCCGCCCGTTTGCGTCGTTGGGGCTGTCACGTGGCACACGGTGCATTCCACGATCTTTCCCGCGTAGCCCTGCAGATTGGTGCTGTACACATTGTCGTTGGCCTGCAGGCTGGGATACTCCGCGTGTTGCGATCCGTGGCAGCCGGAGCAGTAGACTCCGCCATGCCCCTTGCTGAAGCGATACAAATCCTTGCCCACGGAAGGTGTGTCCGGGTTAGTGGCAAACGTCAGATCGGTTGCGATTCGCCACGCTCCGGTCGAGTCAAAGGTGGTGGAGTAGCGCGTTCCGTTTGTATGGCACATCTGGCACGATGGCAGGTCGAGCCAGCCCTGTCGTGTCGCCAATCCCACCGCGCTCAGGTTGCCGTGGCAGTCGTAACACGCAACCTTGTTCATCGCTCCACGCTGGCACTTCGTCTGCGGCCCGGGATGGCACAGATAGCACGAATTGTAGGGCGTGGTGGCGTTGTCGAGCGTCGTACCGGTCGAGGGATTGATCACAGAGCTGTGCAGGTCGTGCATGTCCTGGGTCAGCGGACGGATTCCGGAGATGCCGGGAGCAGAGAGCGCATTGGTACCATGGCACGCCGCGCACAGAATCGGAGTACCGGATTTGGCCGTCTGATACAGGCTTGCCTGGTAGGTATAACCATTGGCTTGCAGCGCAGGCAGGTAAGACGAGACATTCCAGCGGTCGTCGTGCTTCTTCAGGATGTTGAGCTTCACATCCTTGGCAGGATCAGGGTTGTTCTCCCATCCTGAGGCCGGTTGTGCTGCCGTGCTGCCGCCGGAGGCATGACAGGTGGAGCAGGTCATCTCATCACTCACGGCAAGCACCGCGGTGGTGGTGGCCAGCACTTTGCCGGATGCATCCCGGGCCACGATCTTCGCCATGGGATACGGATTGCGGTTGCCCGCGTCGTCGTACGGTACCGTCGGAATTGCCGTGGCTTCCCATGTGCCCGAGGTGCTGTCGTAGGTCATGGGATGCGGCTTCTTGCTCTGCACCGGATTCCCGGTCAGCCCTATGTCCCCTGTGACATTCACGTGAAACAGGGTTTTGACGTAGCTCCAGAAGTTGGTCTTGCTCACGCTGGTGGTATTGATGGATCCGGAAGTATCCGTCATTGCCTCGTAGGTCACGGTGACTCCCGTGACGAGCGTGGGATTATCGCCGCGTTGAATCACTTGAGCGCGCACTGTGTTGTAGGGCGGCAGCACTGCAAAGATGGAGTAGTCCTTGCCATCCATGCAATGCATGCCAAGTTCACTCCACGCCGTGACGACGTAGTTTCCCGACTGCGCTGGAGGAGGGGGGGAGGTGGGTTTGTCGGACGAACTGCTGTCTGGATTGGTGCCCATGCTGCATGACGCCAATCCAATCAGACTGCCAAGAACCAGCAATGGCCCTGGTTGCTTCATGGGGGCTTCCTCCTTCGATGAGGGATCCAGTCAAGGCAGACGGAAGAACGGCAGAGACCAGACTCCTTCCATGACCGTTCGTCGAAGGAGCGAAGTTGTAAATAAGCTCAATAATTCTTTCTGCCTCATTGAAGCGAGATCAAAAGACGTCTGTCTGTGATGAGGCTCACATAAACTGCACCCTTTGCTGGTATTGGCTGATGAATCGCTACCGGTGGTACCCTGTGATTACAGTGGCCCCGTAGCTCAGGTGGATAGAGCAGCAGTTTCCTAAACTGCGTGTCGGAAGTTCGAATCTTCCCGGGGTCACCAGTGCTTTTCCAGCCTTTTCGCCGACCTCCCAGCCGAGATTTGCACCGTTACTTTTTGACACCATGCTGGATAGCGCTTATAAATATTGATGTCACTGAAACTCATTTCATGACGTCAGAGCCGCCTCTCCGCGAGACGGTATGTTCAACCACGGCAATCGCCGGGATGTTCGGGAAGGCGGTGAAACTCCGCCACTGCCCCGCAACTGTGAGCGCCCCTGCCGCATGGGCCGTCGTATGGCTCAGAGCAGGAGATCGGCCAGCGCTGCTTTGCCAAGGCAAGGCAGCCAATGAACCACTGGAGACAGTCCCGCAGGGTCTGCCTTTGGGAAGGTGGCCGATGAGAATGGCGCAAGTCAGGAGACCGGTCCCGGTCGCACCCAAACCCGCTTGCGTTCCGAGGGGAACGAAGGAGCCAGCATGACAGACTTGCCACGCTTGCGCGCCCGTGCCGCGCGTGTTTCCTTTCTCATTTTTCTTTCTTTTTTTGCCGCCATTGCCTGCCGCGCCGCGTCTATTCGCGGCATCGTGACGGACACCTCCGGGGCGAAGGTGACAGGCGCCACGATCTCCCTCCTGAATCAGAGCGGAGTGGTGGCAACGGCCGTCTCCGGGCCGGACGGAAGCTACCAGGTTACGACCGGCGTCGAAAGCCGCTTCTATCTTGTCGTATCCGCCAGGACGTTCCGCCAGATGGCAACGCCGGGGTTCTACGCCGGCCGCTTTGACAGCGTAGAGCGCAACCTGGTTCTGGAGCCGGAATGGGCGCGCGAGTCCATTGTGGTGACCGCGACCGGAACCCCCACGCCGCAGTCGCAAACGAGCGCGGCGACCAGTGTGCTGCAGCCGCTGGATCTGGCGCAGCGCAATGACCTGGTGAGTGCTTTGCGGCTGATGCCCGGAACATTTGTAGCGCAGACTGGCCAGCGCGGCGCACAAAGTTCTCTGTTCATTCGCGGCGGTGACTCAGACTCCAACATGATTTTGATGGACGGCATAAGCGTGGGCGACCTGGGCGGAAGATTCGACTTCGGGCCGCTTTCAACGACCGCCGTCGAGAGCGCGGAGGTCTATCGCGGGCCCAACTCCAGCCTCTACGGAGCCGACGCGGCCAGCGGTGTTGTCAGCCTGACCACGCCACACGGCACCACCAGTTTCCCGTCCTTCCTGTTCCACGGAGATGCGGGCAGCTTTGCCTCTTCGCAAGAGGATCTTGAAGTTGCCGGAGCGCACCGCAAGCTCGATTACCTGGGCGCCTTCAGCTGGTACCAGACGGCGAACGACTTGCCCAACGACGAGTTTCACGTGGCCACCGCCGCGGGCAACTTTGGCTGGCAGCCCAGCGGACGCACGCAGGTACGGGGTACGGTGCACTACGGCGTAGCCGGAACGGGCGTTCCCAACGCGTGGCAGTTCTACCATGTGGCCGACAACGCTACGCAGAAGGATCAGGATCTGTATCTCAGCTCATCCATTGACAACCAGACCACGGCGGACTTCCACAACACAGTGCGCTACGGCCTGGCTCGCAAGCGCGAGCAGTACAATCTGTGGTCGCAGAGCGGCTCCGGCACGTTTGATGCCTACGGCGACAGCTATGGCAATGTGGTCACGATTACCGGCGCAAACGGCTACTCGGTCACCGGCCAGGCGCTGCTGGATTACGCCGGGACCTACCCGCAGGGGCATCAGCTCGTTTCAAACCGGGATGAGCTGGTCTATCAGGGCGACTACGACTTTACGCCGCACCTGGTGGGCATGATCGGCTTCCAGTATGAGGACGAACGCGGCGCAGAGCCGGGCAGCTCGTACTACACACCCGTAGAGCGCACCAACTACGACTATCGTGCGTCCGTGCATGGCGACTTCAAGAACCGCTTCTTCTATACGCTGGGCGGCGACCTGGAACACTATTCCTTGTTTGGCACGCAAACCTCGCCGCGGGCCGGCTTCTCCGCTTACCTGCTGCGGCCGCGCGAGGGCATCTTCAGCGGTACGCGCCTGCTGTTCAACTTTGGCGATGCAGTGCGCGAGCCCTCACTGACCGACCAGTTCTACTCGCTCTACAACTTTCTTGCGAGCAACGGCGGTCAATCCACCATTCAGCAACTGCACATTACGCCGCTGGCTGCCCCTACCACTCGCACGTATGAGGGTGGCGTGGAGCAGGCATTCTTCAGCAAGCGCCTCGTTTTCCGTACCAGCTTTTTCCATAACGAGTTTGGGCGGCAGATCGAGTACGTGGGTTTGAACCTCATCCCCCAACTGCTGCCGAATCTGACGCAGGAGCAGCAGAATCAACTTGAGCAGTTCCTGCAGGCCAACGGAGCTTACGAGCAGAGCCTGAACACGGAGGCATATCGCGCCCTCGGCGTGGAAACGACCGTGGAGGGCGGCATCCGAAGCAGCATCTTTCTGCGCGGCGGATACACCTACCTCGACGCTGTCGTGCAGCGCTCCTTCTCCAATGACGACGTAGCTCTGCTGGGGCCGGTGCCCACCTCCAACGGAATCCCGGTGGGTGTGTACTCGCCGCTCCAGGGCGCGCGCCCGTTCCGTCGCCCGCCGCATACGGGCTTCTTTACGGCCAGCTATTCGCACAGCAGGCTGACAGCCCTGTTCACGGCGGCCTTCGCCAGCCGGTCAGACGACTCAGACTTTCTCGGTGGCTCGGATATCAACTTCGGAAACAGCCTGCTGCTGCCCAATCGCAATCTCGACTACGGCTACGCCAAGCTGGATGCTGGTGGCAACTTCCAGCTACTTTCGTGGATAAGCGTCTACGGCCAGTTGGACAACCTGACCAATAATCAGCACATTGCGCCCATCGGTTATGTCAACCTGCCCGTGGGCGTACGTACCGGTTTGCGTTTGCAATGGGGCAAGGGAAGCGGGCGCTGAGTGGAGGCACATCTCCTGCTCCGGGCACCATCCTAATTCCATTATTTGAGATGCATTGCTGCGCGACAGGCGGAATCCAGACGGAATTCCGCCTGTCGCGCGAATATTTTGATTTCAGGGCCAAATGCCGCGCCAATTCGCGGAGGCCCGCCTCCCGCTGCGACCGCGGCGTCGGAATTCCGCCCTCCTTTTCCACAATTAAGTTTTTGTAAACCGATTCGGAAATTGAATTTCCCTCTTGGAAAGAGGGACGTCGCTGTCACACACTATTCTTGTCTTACGTTATCCCCCTTTAGACAGTCCTCATGCAGTACAGGTCAAGCTAGGTATCTGAAGCCGAGGCAGCACGACCGCCTATTTCCATTTTCTGCAACTCAAAAACAATGCACTCAAAGCGAAGAAACTGCGAGGAGACCAATGCATCGAGTTTCATGGAGGCGCTTTACTGGGTGCGGCCTGATGTTTCTGGCTGCGCTCTTTTGTTGTATTCCGAGTTCCGCACAACAGACCCTGGGTTCCATCAACGGCACCGTGCTGGACACAACAGGAGCAGCGATTCCCGGGGCTACGGTTACCGTAACCAATTCCGCAATCAACGTAACGCGAAGCACCACTTCCCAGGAGACGGGCTTCTTCCAGATATTCAATCTGCCCATCGGTACTTACGTGGTGACCGTCACCCACGGTGGATTCGACACGACCCAGCTGCGCAGCATTCCGGTACAGGAAGCGCGTGCAACCACGGTGAATGCGACTCTGAGGATTGGCCATGTGTCGCAGTCGATTGAGGTGACCTCGACCCCGCTGCTGAACGCGACCGACACCACCAACGGCTACACGCTCGACACCGCGCAGATTGACATTACGCCGCTGGCCACCGGCAGCTTCACGCAGTTGGCCGTGCTGTCGCCCGGCGTGAATGCCGAACTGCTCTCCAATCTGGACTCCAACGCGGGACTCGGCAACCAGCCCATCTGGGCAAACGGCCAGCGCGATACGTCGAACACGTTCCAGGTGAATGGCGTGGACTCGACGAACCTGTTCAACGGTAAGAGTTCCAGCGGATCAACCTCGCAGCGTTACAACTTCAACATCGGCAGCTATGCCACCGTGGGCGGCTCGTTCTCCGTGGGAACCTCGGTCTACGGATCGAACGGCAACAGCCTGCCCTCGCCTCCGCCGGAGTTCATGCAGGAACTGCGCGTGAACGCTTCCATGTATGACGCGCAGCAGGGAGCCACAAGCGGCGCGCAGATTGACGTAAACACCGCTACCGGAACCAACAACTGGCACGGTCAGGTTTACGGCTCGTTTGCCAACAACGCGCTCAACGCCTCGCCCTTCTTCTTCGGCCAGGCCTATCAGCTTTCTCAGCAGGGCGTGGGTGTATTTCCTTCTTCGATGATCAATCCCTACCTGAATCGCTGGTCGCTGGGCTTTACCGCAGGCGGGCCCATCAAGAAGGACAAGCTGTTTGTCTTTGTTGCCTATCAGCGCCGTTCTGACTCCGACCAGGCGACGGGCCTGTCGCAGATGACGGTGCCCTCCGGACTGACGGATGACCGCTCGGTCAATGGCTTGTTGCAGGCCGATGCTATCTGGGGCGGTCACGCTACAGCCGCGGACATCAGCCCCATTGCACAGGCGCTGCTCACGGCCAAGCTGCCCAACGGGCAATACCTGATTCCGTCGGCGCAGACCACCGCCCCGTATGCGTATGGCGTGCCCAACGTGAACCTCATCGGCACATCTGTTCTCACGTCCAACCAGGCCACCATCTCGGTGGACTACGACGTGAACAAGAGTGACCGCCTTTCCGCAAAATACTTCTATCAGGATGCGCCCGTAACCAAGCCCTACGGCTACTCGCAGACCGCCGGCTTTCCCGTCACGCAGGAGAATGGTTCGCAGGTTGCCGCCATTGACAACACGCTCTCCATCGGCTCGCGGCTGGACTGGGAGCAGCGCCTGGGCTTTGTGCGCATGGGCTCGTACAGCCTGTTCAAGCAGACGATCGCAGGCGGCAACTTCGGCGTGGGCTCTGCCTACGTCCCGGATCCGCTCAGCCCGGCCTACTTCGCGCCCGGGTTGCCCGGCATCACCATCAAGAACTTCGCCGACAGTTCCCAGTATTCCCCCAGCCTCGGTCTCGGTCCTGCCAGCTCATTCACCAACATGGGCTACTACCAGAACCGCCTGAATCCTTCCACCAACGTGATTTTCACGGCAGGCAAGCACACGATTGTTGCCGGTGGCGGCTACAGCTATACGCAGCTCAACATCACCAACAATCGCGATGGCAACATCCAGATGACGGTGAATGGGTTTGATGACTTTCTACAGGGCTATGATCGCAGCGCCAGCGTCGTGGAGAGCATTGATCCGAGCAGCAAGCGGAATAACGGCAACCGGTATTACCGCTCCAATGAGCTTTCTGGATACTTCCAGGACAAGTGGCAGGCGCTTACCAACCTGAGCATCACGGCTGGTGTCCGCTATGACTATCACGGCGGCCTGACCGAGCGGTACGGGAACATGTTCAACTTCAACCCGTCCCTCTACAGCGTTACCGGCGACACCACGAACGGCTTTACGGTCAACAACGCCGGATTTGAAGTGGCAGGCAACAACAAGTACTTCCCAACGCCGGGCGTCAGCAACTCCACGCTGAAGGGCCGGCAGTGGGGCATTTCGCCGCGCGTCGGCTTTGCATGGTCGCCCAAGGCGCAGCATGGCAACCTCGTCATTCGCGGTGGCGGCGGCATCTACTTCGATCGCGGCGAACTGTTCACCTATCTCTCGCAGCCCGCGGGTGGCGATATCGGCGGCCCGTTCGGTGTTACGGAGTCAGCGCCTCTCGTCAGTTATGGCGTGGGCAACGGCGGCACGCTGGCCGACCCCATCGGCACAGGCCTGCACACTGCTAAATCCACTCCGCCCGGCTCCTACATTCCGCCCAACTCCAACCCGGCCAGCGTCAAGCAGGCCCTGCAGAATCAGCTCAACATCATGACCGGTCCGGCCTCAGACCCGGAGTATGGCAATGCCTGTGGCGGCGTCGACAGCCAGACGTACCCCGGCTATCTGGATTGCACGCCAACGCTGAACTTCGGTGCGTATGACAAGAACAACAAGCTGCCCTACACCATCAACTACACGCTGAACGTGGAATGGCAGCCCTCGAATGACGTCGCAATTACTGTCGGCTACACCGGCAACCGCGGTCGTCACTCTGTGATTCCGCTGCCGCTGAACGAGCCGGGGATTGCGACCCCGCAGAATCCCATCTGGGGCGAAACCGCAACGTACGGATTTGAGTTGCTCAATCAGTACAACCTCTTCACGGATCAGTACGGCTACCAGTACTACATGCCCATCGCCGGCGAGCCGTGGAACACCTACGACGGCGGCAATACGGACTTCCGTGCGCCTTACGTGGGGTACAACCCCAATGCAGCAGACTTCAAAGCGGTCGGCGTTTCCGCATATGACGCTTTGGAGACACACATCGAGAAGCGGCTCTCGCATCACTTCCAGGCCGGCGCCAGCTATACGTGGAGCCATGCCCTCGACGAACAGAGCGATATCGGCCTCTTCTTCACGGGCGACGATCCGCTCCGGCTGCGTGATTCCTGGGCTTCTTCTGACTTCGATCGCACGCACGTCTTCAGCGCCAACTTCCAGGTAGCTGTTCCGAATAGCGCCAGAGAGCACTCCCTCGCAGCCTACATCGCCAACGACTGGCATGTGACCGGCCAGGGCATTCTCCAGAGTGGCGAGCCGTACTCGCTCTATGAGTTCTATGGTGCGGTCGGCAGCCTGCGCTTTGGCGACTATCCAAACCTGATGAATCCCGTACTGGGCATCAAGGACCCGCAGCATCCACACACGGCCTTGACCGGCAACACTGGCTCGTTCCGCGGCTCGGCCGGCAGCTACATTCCCACCATCGATCCGAACCAGATTGCCATCCACTACGTCAACCCCGGCGACTCCGGCGTGCCTGTCTCAACGGGCAGCGATCCGCAGGATATCTACGAGACCGCCTTCAACACCGGTCAGCGCAACATCTTCCGCCAGGCCATGCAGAAGCGGCTTGACCTCTCGCTCCGCAAGCACTTCCGCGTGACAGAGAAGATTGGCGTCGACTATGAGCTCAACGCATTCAACGTGACCAACACCACCAGCCTGGATGTGCCGCAGGACCAGGCGCAGATCCGCCAGCCGTACGCGTGCTCTACTTCGGCAACCCAGCAGTCGATTGAAGGCTATCTGAACTGCACTCCAGGCTCCATCTACATCAACTATGGGCAGCTTGTGTCGAGCCCTGACCCAACGGATCAGGCGACCACGCGCGCCAATCTGGATCAGCTGCCTTACTCCACTGGCTCGGGCAGGTCCATTCGACTGCCCACCACGATTCCGCTGAATACACCCGGCACAACATGCTCTGCGCCGTACGCCATCAGCAATACAATGGGCTGCCCGAACAATGCAGCCAACTTTGGCTCGGCCACCGGCACCATCGGCGGTAACCGCGCCTTCACCATGGGGATTCACATCACCTACTAACGCAGTTGCTGAACCGCACAAAACGGGAGCCCGCGTGGCTCCCGTTTCGTGTTCTCGCGGCCGCCCTGCAGGCAAAAAACAAGGCCCTCAGCCGAAGCTGAGGGCCTTTGTCCTGGAGCAGTTGCTCTGGGGCTTAGTACATGCCTTCCATGCCGCCGCCGTGGCCGCCGGCCGGGGTCGCAGCCTTGGGCTCGGGAATCTCGCAAATCAGAGCCTCGGTGGTCAGCAGCAGACCAGCGATGGAAGCCGCGTTCTGCAGGGCCGTACGGGTCACCTTAGTGGGGTCGATAACGCCGGCCTTCACCAGGTTCTCAAAGCTGTGCGTTGCAGCGTTGTAGCCGAAGTGGGGGTCCTTGGACTCCAGCACCTTGGCCACCACCACCGCGCCCTCTTCGCCGGCGTTGGCAACTATCTGGCGCAGCGGCTCTTCCAGCGAGCGAAGAACGATCTGAGCGCCGATCTTCTCGTCGCCTTCCAGCGTCTTCAGCAGGTCGCTGACCGCGGGGATGGCGCGAACCAGGGCCACGCCGCCACCGGGGACAATGCCTTCCTCGACGGCTGCGCGGGTGGCGTGCAGGGCGTCCTCAACGCGAGCCTTCTTCTCCTTCAGCTCGGTCTCGGTTGCCGCGCCCACCTTGATGATGGCAACGCCGCCCACCAGCTTGGCCAGCCGCTCCTGCAGCTTCTCGCGGTCATAGTCAGAGGTGGTCTTCTCGATCTGCGAACGGATCTCCTTGACGCGGCCTTCGATATCCGTGGCCTTGCCCGCACCGTCAACGATCGTGGTGTTGTCCTTGTCGATGGTCACGCGCTTTGCACGGCCCAGGTCCTCGAGCTTCACGCCTTCCAGCTTGATGCCCAAGTCCTCAGTGATGGCCTTGCCGCCCGTCAGGATGGCGATGTCGCCCAGAATGGCCTTGCGGCGGTCGCCAAAGCCGGGAGCCTTCACGGCAGCCACGTTCAGCGTGCCGCGCAGCTTGTTCACCACCAGGGTCGCAAGGGCCTCGCCCTCAACGTCCTCGGCAATGATCAGCAGCGGCTTGCCGCCACGGGCAACCTGCTCCAGCAGGGGCAGAAGATCCTTCATCGCGCTGATCTTCTTCTCGTAGATCAGAATGTACGGCTCGTCCAGAACAGCTTCCAGGCGCTCCGCATCGGTCACGAAGTAGGGGCTCAGGTAGCCGCGGTCAAACTGCATGCCATCCACCGTCTCAAGACCCGTGTGCATCGTCTTGGACTCTTCGATGGTGATGACGCCGTCCTTGCCCACGACCTTCACGGCGTGTGCAATGATGTCGCCGATCTCCTGGTCGCCATTGGCCGAAATCGCGCCCACCTGGGCCACGGAACCCTCGTCCACCGGCTTGGAGAGCTTGCCGAGAGCGCCGCCCTCGGTCCACTTGCCGTCCTTGTCGCGCGTGCCGATGATGGTGCTCACAGCCTTGTCGATGCCGCGCTTCAGGGCCGTCGGGTTGGCGCCGGCAGCCACGGTCTTCACGCCTTCGCGGAAGATCGCCTGGGCCAGAACCGTCGCGGTCGTGGTGCCGTCACCGGCCACGTCGCTCGTCTTCGAGGCAACTTCACGAACCAGCTGTGCGCCCACGTTCTCAAGCGGGTCCTTCAGGTCGATCTCCTTGGCCACCGTCACGCCGTCCTTGGTGATGGTGGGGGAGCCGAACTTCTTTTCGATAACAACGTTGCGGCCCTTCGGACCGAGCGTCGCCTTCACGGCATCTGCCAGCGTGTTCACGCCGCGCAGAATGGCCTGACGGGAATCTTCACCGTGCAGAATCTGCTTTGCCATACGTGTAACTCTCCTAAATCAGTTATGAGCTGTCGTCAAAGCCGTCCCGGGATATCCATTGTCTCGGCCCCGGGAACCGGCTGTGCGCGCAGGGCGCACGGCATCCCGCTACCGCTTGATGATGCCCAGAACTTCTTCCTCGCGCATGATCAGGTATTCCTCACCGTCGATCTTGATCTCGGTGCCGGAGTACTTGCCAAACAGAACACGGTCGCCTGCCTTAACGTCCAGGGGGAAGACCTTGCCTTCGTCGTTGGACTTGCCCTTGCCGACGGCGATTACTTCGCCTTCCTGCGGCTTCTCCTTGGCGCTGTCGGGGATGATGATGCCCCCGCGGATCGTCTCCGTCTCTTCCAGACGGCGAACTAGAATCCGGTCATGGAGTGGGGTGAAGGTGGTCGTAACGGATGTTGCTGCCATTGCTTCGCTTCTCCTTCACGCGCGGACAGGGTCGAGCCCCAGCCGCGGGATTTAAGTGGTTGTACTGAAAAAAGCTTCGGAAATCGCGGATTGCTGCCCCTGATTTCAGAGTCGACAGAGCTGCTCAAGCAGTTCTGCCAGCAAGGTGCTAGCACTCTCACCTTCCAATTGCTAACGATAGGGAAGACTCCCCCGGGTTGTCAAGAGGACTATGATGAAAATCTTAGTCAAACTCACTCAATATTTACTGAAAACTTACTGTCAATCTTCTCGGAAGCAATAAATCCGCGCTAGCCCGGAGTCTGCGGATGACGCATTCGATGTCCCGTCGTGCGGATGCCCCGCACCAGGCTGCGAAGAGCGTGGGTTGGCAGCTGCCCCTCCAGTGCACCAAGCCGAGCACCAATCGCCTGTGCAAAGCCATAGCCGGTACGCAGTTGGCAGGCGAAGTCCAGCAGGGAAGTCGAGTCGTTCACATCCGCCCGAAGCTGACAGAGGGGATCGTTCCACCGGTTCAGGCCCGGCAGGATGGTGAACGCTACCCGATAGCCCGCCTCCGCGACCGCGGAGCGCACACGTCGATCCACCCCGCCGTGCGGATAGGCAAACGAGCTTATCTCGCAACCAAGCAGGTCTTCGAGCCGGGCCTTTGAGTCGCGCACCTCACTGCGCAGCTGGGAGTCCGTGACTTCCGGCAGGAAAGGATGCGTAAGCGTATGCGAGCCGAACTCGACACCGTACTTCTGCATCTCGCGAATCTGGCTGAGTGTCAGCAGATTCCGGGCGCGCAGACCGGATCGCTGGTCCCACACATTCGAGCCACCGATATGGTTGGCCACCAGGTAAAGGACGGCTCGGAGTCCATGCTCGATGACCAGCGGCAGCAACTCCTCGTAAAGATCGTCGTAGGCATCGTCGAAGGTGAGCAGAACCCGGCCCTCCGCGCCGGAACTGCTGAGCCACTCTTCCAGGCTTGCCGTGCGACGGCCCGTCAGCCGCATCCAGCCCATCAGGCGATGAAACCGCGAGGGGCGAATATAGTACGTGGCCTCTTCGCGTGTCTCGGGCCGGCAAACGCTGTGCAGCATCAGGGCACAGCGGGCTTCCGGCGCAGCCTGGCGCAGCAGGGAGAGGGTACAGCCGCTCGCCTTCACCGCGCCCCAGTATTCCGCCGCCTGCGCCGTTCTTGCCCACGCACCGAACAAGGCGCGTCGCCGCGTACGATTGGCGACGCTCTCCAGCCTGGATGCGAGCGATTGCAGAGGACCGGACAGCGTCCAGGCGCATCGCGCCCCCATCCGGTCCAGCCAATATCCGTGGTACATGGCGGTAAGCCGCTGGGTCTGTGCGTTTCTTTGTCCCAGCTGGAAGAGCCGGTACGGATCTAGCTCCCCGCTTGCGCGCCATGCATTCTTAAAGTAGGTCGTTAACTGCTTTGAGTTCTTATGGGTCAGCAGGCGGCTGGGCTCAAAGACGATCTCAACGCCCGCTAAATACAGGCGCAGTCCCAGCTCCATCTCTTCATCGGAGGCGCGCAGATTCTCCTGGAAGCCGCCGTGTTGCAGAAACACATCACGCCGAATCGAGCAGTTCAACCCAAACCACACCATCCGCTCAATGGCTTCTCCCACGGACTCTGACTCCGGCGCGGAGAATGCTGTGCGAAATCCGTCGAGCGTCTGCTTCCATGCCTCGTGCAGGCACTCATCCACATAGGATTCAAGCGGCGTGGCGCGGTCTTCTTCCACCTGGCTGCAGACGGCGATCTGCCGGTAGCCGGGAACCGCAGCATGATGCCGCATATGCACGGCAACCAGATCCGGCTGAGCAATCACATCATCGTCCAGAAAGAGAACAACGTCACCCCCGGCCTCGCGCGCTCCCGTATTGCGTGCTGCCGGAAGGCCCCGGTTCTCCGGATGAAATACCCAGCGAATCGTGGCGTCGCCGGCGAACTCCTGCGCGATGGCGCGCACCTCTTCCGCTTCGCCGTCACAAACCACGATGATTTCGCAGCATGGATACGTCTGATTCTGCAGGGAGTTCAGCGTTGCGCGCAGCAGCGCGGGCCGCTTCCACGTCGTCACCACCATGCTGCATCGCAGTGTGCAGGCAACCTGTGCTGTCGTGCTCATGGTTGCAGCGCCCCCGCCATCTGTTGCCGATAGAGAGGCATGGCTGTGCGCGGGAACCATACGGCCAGGTAAGTGGCACCGCTCACAACGGCTGCCGCCAGTATCCAGAGCTCGGGCCAACGCGCAGAGGTCATCGCGATCAGTAGGACCTCCGCCGCCATCAGCGCGAAGGGTACTGCGACGCCGTCAATCCAGACGCGTGTAATCGCCCGGAGCCGTGTGCCGGAAAGCCTGCTGGCCGCCAGCGTAAACCAGCCCGCGTGTAGGACAAGCTGCGAAATGGCAAGCCCCGCAGCCAGCCCGACGGCTCCAAACCTGCCGACCAGCAGAAGCGCGCTGACGACGCTGACGGTTCCGCTCCAGATGGAGATCGAGGCAGCCTCTTTGATCTTTGAGCATGCATATAGCAGCAGGTCAGATGAGTACGCAACAGCATGGGCAAACGCCGCCAGCAACAGCCACTGCATCACCGGCGCCGCGTCTCCGTAGGGTCTTCCTGCCCACAGTTCGATCAGTGGCCGGGCAAAATAGCAACCCAGCAGAAGGAAGGGAATGGATGCACCGAAGATGAGCTTCTGAAAGCTCAGATACGTCCGCTGCAGCGCTGCCGCATCGTTGCGAGCATGCGCATTGGAAAGCAGCGGCAACGCTACGTTCGCACCCTTGTCCACCAGGTTCTTGAACTGCGCGGGTAGCTTGCTGGCAAGCCCGTACAGCGCAGCGTCTCGCATTGAGCCGAGAGCTCCGATCATGGTCCACACCAGAAGATCAAACAGGGAAGCGGAGAGGTTTTGCAGAAACGCCCATTTGCTCACAGCAATCAGGGGCTTCAGCCTGTCCCATTCAAAACGATGCAGAGTCAGCCGAGCTCCGGGCACACAGGCCGGCAACGCCGCTCCCAGCAGTGCAAGTCGCAGCACCGTTGCAGCAAGCACGGCCAGTGCAAGGCCAACAATGCGAAAGCCCGCAGCCAGCACATAGATGGACAGTACAGCCTGAACGGTTGTGGAGATCAGCTGCACATGATTGATGCGGTCAAACCGGTTCGAGGCCTGGTACGCCTGTTCCACCGCCATGCCGGGAAAGCTCACCAGCACGATGCATGCGGCGATGAGAAAGACGATGGAGGCCTCGTGAAGATATGCGCCAGGAATCTTGAACGGCCCTGGAAGCAACGCGGCAATCCCGCTGAAGATAGCAGCGCCCGCCGCGCCAAGCACGCCAAGTGCTACAAAGCTCGTGCTCAGCAGGGCATTCAGCCCCTCTGCATTCTGATGCGAAGCCTCAGCCACATACGCCTGCACCAGCACGCTGGAGATCCCCATGTCCAGCAGGTACAGTGTGCTCGATAGCGACATTACAAAGAGAAACAATCCGTATTCAGGAACCGCAAGATGCCGCGTGATGTAGGCCGTGAGTCCAAAGCTGATGCCGACCTGGTACAGATACCCGATATAGTTCCAGACAATGTTTTGCGCCGTGCTGGCCTGCCTGGATCTTCCGGCAATAAGGGTCTTCAGAAAAGTCAGCATCCGGTCGGCTCAAGGTGGTTTGGAGTCGGCAAACGTCTGAAATCAGAATACGGTTGTCTGCAGAGAATCTTAACGCGAAAGTCGGTTGCCGATGCGTCGAAGCAGATGTGTGACGCGCGACGGTAACGGCAGCCAGTAAGGCCAGGCCACCCGGCGTACAGCACGCAGAATCTCCGGGCTTGTCATCCGCTGCTGATGCAGATAGCCGCGCAGCCAGTGAAAGTAGAATCGCCGCTCTGCTTCATCGCGGGTTGTTCGCTTGGTCCGGTGCCAAATAGACGTCGCATGGCACCGGTAGCGGTCTGTGTGCTGCTCGGTCACATAGACCGGCACGTTCAAGTAGGCCTTCGTCAGGAATGCCGCATCTTCATAGAGCTGGTATGTCGATGGACGGAAGTCCTCCACAAATCCGCCGATCCGGTCGAAGGCTGTTCGTCGCAGCAGAAAACTGGATGGGCACGGAGCTCCAAAGGTCCCGAACGGATAGCTCGCCGCCAGCAGTTCCGGCGGGAAATACAATCTGCCTCCCGGCGCAACCGGGGGCACATGATTCCTTTCCTCCGCGTTTGCGTCCCAGTCGTGCCAGTACTCACTCGGGCCGCAGACGAGTCCCGCATCCGGATTGGCCTGCATGGCCGCCACCTGCATCTCCAGCTTGCCGGGTAGCCAGACATCATCCGCATCCAGAAAGGCCAGAAACTCGCCGCCGGCATGCTCCGCGCCAAAGTTGCGCGTACGGGTAACACCAAGGTTGGCGTGTCCCGCGTGCTCGAAGATGCGGATATTCTGGGGGTAGTGTGCAGCGTAATCTGCAGCTATCCGCGTACTGCCATCCGTGGCTCCATCGTCGATCAGCAGCAATTCCCAATGCGAGTAGGTCTGCGCCAGTACGCTCTCAAGGGTCTCCGGCAAAAAGCGCTCGCAGTTATGAAATGGAAGTATGACCGATACAAGGCCGGGCGTTGTGTGCATGAGGATTCACGCAGAAGCGGATTTCACGGCTTTGATCCCAAGAATCAATTCAAAGTCGGGATCATTATATGCGAGCTCGTCCTGCGTCAGTTCTTCCTGAACCAGCCCCTGCAGAAAGGCTGTCGTCGTCAGAACATTGCCATAGGAGCGCACGTCAACGCGGTCTTCTCCGAATACGGCGCCAAAGGCAAGCCGCGCCGAACGCGCCGTGAAGCGCCACCAATCCTCGCCCGCTCCCGCCACCAGGCTTTGCGGAACCCTGGGCGAAATGCCGGGCACAGTCGCCAGCAGCGTGCCGCCGGGCTTAAGCATTTTGTGGGCCGCACGAATAGCTGCGGCGTAGTCGCGAATCAGAAAGATGGTCTGCGTGCAAAGAAAGCAATCTAAGAGATTCTCTGGCGCCTCTTCAGGCCGCGCCAAATCCACCGTCATCGTGCGCAAAGTATTGCTCTCGTTGATGTCCAGAACATCCGACTGGAGCACCCGCCCTGCTCCAAAGCGTTGCGTGTACTGCGGGCTTTCCATCTCAGCCACGCGCCCGCGAATACATTCCTGGTGCGCCGCAAGAAATTGCTCAATATAAAACCGGTCAATATATTGACCGCGGCGGCCGCCAAACTCCGGGCGATAGGGCTGAACTCGTCGCAGCACGGACCAGTCCGTAACCCGATCCAGGTGTATCAGGCTCTTTTGCGCCGCCTTTTGCCTGCTGCGCAGCCACTGCCGTACCGGGACAGGCACCAGATGTTTCAGCGTGCTCAAGCGATTCCCCGCAGTCTTCGTACACGAGTGTTTGCGCATGCAGCCGGCACGTGGAAGCCACGCAGAACCGATCGCTTGCCATGGCATGCCAGCTTGAGAGAAAGCTGGTGCGTGGGCCTATTATAGGTCTAACCCTATGTGGCAACAAGGCATCGCAGGGCAGGATCAGCCGCTGCCGAATGCTCCGGGTAAAAGCAATGGAGATCTCTGTCGTCGTTCCAACGTTCAACCGGAAGGAAACCGTGAAGCGCTGTCTCGCGACGGTGTTTTCGCAACGGCTACCCGCGTCGCAGCTTGAGGTGATTGCCGTCGTCGATGGCTCCACTGATGGCACGGCAGCCGAACTACGACGGCTGGAGCCGTGGTGCGACTTCCGCGTCATTGAGCAGGAAAACCGAGGACTCGCCGGCGCTCGAAATACCGGCTTCCGCGCAGCGCGTTCCGGGCTCGTGCTCTTTCTGGACGATGACATGCTCTGCGATCCGCATCTGGTCGCCCGCCACATTCAGGCGCATAAGGACCGCGACGGCCTCGTAGCCTTCGGAGCTATATTCCTCAGTGAAGACAGCCCTCCAAGCCTGGCTGCGGAGTGCTTCCATCGCGAACTCGGCGCCTTCTCCCTGCGGCAGAAGCAAACACCGGCACTGGCGTGGAAACTGACCGACTGCGTCTTCAGCAACTCCTCCATCGCCTGCAATCTGCTGGCCGAGGCTGGCGGGTTTGATGAGAACTTCAGAATGCGCGAGGACCTTGAACTGGCCGTCCGCCTTGCCTCGTGCGGCGTGGACTTCCACTTCCTTGCGGACGCCGTCGCCTGGCAGTACTACGACAAGACCTCTTCGGATCTGATTCGCGACGCGCATGCCTTTGCCCGTGCAGATGCCGAATTTGCGCGCAAGCATCCGGAGCTTGAACTGGAAGGGCAGGTCGTGTGGTTACGCCGGCAGACGGGGTGGAAGCACCGGCTTCAGCGCCGCATCGCCCGTCATCCTGCCATCGTGGATATCCTGCTTGCCCCGTTCTGCGGCATGGCAGAGAAGGGAATCCACATCCCCGCCGTGCGCAATGCAGGCGTACGCGCGTTACAAATCCGGCGCAGAATACACTGGCTTCACACCGTGACAGCGTTAGGCGCGCTCAAGGCAACAGGCAGCCAGTAATGCAGCCTGGATGCATGGCTGCATCCGCCCTCCTGCGCAAAGTTACCTGCGCTGCGAGTTCCTTCTGTTTCGGAAATAGAGGCGCACTCCGGCAATGCCTGCCTTGAAGTACAGGCGCCATCCGCCGCGAATAATCCGTCCGGGCTCCTGCGGATTGCGCGACCAGGCCAGTCTTCTGCGGAGCAGCCGCCCACTGAGAAAACGGATCAGATCGAGCCGGTGGCTCGGAAACTCAAAAAACAGCAGCAGCCAGTAGGCGATCGAACTGGAAGCTTCCTTCTCCAGATCCAGCGGCTTGTTCGGGTGTATGACGATGGCTGCGGGCACATGCACTGCCGTATAGCCCTTGCTCAGCAGGGTGGCAAAGGCATGGCTCTCCTCGGCCAGCCACAGCGGAGCTCCGCGTCCCAGTCGCACATCGAATCCCTTCCAGCCTGAGCACGCGGATTTGCGCAGGGCCATGTTGGTTCCGTAGCCCAGCCCGCCGTACGTCACAATCTCAAACCATTGCGGGTCCTTGCTGCTGATGTAGCGCGGAAGGGCGTTGCTAACCGCGGACTCCGCCATCTCCGCCGGAAAAGTATCGCCTGTCACCACTGCCACGTTGGCGTCTTCAAACGGCTCCAGCATCAGGCCAAGCCAGTTCTCCCGGGGCTGAGCATCATCGTCAAGAAATGCGATGATCTCGCCGCTTGCCAGCTCAACTGCCCGGTTTCTGGCGTGGCTCAGGCCGGGTCGAATCTCCACCGCATAGCGTGCATTGAATTCTTTGGCGATAGCCTCGGTATGCGCATCGCCCGGCGTGTTGTCGATGACAAGGATTTCCCCGGGCGCGGGGTCAAGCCTGCTGACGCTGGCCAGGCAATTCCGCAGCAGCTCCACGCGGGCGCAGGTACAAACCACCACAGAAGCCGCCAAGAGCGAGTCCTTGCCTGAGATATTCAGATGAGATGCTGCAGGATCACTCGCCGAGGCGCTCAATGCGCAAACCTCCGTTGCATCTATTGCAAATCAAAACGCCCGTGGTGAATAGTTTCCAATTAGATACCGGCACTGTAGCCGGCATCCCCCTGCGCGTTCGGTCCTCGGCAACACTGCCAGTCTATCAGACTGCAACAAATGCAGATCTTGCCAGTCCATCCCATGTTTTTCCATGTACCGCTTTGGAACATAGGGCGGCAGCAAACGCCACAGCGGAGCTGCGCAAACCGGCGAACAACCGATCAGCGCAGGCCTCCGCCGGCTGAGTATTCCTCTGTCTCCGTGCTTCTTTATACGGCTGCGGGCGTCTCCGTGGTCTCCTTTTGCCGGCGCAGAGAGAGCTGGGTGAACCACTCATAGAAGGTCGGCAACAGGAACAGTGTCAATCCCGTGGAACTGATAAGGCCGCCAATCACCACGGTCGCCAGGGGCCTCTGGACCTCAGCGCCCGTGGATGTGGAGATCGCCATAGGGATAAAACCAAGGCTTGCGACCAGTGCCGTCATCAGCACCGGCCTCAGCCGCCTCGCCGCGCCCTGTTCAATGGCGATATGCAGGGGTATGCCGCTGTTGTTCATCTGGTTAATTGAGCTCACCAGAACAACTCCGTTCAGCACAGCCACGCCGAACAGCGCAATAAAGCCAACCGATGCGGACAGGTTCAGGTTGAGGTGGGTGATCCACAATGCGGCAATTCCACCCACCAGCGCAAAGGGCACGTTTACCAGAATCAATACCGCATGCTTGATGGAGTTGAATGTCATGTAGAGCAGCCCCATAATGATGGCCAGCGCCAGGGGAATCAGGAGGAACAGGCGCTTCATGGCCCGTTGCTGATTCTCAAACTGGCCTCCATAAGAGATGGAGTAGCCCGGCGGCAACTGCACCTGATCGTTGATGCGCTGCTGTACCTCAGCCACAAAGCTGCCCAGGTCGCGGCCGCGCACATTCGACATCACCACCATCCGGCGCTGTCCTTCTTCGCGGTTGATGATCTCGGAACCAAAGGTGATGCCGACGTCCGCCACCTGGCCCAGTGCAACCTCCTCGCCGCCCGGTGCGCGAATCGAAATGGCACGAATGGCAGCAGGATCAGTCCGGTACGTGTCCGGCAGGCGAAGCACAATGGAGTAGCGCCGCTGGCCATCGATCATCTCTGACACGGGCAGACCCGACGCACCCGCCTGGATGGCCTCCTGCACGTCGGTCACGTTGAGCCCGTAGCGCGCCAGCGCATCTCTCCGCGTCCGCACCGTGAGTTCCGGCACGCCGGAGTTCATCTCCATCTGTGCGTCTGCGGCTCCACGAATCGAACGCACCTGCCGCAGCGCCTTCTGCGCCAGCTGGTTCAGCTGGGCAAAGTCGTCTCCATAGATCTTGATGGCAAGATCCGCCTTTACGCCCGAGACCGTCTCATCCAGCCGCATCGCCATCGGCTGCGTAAAGTCGTAGGAAATGCCGGGAATCGTGGACAGGGATTTGTCCATCGCATCGATTAGCTCTTCCTTGCTGTGGAAGCGTGCCCAGTCCTTCTGTGGCTTCAGAGCAATGTACACATCGCCCTCGTTGATTCCCATGGCCTCCGTGGCAAAGTCCGGCCGGCCGATCTTCGTGGTTACATCGCGTATCTCCGGAAAGGTGCGAAGGGTCTGCTCCACCCGCTTGGAAATTGTGATGGACTCAGTCAGGGAAATGCCGGGCAGCTTCCGCGTCTCCAGCAGAATCGAGCCCTCGTCCAGCTTCGGCATAAACTCCGTGCCGATCCACTTCAGTGAGACCAGGGATACCAGCAGAACCACGATGGCCGTTGCCGTCACAATCACGCGATAGCGCATGGCCAGCCCCAATCCCCACACATACTTTGCCGTCAGAAAATCCATCCAGCTGCGCCGATCTTTCTTTGTCTCCTTTACGTGCAGCCCCTTGCGGAAGACATAGCTCGTCAGCACAGGAATCACCGTCAAGGCCAGCAGCAGCGAACCCAGCAGAGCCGCGCAGACCGTGATGGCCATGGGCCGGAACATGCGCCCTTCCAGACCCTCCAGAAAGAGAATCGGCAGATACACGGCAACGATGATGCTCACACCGAACGCCATCGGCCGCGCCACCTCGCCTCCGGCGCGGGCAATGGACTCCATCGGAGTCTCATTGCGGCCGTGCTCCTGCAGCCGGTGCACGGAGTTCTCCATCATCACCACCGCGCCATCCACAATCATGCCGAAGTCGATGGCGCCCAGGCTCATCAGGTTTGCGCTGATGCCGAACAGCTTCATGCCCAGAAAGCTGAACAGCAGTGACAGCGGGATGATGGAGGCCGTGACCAGCGCTGCGCGAAAGCTGCCCAGAAAGATCAGCAGAACCACCGTTACCAGAATGAAGCCCTCAAACAGATTGTGCTTCACTGTCTCAATGGTCGCGTCAATCACCGTGGACTGGTCGTAAAAGGCTCTCAGCTGTACGCCCGCGGGCAGGTGAAGGCCGGCAATCTTCTTCTTCACCTGTTCAATCACGTTCTTTCCGTTCTGTCCCTTCAGCATGATCACCATGCCGGAGATCGTCTCGCCCTGGTCCAGCACCGCGCCCTGCCGTGGCGCTGGCGCAACCACTACCTGCGCAACATCCTCAATCAGTACCGGCGTGCCCTGGTTCGACATCAGCACAATGTGGCCAAGATCGTCGGTTGAGGCCGTGCGTCCCGTGCCGCGCAGAATATACTGCTCCGCGTCATGCTCAATGTAGCCGCCGCCGAAGTTCTGATTATTCTCGGCGATGCGAGTCGCCACATCGTGCAGCGTCAGGCCATACGACTGCAGCAGACTGGGATCGACCTTGATCTGATACTGGCGCGTTTCTCCGCCCCAGGTGTTCACATCGCTCACGCCCGGAACCGCGCGCAACTGCGGCTTTATCAGCCACTCCTGCACGTCCTTCAACGCCATGGGAGAAAGCCCGCCGCCGGAGATCGTGTACTGATACAGTTCGCCAAATGCCGTTGAGGGCGGGCTCAGCACAGGCTGAATGCCCATCGGCAGCGTGGCGGCAACCTGCTGCAGCCGCTCGTTGACCAGCTGCCGAGCAAAGTACGAGGCTACGGAGTCATCGAAGACCACCGTGACCATCGACAGCCCAAGCTTCGATATGGAGCGCACCTGCTGCTGTTTGGGCATGCCCATCATGGAGCGCTCAATCGGGAACGTGACCAGTTGCTCCACCTCGGTTGGAGGCATGGACGGCGCTTCCGTGACCACGACAACCTGGTTGTTGGTCAGGTCCGGAAAGGCATCCACCGGAATGGTGTACACCACCCAGGCACCAGCCGCGATCAGCAGCACAACACCCAGCAGGATGACCCACCGGTACGCGAGCGAGAAGTTCAGGATCCGCGTCAGCATCTGTGTTTACTCCCCCTGCATCGCGGATTTCATCAGTTGCGATTTCAGCAGGAAGCCGCCGCGCGTCACCACTTCCTCACCGGGTTGCAGTCCTTCCAGGATGATCAGTTTGCCGCGCAGCGTCTCGCCGGTTCTTACGGCGCGCACTGCAAAGCGGTCCGGCGCCTCGCGCACAAACACGGCTTCCTGCCCATTCACCTGTTGCACGGCTCCCGGATCCAGCAGGATCACCGGTCGACGCGACCCGGCCTCGATCTCGACATTCGCCAGCATCTCAGGATGCAGCAGCGGAGAAGACTCCTCAATCTGGATGCGTATCTGCAATCGGCGTGTCGTGGGGTCGAACGCCTGTCCCAGGTTGCTCACCGTTCCTGCAAAGGCCTTGCCCGGAATGCCCGGCAGGCTCACTTCCGCGGGCTGTCCAACGACGAGCTTGCCCAGAGACTCCTGTCCTACCGATGCCAGCATCCACAGGTGCTTCAGATCGCCCAGCACAAAGACATCGGTTCCCGGTGTCACCGTTGTGCCTGGCGTTGCATTCTTTTGCAGAATGTATCCGCTGGCCGGCGCAAGAATCGGGATGAGCTCGCTTTCCGTCGTGCCGCCCGCCAAAGGCGCGTCTGCGGGAATGCCCAGGTTCTCTTCCAGATGCACCTTGTTGCGCATTACGTCCGTCTTGGCGTTGTTCAGTTCGGCCTTGGCGTTGACCAGCTCCTGCCTCGCCTGCTCCACTTGCTCAACCGATGCCGCTTTCAGTGCGTAGAGCCTCTGAACGCGGTCAAAGTTCACCTGGGCCAGCGCCATGGCCGCTGCAATTCGAGTCTCATCCGACCGCGCCATCGCGTACGAGGCGCGCGCCTCGTGCACATCGTGGCTGTGCATGCGGGCCAGCACCGTGCCCTTCTGCACATAGTCGCCAAGATTGGCATACACCCGCTCCACGCGGCCGTTGGAGAGCACGCCCACGTGCCACGTCTCGTTGTCCGGCAGCACAATCTTGCCAGGAAAGTGCAACAGCTCAGGCTCGTCCGTCTGCAACACCTTGGCTACGGCAATTACATCCTTCTGCTCGGCCAGCGGCATCTCGACTTCGGTCGCATCCGTAGCCGCTGCCTTTACCTCGGTCGGCGTCGCCTGGGTCGTCTGCTTGGCTCCCCGGCAGCCGCTCAGCGCCGCCACTATCCCCAGCACCGCCAGCAGCGTGCCAGCCAGTCTCGTTCCGCTCATCTTGTACATTCCCCGAATCCCCGTTGCCGTTTTCATGGTTCAAGCCCTGCCGCGTAATGGAGCGTCAGCACGCTCTGGTGATAGTTGCCCAGCGCCTCTGCCCAGGCTGTCTGCGTCTCCACGCGAAGCCGCTCGGCATCCAGCAGCCGCAGAAGGTCCAGTCCGCCTTCGCGATAAGCCGCCCGCGATATGCCCGCAATCTCCTTTGACTGGGCCAGCATCGGCGCGTACAGCTCATTCACCTCACGCTGCCACGTCAGGTAAGCCGTGTGCGCCAGCTTCCACTCGGACTCACTCTTCAGCTCCGCTGCTGTCAATGCAGAGTGTTCTGCGGCCAGATCGGATCGAGATGCCTGCACGCCTCCCCGGTTGCGGTCCCAGAACGGCAGATTCATCTGCATGCCGCCCAGCATGGTGTTGTTGCCGGCCGTGCGCTTGTAGCCCAGCACCATATCCAGGTCGGGCCTGCCCTGTGCCTGCTGCAGCATCAGGTTTGCGCGCGCGGCCTCGATCCTCTGCGCCGCCAGCTTTACGTCCATGCGCTGCTCAAAGGCCTTGTCCGTCAGGGCCTCCGGTCGCGGCTCGTTCAGGGCTTCAAACTCTGCCTTCAGTTCCCACGCACCCGGAACCGCAAGTCCCATCTCCTGTGCCAGCTTCTGCATCGCCTGTGCCTCGGCCAGCCGGCTTGACTCGGCACGTGTCTGTGCGCGGGCAAACTCCAGCTGAATGCGCATCAGATCCACCGCCGCCAGTTTGCCCTCGTTGAAGCGCTTCTGGTGATAGTCCAGCATCTCGCGATAGAAGCCCTGCGTCTCCTCGGCAAGCTTGCGCAGATACACAAGCCGCAGCGCGTCCCAGAACGACTGTGCCACCGCGTACTCAATCTCCTGCCGCTGCAGGTCGCGGTTCAGCGCTGCCTGGCCTATGCCGCCTTGCGCCACCTGGATGCGAGCGCCGCGACGGCCTGAAACCTCGATCGGCTGGACAGCGTACACATACGTATCCACGTTCTGCCCAAAGTCCATCTCGGGCCGCAGGTTTTCTGACTGGTAGAAGAATCTCGGATTGGGCACGGCGCCGGCCTGCCGCCGAAGTCCCTGCGCGGCCTGCTCCCGCTCATCCACGGCTCGCAGTTCCGACCGATGCGTCAGCGCCGTCTTGAGAGCCTGGTCGAGAGACAGATCCTCCGCCGCACCTGCCGGAGCACAAAATGCCCCAGCCGCGACAAATAGAAGAAGAACGGGCGTCCGCAGTACTCTGCTCCGGAACGCCGTTTGAAAGGTTGTTCCCGTCATACGCGAGCAATGACTGCACGTGAATGACCAAACCAACTGGCGCCAAGCATTAGGAAAATCAATAGGTTGCGCTGTCGCGCGGACGTGCGGCGCGGACAGAAATTTGAACGCCGTTCAAATTTTTGAACTCGCCGCCGTGCTCATCAGTCCATACTTCGACAGCTTGTAGCTCAGGTCGCTCTTGGAGAGGCTCAGCCGCCGTGCCGCCTCCACCTTCGAGCCGTTCGTCCGGGCCAGCATCTGTTCCAGAATCGAGCGCTCCCAGGACGCCAGCGTGGCGCGCAGCGGCAGCTCCTCAGGCAGAGCGCCTCCCGCCGCCAGCGGCATCTTCATCTCACCCATCGGCGCGCCCGTCTCCGCCTCCGGAAGATCCACCCACAGGATCTCCGGCCCGTTGGTCAAAATGCATGCCCGTTCCAGCAGGTTGCGCAGCTCCCGCACGTTGCCCGGAAAGGCATACGTCATCAATTGCTGCAGCGCGTCTGTGTGCAGTCGCTTCCGGGCAATCTTCAGCTCACCCGCTATCTGCTGCAGCAGAAACTCCGCAATCTCCGGAATATCCTCCGCGCGCTCGCGCAGCGGCGGAACAGCGATGGGCACAATCGCCAGCCGGTAATAGAGGTCCTGCCGAAACCGTCCCTCTTCCACGTCGCGCAGGAGGTTCCTGTGCGTTGCCGCGATCACGCGCACGTCCACCTTGCGCGCCGTGGTTGAGCCCACGCGCGTAATCCGGCCCTCGGCCAGCACGCGCAGCAGCTTGGCCTGCGCAGCGGCAGAAAGTTCTCCTGCCTCATCCAGAAAGAGCGTCCCCTCGTGCGCTGCCTCAAACAGCCCCTGCCGGACGCGGTCTGCGCCCGTAAATGCCCCGCGCTCGTGGCCAAACAGCTCGCTCTCCAGCAGCGTCTCTGTAAACGCGGCGCAATTCACGCTGATCAGCGGACGCTCTGCGCGCCGGCTCATGCGGTGGATGGCGCGCGCCGCCAGCTCCTTGCCGGTACCGGTCTCGCCGGTAATCAGCACCGTGGTGTCCGTAGCGCCAACCCGCCCAATCATCTCCCGTAGTCGCTGCATGGCCGGGCTGTGCCCGCGAATCTCGGAGCCGCCCTCCAGCCTGCCCACCGTGGTGCGCAACACGTCGTTCTCGCGATTCAACTGGGTGTGCCGGGCTGCGCGCTGAATGACAGCCTTCAGATTTGCAGCCAGAAACGGCTTGGTCAGGAAGTCGAAGGCCCCCTTGCGCATCGTCTCCACCGCCAGCTCCACGCTGCCGTGCGCCGTCAGCATCACCACGGCCAGCGAGGCATCCAGCTGCCGCGCCGCTTCCAGAATCTGCGTGCCTTCGCCATCGCCCAGCCGCTGGTCACTCAGCACCACATCAAAGTCGTCCCCATCCAGCGCCGCCAGTCCTTCGCGAATGGTCGCAGCCTCTACCAGCAAGTGGCCATCCTGGCGCAGATGCGCCGCCACGGTCTTGCGCATATTCGGTTCGTCTTCCACGATCAGGACTCGCGCCATGCCTGCACTCATCCTCCTTTTCTATGTCGTTGTTTCGGCCGCCTCCACGCACCGCGGCGTCGTCGGCAGCGTGATGGCAAACATCACGCAGTCGGTTGCATTCCGCTCCAGTTCAAGCGTTCCGCCGTGTTGTTCCACAATGCGCTTTGCAATCGCCAGCCCCAGCCCCGTTCCGCCCACCTTCTGCGTAAAGAATGGCTCAAAGATGCGTCCAACCGCCTCTTCGGGAATCGCCGGCCCCGCATTCTCAATCGTGATGCGCGCGCTTGCCGGGGCTTCCGGCTGCACGCGTACGCGAATCGTGCTGGCCTCCGGAGCCGCGTCCACCGCGTTGCGCATCAGGTTCAGCAACACCTGTTGCAGTTGGCCTTCGTTGCCATGCACCACGCAGGAATCCTCGCAGCCCGCTTCCATGTCCAGCCGAAGTTGCTTCTGCGTCGCCTGCACCCGCACAATGCCTTCCACATACCCTGCCAGGGTGCCAAGATCCAGCGGCTCAAACCGCGTCGGGCCAAGATTCGCGTAGGAAAGAAAATCCGTCGTCAGCTTTTCCAGCCGCCGGGACTCCATCATGGCGACCCGGTTCATCTCTTCCCGCTCGTTCGGCGGAAACGCCTCCGAACCTGAAGCCTCCAGCGCGCTGGAGATGATCGCCACCGGGTTCCGAATCTCGTGCGCAACCGAGCTGGCCAGCCTGCCAATTGCCGCCAGCTTCTCCTGCTCAATCAGCCGATTCCGGGTGCGTTCCAGGTCGGCCATATGCAGCCGCAACATGCGTCCCCGCCGCCGGATCCGCTCCATCAGCAGCCACACCAGCGTGCCGACAATAAAGTACATCAGCACCAGCGTGGCGGATTCCAGCATCTCCCCAACAGCAAACGGCGGGTGAAAGTGCCCCGCGAACACCACCCAGAAGATCGAAATCGCCGAGGATGTGCTCGCCACCACCACCGTCGCCGGCAGAGAAAAATAGATGGCCGTCTCCAGAATCGGCAGCAGCAGCATGCCAAAGTACGGCGTGTCCGACTCCCGCGAAACAATAGCCAGCGGCAGCGCCAGCGCAAGGTTCCAGCCAACCGAGAGCAATGCCATGCGCCGCTCCAGCGCCACCGGCAGCTCCCCGCCTCTGCGCTGCGTAAAGACAATCTCCGCCACCCGCACCGCCACCGCGGCCAGCATCAGCCCCAGCACGCCCCAGGACGGCACCTGCTCGATCCCGGCAAAGATGCGTTGCGTGACGAAAAAAGCCAGCAGGACCACCAGGTTGACCGACGCCACAACGGCACGGTTCATTCCTTCCACGGCCCCTTCAGGCGGTCCCTTCAAGGCATTACCTCCGGGCTTTGGGCTGGCAGAGTTCATTCTTCCACACACTCGCACGTCTGTTGCCAAATCGCAAAGGCTCTAAACGCAAAGGATTGCGGAATTCAGGGCATCGTTACTTGCGGCGGCTATTCAAATCTTTGAACAGAAGTTCAATTTTTCAAACAACCAGCAGCTCTGCCGGCCTCTTGCGCAGCCTGCGCGGACCGCGACACGCGCAGGCGATCCACAGCCGTGCCAGGTCGGATCGAAGTTGCTTGGATTGTGTGGATTGTCGTATTCGAAGAGTGCGGTTTCAGGAAGATGGCGGAGAGGGAGGGATTCGAACCCCCGATAGCCTTACGACTATGCCTGATTTCGAGTCAGGTGCATTCAACCGGGCTCTGCCACCTCTCCGCAGGGTTTCTCAACCGTCCACAAGCTGCAAGAGGGTCCCGCCCGATACGGGCAGCCATAAATGGCTGTTGCAACGTGGAATGCCACTTGGGCACATAGTGAGGATATCGTATCGGCCCGGAATGGTCGAGTCCGCCGTACCTCCTCCGGCAGCAAGGCTCCCCATCCGGCTAAATCGGCCCCCAAAGCCCGCATCAACACCACCGTCCAGCTGGCACGTGCCGGGGCATGCACACGGTGCCGCGCCGTCTCAGTCAGCGCTCGGCCGTCCCATCTTGCGCAACAGGGCGAAGCTGTTTGACCGGGACAAATCCCCGCCATTCTGTTATCGGAATCGCAGTGCGGTCTATGAGACAATCGTGCGTTCTTTCTCCGCCTGCAAAAGGGAAGTGGGGGCGAGGGTGCCCGGCAGAATGCACCCGGAAAAAACTTCAGAGCGCCGCAGTGCTATGAGGTGATACTTTACCCTTTGATTGCATACCGGCCGGACGAACGAGCCGGGTCAGCCCGCGGAAGTTTGCCGTAGGCATCCACATTATTGATTTCCACTTAGCGGTATCGATTCTCGGGGGAGCTCATCACGGATGATGGAATTTCACATTTCGCGGGAGGCGCGTGAACGCTATCAGTTCGCGGAGTCGCTGTTTTCGTACACGGGAAATGTTGTCTTTGCGGACCTGGGAGCCTGTCGCACTTTTGCGCATCGGATGAACCTTGTCCGGCAGGCTGACAAGTATCCTGACCGCGCCGTCCACGCCGGGGCACTCTTTGCCATGGGGCTCATCGATGAGGCCAGCCATGTCCTGTTTGCCCGCTACCGTGAGCAATTCGATCCCGAGGTCATCACCGCCGCGCTCGGATGGTTCTCCGCCACCGTCGGAGCGGATCAGCTCGATAAGCTTCTCCTCACCTTCGTGGAGCATTTCCCCGGCATCCGCGTCATGCGTGGTGAACTCACCCCCGCCGAGTGGCTGTCCGGAAGCACCGAGGGCGTCCCCCATCGCGCCGCTGCCATGGAAGAGCTGGTCATGCTGTGGACCGCCAATCGCAATCAGGCCTTCAAGCCTTTTGAAGAGCTGTTCCAGGACAAGCCCCTCGTCGAAAAGACCGTCTACCAGCAGGTAACCAGCGGTCTTCCCGAATACTTTGCCACGCGGCCGCTGGTGCCACTCGAAGGCGCTACAACCGTCAGCCTTCTTGATCTGCTCCGTGCGCCCGCATCCTCCGCACCCGGCTCCCTCAGCGAGCAGCTTGCCCTCATCCGCCGCCTGTGGAAGCCTCTTCTCGGCCAGAGCATGGACCGCTTCCTGATGATTGCCGCCGAGATCCTCCACGAAGAGGAGCTCGCCATCTGGATGCAGTTCAATCCTCCCGCCGCCCAGGCCCGCGCCCGTGCGGAAGAGGCCGCCCGTCGCCGTCGCGAGCGTGGTGAGCAGCAGTGGCCCTCCATCGTCAGCCGTTCCGATGTGCCCGTCTTCGGCGACCCCGCCCATGAGTACGAAAAATTCAGTCCGGACACGGCCTGGATGCCCAGCACGGTCCTCATTGCCAAGAGCACCTATGTGTGGCTTGCGCAGCTCAGCCGTCAGTACGGCCGCAGCATCACGCGCCTCGATGAGATTCCCGACCAGGAGCTGGCGACCCTTGCGGACCGCGGCCTCAACTCGCTCTGGCTCATCGGCGTCTGGGAGCGCAGCCGCGCCTCCAGGACCATCAAGCAGCTCTGCGGCAACACGGATGCCGTGGCCTCCGCCTACTCGCTCTACGACTACCGCATCGCCGACGACCTCGGCGGAGAAGCGGCCTACATCAACCTCCGCGACCGTGCCTATCGCCATGGCATCCGGCTGGCCAGCGACATGGTGCCGAACCACATGGGCATTGACTCGCCCTGGGTCGTCGAGCATCCAGAGTGGTTCATCGCCCGCGAGCACCCGCCCTATCCGTCCTACTCGTTTGAAGGACCCGATCTCTCCAGCGATGGCCGCGTCGAAATCAAGATTGAGGATCACTACTTCGATCAGGCCGATGCCGCCGTGGTCTTCCGCCGCCGCGACCGCTCCAGCGGAGAAACGCGCTTCATCTACCACGGCAATGACGGCACCAGCTTCCCGTGGAACGACACCGCGCAGCTCGATTATCTGAACCCGGCCGTGCGCGAGCAGGTCATCCAGACCATTCTTCACGTGGCGCGCCTCTTCCCGGTCATCCGCTTTGATGCCGCCATGACGCTGGCCAAGCGGCACTATCATCGCCTCTGGTTCCCCGGACCCGGCTCCAGCGGAGCCATCCCCTCGCGCGCCGAGTACAGCATGAGCCAGGCGGAGTTCAACCAGCACATGCCCCATGAGTTCTGGCGCGAGGTCGTCGATCGCGTTGCCGCTGAAGTCCCCGGCACGCTGCTGTTGGCAGAGGCCTTCTGGCTCATGGAGGGCTACTTCGTCCGCACTCTGGGCATGCACCGCGTCTACAACAGCGCCTTCATGAACATGATGCGCGACGAGGAAAACGCCAAGTACCGCTCCGTCATCAAGAACACCATCGAGTTCGATCCGGACATCATGAAGCGCTACGTCAATTTCATGAGCAATCCGGATGAGCGCACGGCCATCGACCAGTTTGGCAAGGGTGACAAGTGCTTCGGCGTTGCAGTCCTCATGTCCACGCTCCCCGGCCTGCCCATGTTCGGCCACGGACAGATCGAGGGCTTCACGGAAAAGTACGGCATGGAGTACCAGCGCCCGCGCTACGAAGAATCGCCGGACCCGTGGCTCGTCGAGCGCCATCAGCGTGAAATCGCACCCTTGCTCAAGCTTCGCTGGCTCTTTGCCGAAAGCAGCAACTTCCTGCTCTACGACTTCTTCACCCCCTCCGGCGCGGTGGACGAGAACGTCTTCGCCTACTCCAACCGGACGGGCAATACCAGCGCCCTCGTGATCTACAACAATCGCTACGGCTCCACGCACGGCACCCTCGATTTCTCCGCGGCTTATGCGGACAAGGCCACCGCGCAGTTCCGCCAGCGCCGCATTCAGGAAGGCCTCGGCGTCACCGGCGATCCCGGCGTCATCCTCGCCTGGCGCGATTCGCTCACCGGCCTCGAGTACCTGCGCCGCGCCAATGTCCTTGCCGAGCGCGGCCTCACGCTCGATCTCCACGCCTACCAGTCCCACGTGTTCCTCGACTGGCGCGAACTGCGCGCCACCGCCGACAAGCCATGGGATCGCCTCTGCGACCAGTTGAATGGCCGCGGTGTGCCCAGCCTTGACGAAGCGCTGGAGCAGCTGGAACTCCAGCCCGTCCACAGTGCGCTGCTGGCGCTGCTCGATCCGGACCTCGTGCGCCACATGGGCGACCTTGCCGAGCAGCCTGCCACGGTGGTCGCAGTCGAGCGCCACCACAATCGTGAGCGCGTTGAGTTCTTTGAGAGTGCCTGGCAGCATTGCGAAACGCTGCTGCAAGAGGCCCAGTCGGCCTATCTCTCTCGCGTCTCCGGACAAAAGCGGCCCGCCGCTGCGCCCACCAGCCCAGGCCTGCTCGGTCCCGCATTCCGCGAGCGCCTCCGCGCCGCCATGCGCATCCCCACCGTCGAGGCGCTCTTCTCCACGCCATGGACTGCTGCGGCCCGCCGAGTGCTGCCCAGCCCCAGCCCGCAACACACTGCCACCGCCATGTGGGGGCCCGTTCTTGGCTGGTGCGCCCTGGAGTTGCTCGCCGAGTCCATCGATGCCGAGCGTCCCGCCCACGCCGCACTGGATCTCTTTGACCGCCTCCGCCTGCGCGAGCCCTTTGCTCAGGCCTTCCAGGCCCTGGGCGATGAGGGAGAAGAAGGCTGGCGAGCCGCTGCGCGCATCAAGGTCGTGCTGCTCGCCGGCGCCGGAGTCCTTGCCGAACCGCAGCAAGCAGCCACTCCCGAACCGGAAGAAGAAGTTCCGGCTACTGCGGCCAAGGCTGCGGAACCAGCCCGTCAGCCCACCACGCCTGAGCCACAACCGCCGGAGGAGGAGGAGGAGGAGGAGCGCGTCACGCTTTCACCCGCTCTCTGGCTCGATCCGGACGTTCGCTGGCTCACCGGAGTACATCAGGCGGGCGAGCACAACTACCTGGTGCGCGAGCCCTATGAGGAACTGCTCTGGTGGATGCTCATGCCGTCTCTGCTGCGGCTCGCCGGCGAGGCCGCTCCCAGCCGTGCCGAGGCCAATCGCATGGCGAAGACGGTCGAGGAGGCCCTCGCCACCGCCGTTGCCGCCAGCTACCGTGTGGATGCGCTGCTGGGCGCGGAAGACACGCAGCCTGAGGCCGCGGCTCCTGAGGCCGAAGCCATCCCCGCAGATAAGGAGGAAGTGGAGGGGGAAGTCGCTTCCGCTCAATCCGTTAGCGCCGTGGAGTCCATGGCCGGCCAGTCGGATATCGAGGAGGGATGAGCGCTGTTGCATGCCAGGAGGTAGCGGGCATCACGAACTCGTGTGACCCAAAGCACATCCAATCGTTATGGCCAGGGTGGATTGTTCCCGTCGGACCCTTCTGCCGGAAGTGGTTGTCCATCCCGGGAGGTCTGTGCCACCGCGTTTCAGCCTGCATTTTTGTTTGGCAGAGCGCGTGGCGCAGATGCTCTCGAATCAGCTCGACCGGTTGCAGGGCGGTTCAGAATTGAGGACGGATCGATTGATGCTGCCTTCCGTGTTACGCCGTCCAAGTATATGTATGGTTGTTCCCGGTCTCCCATCTCATAAGCCTGTCATGCCCCAATCGCAGTGGGCATGGCCTGTCGATCAGCACATATGTGCCGGCTGCTGTGCCGGCGCCAAGTTTTTGAATGCAATCTGAGGTGTTGCATGAAGGGGATCTTTGTTGTTGGAGCCGGCCCTGCCGGAATGTTTGCCGCGCGGCAGGCCGCAATGGCTGGATACGATGCATTTATCTTCAATCGGGATATCAAGCCCGGTGGACTCGCGGAATACGGAATCTACCCCACCAAGGAAAAGATGAAGGCGGGGCTGCGCAAGCAGTTCGGCCAGGTGCTCGACATGCCCAACGTGCACTACTTCGGCCACGTGCAGGTGGGTGAGGACTACGACATCACCATCGATGAGCTGCGAGCCATGCGCCCCGCGGCCATCATCTTTGCCTGCGGCGCTCAGGGAACGCGCAAGCTCGGTCTGCCCGGCGAGGACGCAAAGGGCGTTTACGCGGCCAAGGACTTTGTCTACCACTACAACCGGCTGCCTCCCTTTGCCACCATGGACTTCTCCACTGGCAAGCATGTCGCCATCGTGGGCGTCGGCAACGTCGCCATCGACATCGCCCACTGGCTCCTCCGCGACGATCCCGCGCACGCTGCCGAAAGTGTCACCATCGTTGCACGCCGTGGTCCCGTTGAGGTCAAGTTCGACGAAAAGGAGATCGACTACGTTGAGCAGCACATCTCCAAGCCGGAGCTCGTTGCCGAGTTGGAGCGCGTGCGCGAGCGTTGTGCCCGCTGCAATCAGGACGTCTCCGCGGAAAAGCTCTTCGAAGAGCACTTCCGTCGCATGAAGAGTCCCGACTTTGTCTCCATCGCTCCTCGTCTCTCGTTCCGCTTCCTGTCCTCGCCCACGGCCATTCTTCCGGATGCCTCCGGTCGCATCGCGCACCTTGAGGTGGCCGAGAACGACCTGGTGCTCAAGGCAGACGGCAGCACGTCTGCGGTGTCCACGTCTGCGCGGTCCATCCTCGATGTGGACACGCTCATCTTCGCCATCGGGGACAAGCACGACGCGCACATCGGCCTGCCCATGGGTCCGGATGGCTACGCTACAGAGCCCGCCACAGGTTCCGCGGCAGAGCCCCACTTCGCCGTCTGGGACGCGCAGACCGCCAGCGCGCTTCCCGGCTGTTATGTTGTCGGCTGGGCGCGCAAAGCCAGCACCGGCCTGGCTGGAATCGCACGGCACGATGGCGAGTCCGGCGCAGCCAAGGCAGTGGAGTTCGTCAAGGATCAGCCCGATTCGCAAACCATCAGCAGCCGGCAGGTTCTTGAACGCCTGCAGGCCAAAGGGCTCACGCCCGTCACCAAGGCCGATCTGGCCCTGCTCGGCAAGGCCGAAGCGCGCGAAGCGCAGGCCCGCCAGCTTCCTTCCTTCAAGTTCAGTGACAATGCCGACATGTTCGCGGCCATCACTGGACAAAAGAAGGAGGCCGAGGAGGTCCAGCTCTCGCCCGCGGATTAAGCATTAACCGCGTGTACTTCGCAGCTTCAGTCAGCAAAAAGTCAGGGCCGCCACGCATTGCGCAGCGGCCCTGACTTTTTCTCTTCATCGCAGCATCTCACCCGCTTTAAAAGCCAGAAGGCCGTGCGGCGGCCACGCCAAACGCCCGCTCCAGCGCCAGGCCCACCTCCGCAAGCCGTCCCTCGTCGAACAGGCGTCCAATCAGCGTTACGCCATGCGGAACCCGCCGCGGAGCGGGGAGCTTCTTGGATGCTGGATTCGCGTCCGGCGCCCAGTCGCTGCGAATCTCCGTCACCTCCACAAACCCGGCGCGCAATGTAAGGGAAGGGTGCCCCGTGTAGTTCGTGATCACCAGCATCTCATCGCGTAAAGAGGGAACCAGCAGCAGATCCACGCTGGCCATCAGCTTTGCCATCTGCTCGGCCACCTTGCGCCGGAAGCGGTCAGCCTGCACAAAGTCCACCGCCGAAAGAAAACGCGACTGCCGGAACGTGTTGGGCCAGGCATCCGGGGTCTGCATCTTCAGCTCGTCCACCTTGCGGCTTAGCGTCAGCTCCTCAAACGCCGCCGCCGACTCGGCAAACAGGATCAGGTTCAGCGAGTCATACGGCCAGTCCGGCAGGGCAACCTCCACCGGAGTCATCCCCAGCCGCTTTACGGTCTCCAGCGCGGCACGATCCACCTCGGTCGCCGGACTTTCCTTCATCCACGCCGGAAAATACCCCACGCGCAACCCTGCCACACCCGTCGTAGCGCGGAAGTCAAGCGAGCACGGCACGCTTGCCAGGTCTCCTGCATCCGGCCCAGTAATCGCCTGCAACACCAGCATCGTGTCTTCCACGCCGCGCGTCATCGGTCCCAGCTTGTCCAGGGACCAGCAGAGCGTCATGGCTCCGCTGCGCGGCACGCGTCCAAACGTGGGCCGCAGTCCCGTCAACCCGCACCGCACAGACGGGCTTGTAATGCTGCCCTCTGTTTCGCTGCCAATGGAAAAGGCCACCAGCCCTGCCGCAGTCGCCGCTCCCGGTCCCGCGCTCGATCCTGACGATCCCTCCTCCGTCAGCCACGGGTTACGCGTCTGCCCGCCGAACCACACGTCGTTCAGCGCCAGCGCGCCCATGCTCAGCTTGGCCAGCAGCACGGCTCCCGCCGCATTCAGCCGTTCCACCACCACGCTGTCCGCTGCCGGTACGCGATTGCGATACGGCTCCGCGCCGTACGTCGTTGGAATCCCCGCCGTATCCAGCAGGTCTTTGGCTCCCCACGGAATGCCGTGCAGCGGCCCGCGATAGTGTCCTGCGGCAATCTCCCTGTCGGCTGCGCGAGCCTGTGCCAGCGCGTGGTCGCGCGTCAGCGTGATCACGCTGTGCAGCTTGTCGTCAAAGCGCTCAATCCGCCGCAAGTAGATCTCCGTCAGCCGCTCTGACGTCAGTTGCCGGCTCTCAATCCAGCGCGAAAGCTGCGCCACCGTGGCAAAGGCAATGTCCTCCTCATTGGCCGGCAGCGGAGCATGCGGATCCGCACTGCGAATAAACTCGTTCTTCGCCGATCCCGCCGTTATGCCGGGCAGGGAAGGATTCCATTGCGTGGCCGGTGCCAGCGTGTCTTCCAGCTCCACCTTGCGCGGTCCCACGCGGCGCTCATACAGCGGCGCCATCTGCATCCGCCAGTTGCCCGCGGCCTGCTTCCGGTAAGCCTCGGTCATCTCCACCTGAACCAGCTTCTCTGCATCCTGAAACGTCGCTGCCTGCACCTCCGGCCCAGCGCCGGGCTGTGTTTCCAATACAGGCGGCGCGCCCGGCGGCGTCTGCTTCGGAGCTTCCGGTGTCTGCGCGGCCTGCGCGGGCATCGCCGCCCCCATCAGGCCCAGGGAGCCAAGAGCAACAAACTCTCTGCGATTTGTGGACATGTTCCCTCTTTGTTCAGATGGGTTTTGAATCGCGCATGCGGCGATTTAGGAAAACTATACTATCCCTCAGTTAGCTGACCGTTGCCGTCTGCCATTGCGTCTCTCCCGGTCCGAGTCCCTGTCCAAATCGGTACCTCTCCTGATTCCGATTTGTCGCAAGCGCCCGGGAACCGTAGAATCACTGTTGTGCCACCGGCCGGTTCCCTCTGTCTTGGAACCCATCCGGTGCCAAGCCAGGTAGCGATGAGCGAACAGCTGACAGCAAGTTCCCCGGAGGTGCAGGCCGTTTCGCCTGCGTGGAGCAGAATCGAGAGGGCGCGTCATCCCCAGCGGCCGTACCCTATGGACTTGATCGGGCGAATCTTCACGGACTTCAGCGAGATTCACGGCGACCGCGCCTATGCTGACGACGAGGCCGTGGCCTGCGGTATGGCGCGTCTCGGCGCCACTGAGGTCATGGTCGTCGGGAACCGCAAGGGCGGCACCACCAAAGAGCGTGTCCGCCGCAACTTCGGCATGCCCAACCCCGAGGGCTATCGCAAGGCCCTTCGCTGCATGAAGATTGCCGAAAAGTTCGGCCGTCCCATCATCAGCTTTATTGATCTCCCCGGCGCCTTCCCCGGTCTGGGAGCAGAAGAGCGCGGTCAGGCCGAGGCCATCGCCCGCAACATCCTGGAGATGTCGCGCCTGCGCGTTCCCACCATCTCCGTCATCAGCGGCGAGGGTGGTTCAGGCGGAGCTCTCGCGCTCGCCGTCAGTGACCGCGTGCTCATTCTGGAGAACGCGCTCTACTTCGTCATTACGCCGGAGTCCTGCGCTGCCATCATGTGGCGCGATGCCGCATTCAAGCAGCAGGCAGCGGAGGCCATGCGCATCGCCGCGCCTGAGGTGGCCGCGCTCGGCTGCGTGGATGAGATCGTCCCCGAGCCGCCCGGCGGAGCGCATTCGGATCCCGTCGCAACCGCGGAAACCCTCAGCGCCGTGCTCTCCAGGCATCTCGCAGACTTGAGCGCACTGCCCGTTGATACGCTCGTTGCCACCCGTCAGGAAAAATTCCGCAAGATCGCGCAGTTTTATACAGAAGGTTAGCTCTGGTGGCTTATCCATTAGCTCTGGTGGCTTATCCAAAGGTCCACCAGGACGACGCGCGGCATAGCGATGCCAAAACGATTCGCAACAGGAGCCTGCAGTCAGGAGTAGCCGATGAGTGAACCGCAGAGCTCGGGCGGCAGGTTTCGTGCCTACCTTGAGTTCCTTGTCGCCGTTCTCTTTTACTTCGTAGCGCGGTCCGTAGCGCACCACAGCGCCACCGGTCTGGCCAGCGATGCATGGTCGCCGCTGCTGGAGCAGGCCATGCTGCTCTTTCTGCTTGTGGTTGGCTACGCTGTCTTCGGTTCGTTCTTTGATGGCCAGCAGCACGCCATTCGCGAGCAGGGACTTCCGCTGCGTCCCGGTTTCCTGCGCGAGGCCGGTCTCGGGCTCGCCCTCGGTTGGGCAATCGCCGTGGTCTGCGTCCTGCCCATGACCTTCGTCGGCGGAATCGCCACCGTGCTTTCGCTTCAGCTCACATCGTGGGGCTGGCTCCTCGCGGACACCGTCTTTTTCGCGCTCGCCGTGATGGCCGAAGAGGTCGCCTTTCGCGGCTATGCATTTCAGCGGTTCGTAAAGGCCATGGGCCCCATCGGTGGCTCGCTTGGTTTTGCCCTTTTGTATGCCATCGTGCAGGCCATGCTGCCCGGCGCCAGCCACGCCAGCCTCGCCGTGTCCATCGTGTTCAGCCTGGTGCTCTCGCTGGCCTACCTGCGTACCCGCGCGCTCTGGCTCAGTTGGGGGCTCAACTTTGGCTGGAAGGCCAGTCGTGCCCTCCTCTTTGGCCTCGCGGTCAGCGGAGTCAACAGCCACTCCTCCGTCGTGGAAGGCGACCCCATGGGGCCTTTCTGGCTGACTGGCGGCGGCTTCGGGCTCGACGGTACCTGGATATCCTTTCTTGTTTTCCTCGCAGCATTGCCCCTCGTCTACCGGCTCACGCGCGACCTCGATTTCCGCTACAACGCCCCGGTGATCGTCCCCGGCGGAATCGCCGTCGATCTGGAGCCCGCAGCGCAGCGCCAGCATCAGGCCGCCATGGGCAGCGCCGAGCCGGCGGCACCATCTCTTGTGCAGATCATTCCCGCGGCAACTCCAGTGCCCGCCCCTGAAAAGCCGGCCGACGAACCACCCGCGTCCTAGCCAGCGTTGATCGCGTTGATATCGTCCGTTCTGCCCTCGTCCTTTTCCGCCCGCTCAAAAGGGAAGTGACCCCACCCCTTGATGCGAACTTCCTTTTGCGAGATGCTTGAGACAACCATGGGAGGGTCCCATGAAAAGCATTGTCTGTGCGCACCAGGAGCAACGTCGAGTTTCCACGGCACCGGTTCAGCGTTCTCTCGGGAACGGTGTGCGGGCCGTGCTTGCACTGATCCTGCTCTCCTGCGCGGCTGGCGGCTTCTCCCAGGTCATCACGATTGACCGTAACGGCAACGCAACCGCAGACAATAAGCCCTCTCCGGCCTACGTCGACCGGCGTTTCGCGCAGATCCAGCCCACCAGCGTAACCCTCAGCAAAACGCGCCTCGACGCCCGCGGCCGCCAGGCGCTCATCCGCGCCTTGCAGTCGGAGCAGGGCTTTGCCATGCGTCCCATGCCGCGCGGACGCAAGGGGCTCACGCTCGTCGCCAATGGCAAGCTCGACCCCGCCGGTGAGGGCTACCTCTCCATGGTTACCGCCAAAGGCATCTGCGCCCAGCCCGGCGATCGTGTCGTGATTACCGACGTTAAGGTCGATGGCTCCCGCATCATCTTCCAGCTCAATGGCGGCCCAGACCGCAAGCATCGCTTTCTGCGTCACGTTGAGATCGGAGCCGGCCCCATGCTCAACCCCGTCGTGCAGACTGACGATCCCGATCCCACCGGCGCCCGCCTGACGCTCGTCTTTCCCAACTACATTCCCGACCTCACCGGCAAAGACGTGCAGGCGCTTCTCGCACCTCTCATCTCCTTCGGCGTCAAGACGCCACTGCAGGCATACACAGACACGCTTCCTCCCCGGCTCAAGGCCGCCATACTCGAGCACAACGTCCTAGTCGGCATGAGCACAGACATGGTGCTCTTCGCCAAAGGCCGCCCCGAGCGCAAGGTCCGCGAGATGGTCGGGCAGATGCCCATCGAAGTCTGGATCTACGGCAAGCCGCCCGAGGATGTCGACTTCGTCAAAATCAACGGCAACCGCGTCATCGGGCTTGAAATTGCCAAGGTCGGCAAGCCGGTTGAGGTCTTCACCAACGACGAAGTCGAAGGCCTGATGCGTACCGATGGAACCCCGTTGGAAGCCACCGCCGCGCCGCGCACCATCCAGCTCGGCGACGTCCAGCGCGACCCCAACACGCAATCGGCAGCCGCCCCGCCCAGCCTGCGTAACCCTGGGGAAAAGCTGCCCACGGACAATCAGCGTGTTGGAGTCATGAAGCCCGTGCAGTTCCCGAAAGAAAAGCCCGCAGACCAACCAAAGGACCAGTCAAAGGACGCGTCAAAGGGACAGTCCGGCACCACCGCGCCCGCCACGCAGCAACCGGCAACGCAGCCTGCAACCGCGCCTGCCACGGCCCCCGTTCCCGCCCCCGCAGCTCCTTCAGACACGCCGTCCGCTGCCGCCAGTCAGCCGCAGTAGGGCAGTTTGCGCACTTCATGTAAACTTGTTGGAGCGAGTTGCGCCTGCCTCGGTGCAATCCCATTGCGATCAGAGGCCTTGGTACGACCGCGCCGTTGAAGCCGCCTGCAAGCCAGCCTTGCGCGCGTGAGCAGAGACACCCCAATAAGGAGAAACACCCGAACCATGGCCAAAATTGCCAAGACCGCAGATCGTAAGAAGGTAATGGACACGACGAAGTCGACCGACTGTCCCAAGTGCAGCAAGCCCACGCGCATCGTCAAGCGCGTCAAAGACCGTGAGCGCGGAGTGCCCGGCGGCGTTTACATCTCCTGCTCTGCCTGCGACTTCTACGAGAAACTTTAAGTTCTGCCTGCAGTTTGGGCACACAAGAAAGCCCGGCATCTCGCCGGGCTTTGCTGTCTTTTGTATCAGCCGTTCAGCGCTTCAGCCATCTCCCGCAGAATCGCCTCGGCCGCCTCGGCCGGGTTGGGAGCCTGCGTAATCGGCCGGCCGACCACCAGGTAGCTGGCGCCCTTTCGGAGCGCGTCTCCGGGTGTCGCAACGCGCTTCTGGTCGCCCACTCCGGCACCCGCCGGGCGAATGCCGGGGATCACCAGCACGCCCTCCGGCCCCGTAAGCTCGCGCAGCTTCGCCACCTCCTGCGGAGAGCACACAAAGCCGCGCATCCCTGCATCCCGGCCCATCCGGGCCAGCAACTCAACCTGCCCGGCAGGCGCACGGTTTACCCCAACAGCGCTCACCTGCGCCGCGTCCATGCTGGTCAGCACGGTTACCGCCAGCAGTTCCGGTGGGTTCTCCACGCCGTTCAGAGCCTCGCGCGCAGCCGCCAGCATCGCCGGACCGCCCGCCGCATGCAGCGTCATCATCCGCACACCCAGCGCCGCGGCAGAGCGCACTGCTCCCGCCACAGTGTTGGGAATATCGTGAAACTTCAAATCCAGAAACACGGAGTGTCCGCGCTTCACCAGCGGCTCCAGCACCGCTGGCCCCCCGGCCACAAACAGTTCCAGTCCCACTTTGAACCACTGGCAGGTGTTTTCTAATTCGTTCACCAGTTGCATGGCGGCCGCTGCGTTGGGCACGTCCAGCGCAACAATCAGGCGTTTCCGGGCCTCTTCCAGCGAGTCCGGAGCAGGCGGCGCAAAGGCAAAGCTGGGGTTCATCCGCTCAGGAATGGGCATATCAGAATCCTATCGGTTTTTCCTTCGGAGTGCATAAAGAGAGCCTGCAACCCAAGTTGCAGGCTCCTTGTCATTCATGGATTGCAGGGACAGATGAGTGTGAACGAGCAAGGCCGGAGGAAGCCTCCGTGCCGGTGCCGGAACCTGCGCTGCTTAGGAGTAGATCTGCTGTGCTACGGCTGGCGCTTCCTCAGCCCCCAGCACGCGCTCCTGGTCCTGCGCCGGCAGAAAGCGGCAGAGGTAATCGATTGGATCTTCTGATGCGGCCATCTCGCGCAGATGGTACTTCCACACATCCGGCTTCACCGTGCGCCGCGTAAACGGCTTGCGCGTCACCTGGATGACTTCGCCCCTGCTGTTCACGCGGGGATAGGTAATCGACGGCACGCGGAAGCTGATGTTTGCCCCCGTGCGCCAGAAACACCGCGCAAAGTCCTGGGAAAAGAGCATCGCGAAGTAGCGCCCCTCTGAGGCTAGTACCGCCAATGCCTGCTCCGTCCCCGGCCACATGGGCTGGATGTGAGCCTGGTACCAGGGGCGGAACTCGAATCCGTTAAACTGAGCCTGATTGAGCAGGAGCCGCAGACATTCTTGCCGTTTCATAATCTCTTTCGTTCCTTGTTAAGCGGTTATGGGTGAGTTGCGGCGAATCGGTTCGGTCTAGCAGGAGGAACCCGACCCGGGATGTACGCCTTCTGTATTTACTGAACGTCAAACACGCAGATTTTCCTTCTGCGTCGCGCGGCAAACTGCAAGGGAAGTGGAGCCCAGCTTGCGCCAAACATCCAAGTGTTGTTTAATCAAGAGCTTTGTAAGCGTATCGCTCCGGAAAACCTGGCCGTGGGCAGGCATGCAGAACGGTAGGAAGGAGAAACCTCTTTTGCAGGCAGAAAGTTCTCGCGCACGAACGGCTTTCTGGATCATCCTCCTGCTGAGCATGGTCGTCCCGGCCTGGTCGTCTGAGGTTCATACCAACCCCCTCAACAACGACCCCCTCGTCCGCGAGGCCTTCCAGCACTTCTACAATCTCGACTACCCCGGTGCCGTCGAGCGCTTCGAGCGCTTCCATGCCCACCATCCCGGCGACCCCCAGGGCACGGCCCTGCTGCTCGATGCCGTCATCTTCCAGGAGCTCTACCGGCTTGATCTTCTCGATACCACCTTCTACGCCAACGATGGCTTCCTCACCGGCCGCCACGCCACTGAGGAGGACCCCAAAGCCCGAGACCGCATCTTCCAGCTCACCGACGAAGCCATCCACGAGGCCGACTGGCGTCTCAGCAGGAACCCCCGCGACATCGATGCACTCTTCGCGCGCGGCTGGGTCCGCAGCCTCAAGTGCACCTATCTGGCCATGGTTGAGCGCAGCTTTAGCGTCGGTTTCCGCCTTGCCATGAAGGCCCGCGACGACGCGGCCCATGTGCTCGAACTCGACCCCAACTACGTGGACGCCAAGCTCATCGTCGGTGTCTACGAGTATGTCGTGGGAGCTTTGCCCTGGCCCTTCAAGCTCCTCATTGGATTCGCCGGAGTCACCGGCTCCAAGTCCCGCGGCATGGAGCTGCTCCAGGACTGCGGCAATCGTGGTGCCATCACCAGCCTTGAGGCCCGCACTGTCATTGCGCTCTTTCTCCGCCGCGAAGCCAAATATCAGGAGGCGATCCAGGTCGTCCGCGGCCTCAAGAGCCAGTATCCGCACAACTTCCTCTTCTGCCTGGAAGAAGCCAATCTGCGCAAGGATGCGGGCGAGGGCATGCGCGCAGTCCAGGCATACCAGGAGATCCTCGCCGCCAACGCAAAGCCCGGCTACTTCGCCGAAGCCCGGCTTGAACTGGCATACTTCGGCCTCGGCGACGCCCTGCGCGGTCAGCGTCATTACCGGGAGGCCGCAAAGGCCTATGAAGATGCAGCCTGGACCCGGAACGTCGGCGCGGAGTTGAAGCTGCGCTCCTTGCTCGCCGGCGGGCAATGCCGCGACCTTGACGGCGAGCGCTCGCTTGCGGTCCGCGACTACCAGGCCGTCATCGCCACCGGGCCAAAAACCTCACGGGCCGATGCCGCCAGAAAATATCTCCGCAGCCCCTATCGCGGCAATTAGAGCCAGCCGTCCCCGCCAAGCGGCAGGGAACCGCCTCGCCCTCTTTCCCGTAAGGTAATGTTGAGTTCAGAAGTTGTGGAAGGGAGATGCCAAATGGCCTTCTATTGTCATCGTTGCGGAACATCTTTACCGGCTGGAGCGCGTTTCTGCTCAAACTGCGGAACGGTGGTAGCCGGGGCCGCCCCCATGCCGGGCCGGCCGCTGGTGCGTCCGCGGGTTGGCCGCCAGATTGCCGGCGTCTGCCTTGCCCTTGCGCAGGCCAACGGCTGGGATGTCTCGCTGGTGCGTGTCCTCACCGTGCTCGGATTCTTCTTCTCGGGCGGCCTTATCGGCATCGCCTACGTCGCCGGCTGGATCGGCATTCCCGAGGAGCCGCTGGGTACTCCCGGGGGCGTATCCTCGTAACATGAAGGGAACTTACGAGTCAGACGGCGCACGGCTTGGCTATCACGACAGCGGAACGGGCATTCCCGTCATTTTTCTTCACCCCACCCCCCTCGATCACGCCTACTGGTTGCCGATGATAGGCCACCTTCCGGGCATCCGCGCCATTGCTCCTGACCTGCGCGGCCACGGTTCCTCGGATCTCGGGTCCAGCCTGCCCACCGGTGGCTTCGCTCGCGTGCCGGATGCGCCCGTGCTCACCATGGCGCAGCTTGCCCGCGACATTCTCGCCCTTCTCGATCATCTCGTCCTCCCCGGAGCCGTCTTCGCCGGCTGCTCCATCGGCGGCTACGTTCTCATGGAGCTCTGGCGGACGGCCCCCGAGCGCATGCGCGGCCTCGCCATCGTCTGCTCCAAGCCTCAGCCGGATACGGAGCTGAACCACGACCGCCGCGTCGCCACCATCGCGCAGGCGCGCTCCGGCGCCGCCCCGGCTGTGTTTGACAGCATGACCCAGGTGCTCATCGGTCCCACTGCCCGTGCCCGCCGCCCAGAGATCGTCTCCGAACTGCGCTCCCGCATGACGCTTACCCCAGAGGCGCTCCTGGCCGTCCAGGCCGGCCTCGCAGCACGGCCGGACTCCGTGCCTACCGTGGCTACCATTACCGCCCCCGTCCTGGCCATCGCCGGCGGAGAAGACCCCGGCGTTACGCCCGCTGAGATGGAGGCCTACCGTGCCGCGCCCGGCGGGTGCCGCTTCCACCTGCTGCCCGATGCCGGACACTTCGCCGCATACGAGCAGCCGCAGGCCGTGGCCGCGCTCTTTTCCGCGTGGTTGCGCCAGTTCGCGGACTAGGCACGCACCAACCGGCCCGCCAACAGAACCGCCTCAAATGCGATAGGCTCAAAACAGCGCTAATTTCCCCATTTTGGAAGCTCATCTTGACAACATCGTCCATCCCGCCCGCGCGTCCCTTTCATTACCCCCGGCCCAAGGCTCCGCTGCACTGCGGTAAAGTCTCGCTTCAGGCGCTGGCGCGCCGGTATGGCACTCCGCTGTACGTCTACTCTGCCGACCAGATTCTGGAGCGGCTACAGTTGTTCCAGCAGGCCTTCGCGGGCCGCGAGCACCTCGTCTGCTACGCCGTCAAAGCCAACTCGGCTCTCGCCATCCTCAAGCTGCTCGCCGACCACGGCGCCGGGTTCGACATCGTCTCCGGCGGCGAACTCCAGCGCGTCCTTGCAGTGGCGCCACAGGCCGCCGAGCGCGTCGTCTTTTCCGGCGTGGGCAAAACCATTCCGGAGATCGATCTCGCCCTCAACGCCGGTATCCTCCAGTTCAACGTGGAGAGTGAAGGCGAACTCGAACTGCTCGCTGAGCGCGCCCGCAAGCTCAAGCGCAAGGCCCGCTTCGCGCTTCGCGTCAACCCTGATGTCTTCGCGGAGACGCACCCCTACATCTCCACCGGCCTGCGCGAGCACAAGTTCGGCATCGACATTCGCAAGGCCCTCGGAATCTACCGCAGCGTTGCCGGCAATCGCTGGCTGCAGCCGCATGGCATCAGCGTCCACATCGGCTCGCAGATCCGCTCCTCTGAGCCCTTCGGATCCGCCGTGGCCCGCGTCCACAAGCTCGTCCGCCAGCTTGAGCGTGAAGGCATCCCGCTCAAGGTCGTCGATGCAGGTGGTGGTCTGGGCATCGACTATCACGCCGGTCACTTCGACGCCGCAGCCAAGGTCGCCGAGTACGCTGAGGCCATCAGCGCGGCGCTCCAGGGCTACAACGGCCGCCTCCTGCTTGAGCCAGGCCGCTTTCTCGTCGCGCAGGCTGGTGCGCTCGTCGGCCGCGTGCTCCACACCAAGCGCAACGGCAGCAAAACCTTCGTCATTGCGGATGCAGCCATGAATGACCTCATCCGCCCCGCGCTCTACCAGGCGCACCATGAGATCGTGCCCGTCTCGCCGCGTCCGGGCAAAAAACATGTCGTTGACGTCGTCGGTCCCGTCTGCGAGTCCGGGGACTTCTTCGCACGCGACCGTGAACTGCCGCCGCTGCGCGCCGGAGACCTCATTGCCCTGCTGGATGCCGGAGCCTACGGCATGGCGCAAAGCTCCAACTACAACACGCGCCTGCGTCCGGCTGAGGTGCTGGTGCAGGGCGGCAAGGCCCGGCTCATTCGCCGCCGCGAAACTATCGCCGACCTGCTCGCTCCCGAGCAGATCACCGCGCAATAGCAGTGCGTTGCTCGCGCATCGTGTCGCGTTTGAATCATGAAACTCTGCTGAACACACCCTCGTCCTGATAAGGTGTTGCGCGGAGGAGTTTTCATGCGAATTCATCTGCAGTTGGCGTGTGCCGCGGTTGCGGCTGCGCTATTGCTTGCCCTGCCTCATGCGGCATCGGCTGACCCTCTCACGGTAAAGACCACGCTGGGCAAGGTGCGCGGCAAAACCATCAATGAAGGCAAGGTTCGCGCCTATCTCGGCTTGCCCTACGCCGCTCCGCCCGTCGGCGAACTGCGCTGGAAGGCCCCGCAACCCACTACAAAGTGGAAGGGTATCCGCGACGCCACCCACTACGGCGCGCATTGCATGCAGGGACATGTCTTCGACGACATGGTCTTCCAGGACAGCGGTCCCAGCGAGGACTGCCTCTATCTCAACGTCTACGCGCCTGCCGGCGCCAGGGCCAAGAGCAAGCTCCCCGTCATGTTCTGGATTCACGGCGGTGGTTACTCCGGCGGCGCCAGCTCTGAGCCTCGCCACAACGGCGACTTTCTTCCGCTCAAGGGCGTCGTTCTCGTCACCATCAATTACCGTCTCGGCGTCTTCGGCTTTCTTGTCACCGATGAACTGGCCAAAGAGGCCAACGGCTCGGCAGGAAACTACGGCCTCATGGACATGGTCGCTGCGCTGCGCTGGGTGCGCAACAACATCGCGGCCTTCGGCGGCGACCCCGGCAACGTCACCATCTTCGGAGAAAGCGCAGGCTCATTCGCCGTCAGCACCCTCATGGCCGCGCCCATGGCCCAGGGACTATTCCACAAAGTCATCGGCGAAAGCGGCGCAGCCTTCCCCAGCGGCTTGAACCTCGGCGGCCAAACCGTTGCCGAGCGCGCAAAAACAGACGGCGCATGGGTCGCCTCTCTCGGCGTCAAGTCACTGGCCGAGCTGCGCGCCCTGCCCGCGGAGCGAATCCTCGAAGCCACCATGAAGAAGGGAAGCATCGGCTTCTCGCCCGACATCGACGGCACCTTCCTCACCGAACCCGTGCCGGATACCTACGCCGCCGGCAAGCAGGCCCACGTCCCGCTCCTCGCTGGCTGGAACGCGGATGAAGGCAGCTTCTTCGCCATGCAGCCCATGACCGTCGATAAGTGGAAAACCACCGCGGATACAGTCTTCAAAGATCGTGCCGCTGAGTTCCTCAAGCTCTATCCCGGCGACACAGACGCCCAGGCCCAGCGCTCCGCCATCGACTATGGCGGCGACGCCTTCATCGCCTTCGGCACCTGGAAGTGGATTGAAGCGCAGCGCAAGACCGGCGATGCTCCCGTCTACCGCTATCACTTTGAGCTGGCGGCCCTGCCCAGCAAATACCACCCCGGCACCTTCGCCTTCCACTCCGACGACATCGAGTATGTCTTCGGCACGCTCGACACCCGGCCCGAATGGACCATCCGTCCCGAAGACCGCAAGCTGAGTGAAGAGATCATGGGTTACTGGACCAACTTCGCCAAGACCGGCAATCCCAACGGCCCCGGCCTGCCGGAGTGGCCCCGCTACGGCCAGCACGACGAGCTCATCCACCTCAACAATCCCATCACCTCCGGCCCGGATGCCCTGCGTCCCCGCTACGAGTTCCTCCTGCAGGGCATTCCGCCCATGCATTTCTAGGCGGTTTGCACCGTAAAAACAGAAGGGCCGCTCGCGGGCGGCCCTTCTGCTTGGATTCCATCTTGCTTGCCGGGGTGTTCGCCCCTCGTGATTCCCGTCGTCGTTATTGGTTGATTCCGGAGGCTGCCGAAAATCCCTGCGATTGTGTCGCTGGAATTGTGCTGATCGGCGGCGGATCGCTGAAGGCTGCTGTCTTTGCATTGATCGCGTCCGAATAGTCGGGGCCCAAACCCAGCTTCTTCAGTGCCCGTGAGTCCGGCATCAGCTTTGTCTGCCAGCCCTGATCGGCCTGATACTTCTGCATCGCCGCCTGCGTCTGCGTGTCCCACACGCCGTCCGCATCCTTGTTCAAATAGTGCTCGCGAATCAGCGCCTGCTGAATCTGCGTCACGCGGGATGGCTCAATTGCCTGCTGTCCGCGCACGCGCTTCGTCTTCTTGCTGGTCTTGTGGCCGCGCCGCGAGTGTGTTTGTTTATGACCGCTGGAAGGCGCCCGGTGAGAATGGGTGGCGAATGCCGGTGATGCCAGAAGTGCTGCGGATAATACGAAAGCCAGGCTTGCTCGGAATGAAAGCACGCTGGAGTACCTCAGAAGAAAAGTTTTCCGGACGTTCTTGTTGGATTGTAACCAAGCGTACCGCTATGCGCCAACAAAAAGGCCCGCAGGAATCGAGAAAATACCGGGTAACTCAAGCAGATTCAGCCGGAAAACTTTCCCGGCCGGTGGCTTCCCGGGCTGTCTGTGAAACGACCGCAGACGGCTCCATCTCAGCGGGAGCCGTCTGCGGCGTTGTGCTCATCCGGGCGGCCGTGCGACCGCCCCGGGGTTGATCGCGGTCAGCGCTATTGCAGCGTCCCGCCAATGTAGTTGATGCCGTCATTCGGTCGCCGCGGGTCCAGAACCTCAAACACCACGTCATCGCCCGACTTCAGCTTGCTCACAACGGCGTTGTACTGGTCCTTGTTTGCCGTCGGTTGCTTGTTGATGCGCACAATCACCAGCCCCGGCGCCAGTCCCTGCAGGTCGGCAAACGATCCCGTCCGCACAGACTGGATAACCATGCCGGGGTTGTGAATCTTGGCTGCCGTGGCCGGCGAAATCTCCCGCACCACGATGCCAAGCTTCGTCTCGCCCGCATCCTCTCCCGCGCTCGGGGCCTCGGTCGGCTGCTGGCCGCCCAGGTCGGCAAACACCTTGTCCCGGTCGCCAATCGTCACCGTCGTATCCTGCTGCTTCCCGTCGCGCAGGTAGCCCAGGCGAATCGTCGAGCCCGGCCTGCGGCTGGCAATCTCGTTCACCAGGTCGTCGCCGTCCTTGATCGCCCGGCCGTCAATCGTCGTGATAATGTCGCCCGGCTTGATGCCCGCCTTGTCTGCCGGTCCGCCCGGCTGCACCAGCTGCACCAGCACGCCGTTCTTAAAGCCGTATACGCGGTTCACCGCCGACGACAGGCCCTGCCGGAACTGGATGCCGATCGAGCCGCGCGTCACCTTGTGGCTGGGGCTGATCAGGTCGTTGTACACCGAAACCACGGTGTTCGAAGGCATTGCAAATCCAATGCCCTGGTAACCGGCCGTCTGCGTGTAGATGGCCGTGTTCACGCCGATTACTTCGCCGTTCATGTTCAGCAACGGCCCGCCGGAGTTGCCGGGGTTGATCGCCGCATCCGTCTGGATAAAGTGCTGGAACTGCCCGCTCACGCCCGGCTGAATCGTCCGGTTCTTGGCGGAGATGATGCCCGCCGTCACCGTCTGCGCCAGTGCAAACGGGCTGCCGATAGCCTCCACCCAGTCGCCCACCTGTGCCGTGTCGGAGTTGCCCATCTTCACCGTCGGCAGCGGAGTGTTCGTGTCAATCTTGATCACCGCCAGATCAGTCGCCTTGTCCGTGCCAATCACCCGCGCCGGCCGTCCCAGGTCCTGCGTGTCCGGGTCGGTCGACAGCTTCACATAAATCTTGTCGGCCTTCTCGATTACGTGGTTGTTGGTGATGATGTAGCCCTTGGGATCGACGATAAAGCCCGAGCCCAGCGACTCGCGCACCGTGCCGTCATCGCCGCCCTCCTGGTCCGGGGCCTGCCCGCCAAAGAAGCGGTTAAAGAAGTCCTGGAAGTTGTCCGGCCCTTGCTGGTCACCGCCCTGGTCCCCGTTCTGGTCGTCGCCGTTGTCCGGCCCCTGCACAAACGGCTGGCCGGCATGCGGATTGCGTCGCCGGTTCGTGGTCTGCTTCGGCAGGGTCTCCGTGTTGATGTTGACCACCGCCGGACCCACCTCCTTCGCAATCTTCACAAACGCGTTCGGCGGCACGGTGGAGTTGGAAACCTTCAGCGGCGTCGCGTCGGCGCTGCTGTTCTTTTCCTCCTGTCCGCGGACCCCGTGGGCTGCAAACGATCCGGCCACAATCGCGACCGAGAGGGTGGCAAGCAGGACGTACATGGAAGTGAGACGGCGCGAACGCAGCCGTGCAACGAGCGATTTCATGGGTTCTATGACCTCATCCTCTGGTAACCAGCCTCACGGCCGGTTTGTTCAATGCTCCAATAGAGTATAGCCAGCGGGGAACACACCCGTCCGGCTGCCTTTCACTCCGGCTACCCGGCAAGCCTTCCAGCGTTGCAGAGTGCCAGCCCCAGCCCCACCCGAGATACGATCCCGGAGAGCCGGTTCCGTGGAAGCAGAATCTCAAGGCGATTCAAACAACTTAGACGTTGGTTCGGTGAAAGTGTCGCAAAGCACCGCCCCACCGTTTCTCCTTAGCTTCGATGTTCAATCTCTCGAATAGGATGGCGGGCTGCTGCAACTCCCGCCGTCACGCCTCGTGGGCCGTCGGCACATGCGGCTGCGGCGCCAGTTCCGTCAGCGCAATCCCGCACAGAATCAGCATCGCCCCCATCGCCGGTCGCAACCCCAGCCGTTCCCCCATGAAAACAAAGGAGGTAAGCCACGCAAACACCGGTTCCAGCGTCAGCAGCAGGGCAATGTGCGTCGAGGGCAAAATCGACTGCGCCCAGCTCTGGATGGAGAAAGCAGCCGCCGTCGCCAGTGCCGCTGCAATCGCCAGCGCTGCTGCCAGTTGCCAGTTCCAGTGGATCTGCGGCCGCTCGATAAGCGGCAGGCTCAGCGCCATGAACACCGCGCAAAACCCCACCTGCAGCAGCGCCAGCGGCTGAAAGGGAATCCGCGGCGAAACATGGCTCAGCGCCAGGCAATGAAAGGCAAACGCAATTGCGCAGCCCAACGTCAGCACATCGCCAAAGTTGATGGAAGTAAAGTCCGGCAGCAGGCTGGCCATGGCCATCCGGCTGTCCGCCGCCTGCGCCGGCACCGTCAGCAGCAGAATCCCCGCAAACCCCAGAGCCGCACCCGTGTACGCATTCCATCGCGGAGCTCGCGCCCCCGGCGGCCGCAGCCAGCGAATCGACGAGAACAGCGGAACCAGCACCACCAGCAGGCCCGTTATAAACGCCGACTTCGAAGGCGTCGTCCGCACCAGTCCCGTTGTCTGAAACTGATAGCCCGCCGCCAGAAAGAATCCCACCACCGCGCCCGCGCCCACATCGCGCCGCCGTATGGTTCGCCAGTAAGGCTTGTAGAGAACGGCCAGCAGCGCAAACGCCAGTGTCATGCGAACCAGGTTGAAGGCTCCCGGCGTAGCGCTGGCCAGTGCGCCCTTCACCAGCACAAAGGTCGTTCCCCACACCGCTACCACAAAAACCATCAGCAGATACGCACGCAGTTTCATCTCCAAAAATTATGACAGCCCGCCAAGCCGCAACTGTGTCACCATGTCGCGGAAAACAGGAATCCCCCCATCCGCATCCGAAACAAGCAGGAGGTAAACGAAAGGAGTGAACGAAATTCTCATGGTGTTCACGCAGAAAGACTGGTTGTACTGGGTCCTTCTCATCTGCCTGGCCGTGGTCTTCAGCAATGGCATTCATTACGTCGTCTTCCGCATTGCCGGCAAAACGCAGGTCAGTACAAACCGTCGCAGCATAGGCATTCGTCGACATCTGGCCAGGCCGGCGCGTGCCTCCCTGCTCATCATTGGCGCGCTGTTCGTCCTCCCGTTGCTGCCGGATATCCCCATGCAGATTCGGGAAAGACTGCAGCAGATTACAGAAATTCTATTCATTCTGGCGCTCGGCTGGCTTGCCATCGGTGGGGTCTACGTATTTGAAGCCGCCCTGCTCAGCCGCTTCGACACTAACGTGCCCAACAACCTGCGTGCCCGTCGCGTGCACACTCAGATGCAGTTTGTCCGCCGCGTTCTCATCGGTCTTGTCCTCGTTCTGGATGCCGGCGCGCTGCTCTGGAGCCTGCACGACGAGCGCCTCTGGAACTACGGAACGGGTCTCATGGCCTCTGCGGGACTCGCCTCGCTCATCCTGGCTGTCGCGGCCAAATCCACCGCCTCCAACCTCATCGCCGGCCTGCAGATTGCCATGACCGAGCCCATCCGCATCGATGATGTCGTAATCGTACAGGGCGAATGGGGTCGCATTGAGGAGGTTCGCAGCACCTACGTGGTCATCAAAATCTGGGATGAGCGCCGCCTCGTCGTCCCGCTCAGCTACTTCATCGAGCAGCCATTCCAGAACTGGACCCGCACCAGCGCAGACATCCTCGGCACGGCATTCCTCTATGTTGACTACCAGGTGCCCGTCGAGCCGCTCCGTGCGGAACTGGAGCGCGTCGTGCGCGGTTCGCCTTTGTGGGATGGCCGCGTCTGCGGCTTGCAGGTCACCAACCTCAGTGAGCACACCATGGAGCTGCGCTGCCTCATGAGCTCGCGTGGATCCTCTGAGAACTTCGACCTTCGCTGCCTCGTGCGCGAAAAAATGATCGAGTATCTGCGGCAGCATTATCCTCAGTCGCTGCCCACAATGCGCATTGAGATGGCGCGCAATGCTGGCGCATCATCCGAGGCCGGAAACCAGCTGCCTTCGTAACAGTGCCGTCGCTACTGCTCCGCGGCCCACTCTGTCATGGCCAGCAGCAGCAGCAGAACGCGCCGCAATCCCGTCTCGCGATCCCGGTCGCTATACCATTCGGCCAGCGTATGTGCCCCGCCGCCATCGCCGCCCGCGCCTAAAGACAGCGCCGGCACGCCCAGCGAGATCGGAATATTCGCATCCGTCGAGCCCAGCCGCAGATCCGTCCGCTGGCCCAGATGCCGGTCCACCGCGCGCAGCGCCTCCAGCACCGGTGAGTCCTCCGGCAGTTGTGCGGCGGGCCGGTCGCCAATCTTGTGGATCTGAAACTTCAGCAGTCCCCGGCCATGCGTTCCCGCTGCCACCGCAAGCGAGTTCCACTGCTCCACCGCATCTTCCACCGCGCGATGCAGCGCCACCTCCAGCCGCAGCAGCTCCGCGGGGCTCGTCGAGCGGAAATCCACTGACGCCGTCGCGCTCTCCGGAATCGTATTGACGCTCGTCCCGCCGTGAATCGTCCCCGGATTCATCGTCGTGCGCGGCTCCGAGGGCAGATGCGTCTGCGCCAGCCGCGCTAGCGCCGTCGCCAGCGCCACAATCGGATTCGGCGTCCCCGCATCCGTAAAGCTGTGTCCGCCCGGCCCGGAGATCGTCACCGCGTAGCGTCTGCTCCCCAGCGCCTGCGACACCGCCGAGTCCGCTCCCGCTCCATCCAGCACCACGTGCGCGGCAATGCGCCCCGCCAGTGCCGATTGGTTATAGAAGTGCCGCACCCCGCGCAGATCCCCCTCGCCCTCCTCGCCCACATTGCCCAGCACCAGCACCGGCGCGGCCAGTTCTACCTGCGCCTCTGCCAGCGCATGCACCAGGGCCAGCAGTCCGGCAATCCCCGCACCGTTGTCGCACGCTCCCGGTACGTTCAGCCGCGTGCCGCCGTCCACCTGCGTCAGCGTGGGTTGCAGCGGCGTCTCTGCCGGAAACACCGTGTCCAGATGCGCCGACAGCACCACCACCGGGCCGCTGCTCTCCGGTGGCAGCTTGGCCGCCCGCAGCCATCCCGTCACATTGCCAACGCTGTCCGTCTGCACATTCGCCAGACCCGCCTCCATAAAGCGGTCCTGCATCCACCGGGATCGTGCCTCTTCGCCAAACGGCGGCGCGGGAATCACACTCACATCCCGCTGCCAGTCCAGGATCGTCTTGGGATTGTTGTGCAGCCAGGCAAACGCGGCATGCACCTGCCGCCGCTCCGCAAGCGCAACAACGCGCGAAAATGCCGTAGTACGAGAAAAGAGCGTCATAGCGATGGTTTCAGGGTAGCAGGCGAGCCGCCTCTTTAGTCGTACTCCACCGAGTGCAGAAACAGCCCCCGCGCCGGAGCCGTCGGCCCTGCCGCCGATCGCGACCGCGCCTCCAGAATCTCCGCGATGCTCTTCGGGTCAATGTGCCCGCGCCCTGCATCCAGCATCGTGCCCACCAGGTTGCGAACCATGTGGTGCAGGAATCCGTTCCCCCGTACGCGATACACCAGCACCCGCCCCGCCGCAGTCGCCTGCTCCTCCCACGCCGAAGAAAACACCGTGCGCACCGTGCCTCTGCGATCGTCCGGGTCATCGCGGTCTTCACTCACGTTCGTCCGCGCGGTCACATCCGGATCGGTCGCCGCAAAGCTCAGAAAATCATGCTCGCCCACAAATCCCGACGCCGCCTCGTGCAGGGCCAGCACGCTCAGCGGCCACGGACATGCATACACATAGCGCGCCAGAAACGGCGGACATATCTCCCCGCGAAAGATGCGGTACTCATATGTCTTTGCCCGCGCCGAGTGCCGCGCATGGAACCCATCCGGCTCCACCCGCGCCTCCAGAATCCGAATCGCCGCCGGCAGTGTCCGGTTCAGAGCCCGCTGCAGATTCTCCGCTGGAATCGGTGCCATCAAGGGGAAGCTTGCTACCTGCGCAAGCGCATGCACGCCGGCATCTGTCCGTCCTGACCCCTGCGGCAGCGGCGTCTCTCCCGCAATGCGTCCCAGTGCCGCCTGCAGTTCGCCCTGAACGGTCGGCTTATCCGGCTGCACCTGCCAGCCGTGGAAGTCCGTGCCGTCATAGGCCAGCGTCAGCCGCCACGTCTGCGGTGCGCGAGCTTGCTGGGTAGTTTCCGTCACAGGTGCCTTTCTTGATAACAGGTTAACCGAGTCCCCGGCTCCTGAAGGGGAGAGAATGGTGTGGACACATCCGGTTTTCGCCTCCGCGCTCCGCAGGCATGCCGCTTTCAGAAACATCCCGCCTCAAGGGAACGAAGCGCGAATCTCTGTCGTATTGCTCTCAGGAATGGACGCCGCGGCCAGGTTTGGCAGCGAAAATCGCCTGCAAGTGTTAGATTTCTGCGTCCGGAGGGGCTCTTCGGGCGTCTTTCACTATGGCACCCCACATGCCTCAGCAACTCGTGGAGAGGAAACATGCATCGGTTCGGTATACGTGTGTTTAAGCAGCAGAAGTTGAGCACGGGCGAGAGAAGAGGGAACACAGGCAGGCAGCTTCGTGCCATCGCCGCAGCCATGCTCACATTGGCAGCAGGAGTGCCATCGGGATTCGCCCAGCAGACCGCGCCCCCGGCGACAGACAAGGCCAGGTCCGATTTGCCCGCTGCGCCCGCCCCGGTGCTTACGCAGCCCATGAACCTGCGCCAGGCCCAGCGTGACTTCTCCCTGCCTTCGGGACGTGCCTGGGGTAATCCCATCAGCTGGTACACCGCCACCAACATTGAAAAGGCGAGCTTCGTCAATTCCGTGCGCCTCGGCGACCTGCTCAAGGACGGCAAAATCTATCTCAGCCTGTCCGATGCCATCGCCCTCGCTCTTGAGAACAACTACGACATTGCCATTGCCCGCTACAACCTCGACATTGCGGATACCGACATCCTGCGCACGCGTGCAGGCTCGGCCCTGCTCGGCGTTCCAACTGGTGTAGTTGCCGGCACGCTCGGCGGCACCACGTCCACGCTTGCCACGGGCGGCGGCCCCGGCGGCACCACCGGCGGCTCCGGCGGCGCGGCCTCCGGCACGTCCGGCCTGTCACTTTCCACCAACGGCGCAGGACCGCTTCCCGCCGTGCTTGACCCCTCCGTCACCGGCACCGTTCAGTTTGAGCGTTCCCGCGTGCCGCAGGCCAACACCTTCTTCTCTGGTGGCAAGACGTCACTGACCACTAACACCAACCAATACAACTTCACCTACAACCAGGGATTCGTCACCGGCTCGCAGCTTACCGCGTCGATCGTCAACAGCCGCATCACCACAGACAACCCCTTCCAGAACTACAGTCCTTTGTTGAACTCCAGCTTCAAGGCCACCGTCACGCAGCATCTGCTGCAGGGCGCCGGCATCTGGGTCAACAAGCGCTTCATGTACCAGGCCATCAACGATCGCCGGATCACGGACTCCTCCTTCCGCCAGCAGATTCTCTACACCGTCAATCAGGTGGAGAACATCTACTGGGGCCTCGTCAGCGCCTATGAGGATGTGCAGGCCAAGGAGCGCGCTCTCCAGCAGAGCACCAAGCTCGATGACGATACGCGCAAGCAGCTCCAGATCGGTACCATGGCTCCGCTCGATGTCGTCAACGCCGACTCCACCGTGGCCACGGACCGGCAGGCGCTCATCAACTCGCAGAGCAACCTGAACTATCAGCAGCAGATCATCAAGCAGGCCATCGCACGCAACCTCAACGATCCCACGCTTGAAGCTGCCGCCGTCATCCCCACCGATCGCGTCAGCCTGGAAGAGCTGCCGGAGGAGAAGCAGCCCGTAGACGAGCTCGTGCGGACAGCCTTCAAGCAGCGTCCCGAGCTGGAGATGGCCATGCTCACGCTCAAGAACGACGAGATTACGCTGCGTGGCGCGCGCAACGGCCTCCTGCCCTCGCTCGACGTATACGGCTTCTACGGCTCCAGCGCCCTGGGCGGCTCGCAGAGCCCCAACGCTCTCAACTTCAGCACCCAGAAGACCTATCCGCCCGGGACCTTCCCGACCGTCGGTTACGGCACCGTCCTGCAGAACCTGTTCAACAGCACGGCCCCCGACAAGGGCGTGGGCTTCTCCCTCAACATTCCGCTGCGCAATCGCACCGCACAGGCTGAGCAGGCCCGCTCCCTCATCGAGTACCGTCAGGCCGAGCTGCGGCTGGAGCAGCTTTACACCCAGATACGCATGCAGGTCGTCAACGCGCAGTTCGCGCTCGCCAATGACCGCGCCCAGGTTAAGGCAGCCGTCGCCGCTCGTGACTTCGCGCAGCAGAGCCTCGATGCAGAGGCCAAGAAGCTCCACCTCGGCGCCTCCACCACGGCCAACGTGCTCCTGCAGGAGCGCAACCTGGCCACCGCCGACAACAACCTCATCGCTGCCAATGCCGCTTACGCCAGGGATCGCGCCGGTCTCTACCAGACCCTCGCCACCACCCTGCAGCACTACGGCATCAACCTGCAGGATGCCGCAACCGGCAACGTGACCACCGCTCCCGTCGTTCCCGGCCTGCAACCCGCGGCCAAGGGCAACGAGCCTTCCACCAAGCCGCCGGCAGGCAACTGATCCGCCCCGCGCGCATACAGCAAAAGCCCGGCACATTGCCGGGCTTTTGCATTTCCTTCTGCTGCGCGATCCGCTTCCTCAGCGGTCCGCAACCTTGTCCAGCAGGTCAAAGAACTCCGGAAAGCTGATAGCCGCCGACTCCGCTCCCTGAATCAGCGTGTCGCCCTCCGCACGCAAGGCCGCCACGCTGAAAGCCATGGCAATCCGGTGGTCTCCGCCGGAGTTGATCGTGGCGCCGTGCAGCGTTTGCCCGCCCGGAACATCCAGCCCGTCCTCAAACTCCTCCACCTCCGCGCCCATCGCGCGCAGGTTCTCCGCCACTAGGGCAATGCGGTCAGATTCCTTCACGCGCAGCTCCTTCGCATCGCGAATCCGGATGCCGCCGCTCGTGTACGGAGCAATCGCGGCCAGCACGGGCAGTTCGTCAATCAGCTGCGCCGCCAGCGCGCCTCGTACCTCGGTCGATCCCATGCCTTCCTCGGGCCCGGAGATCTGTACCGTCCCCACCAGCTCGGCATTGCGCTCTTCCAGGTTCAGCACGGCAATGCGCGCGCCCAGCGCCGTCAGCACATCCAGCAGCGCCGCGCGCGTCGGGTTCAGCCCCAGCGCGTCCAGCACCAGCGACGACCCCGGAAAGATCGTCGCCGCGCTCAAAAAGAACGCCGCCGACGAGATGTCGCCCGGCACAGCCGCTTCCAGAGCATGCAGCGTCTGCGGTCCCCTGATCGAAACCGAATCTGCCGTGCGCGTCAGCTCCGCACCAAACGCGCGCAGCGCCAGTTCGCTGTGGTCGCGTGTGCGCACCGCCTCGTGCACCGTCGTGGTTCCTTCCGTCTGCAGGCCGGCCAGCAGCACGCAGGTCTTCACCTGTGCGCTCGGCACCGGTGTCGTGTACTCCATCGCATGCAGCGGCGTGCCTTCAATGTGGATCGGCGCATGTCCCTCCGTCAGCGTCAGCCGTGCGCCCATCGCCTCCAGCGGCTTGCGAATCCGCTCCATCGGCCGCCGCGAAAGCGAGGCGTCGCCAATCAGCGTAAAGCTGCCCTCCTGCGGAGCCAGCAGGCCCGAAATCATGCGCATCGTCGAGCCGGAGTTGCCGCAGTCCAGCGGCTCGCTCGACGGCGTCACGTGTCCGCCCACGCCCGTCACTTCAATCACGCCGTCGTCCAGCTTGCGCACCGTGGCGCCCAGCGCCTGCATGCAGGCCAGCGTGGACGCGCAGTCCGCGCCCGTCGAAAAATTGCTGAAGCGTGACGTGCCCTCGGCAAACGCCGCAAGCATGCCGTAGCGGTGGCTGATCGATTTGTCGCCCGGAAGGCGCAGGCTGCCCAGAATATTGCGGGCAGGACGGATAACACGCTCTTGAGTTGCCGTATGCAAAGCTGCTCCAGTCAAGTTGGGGTCCTCTTCAGTTTACCGGAAGCCGGCAGACATCCGGCGGGCCAGCAAGCCAACGCCGCAACTAGCGCACGCGCAGCACGATGATGGTCTCGTCATCAAAGCGGTCCTGTCCGCCCTGGAAGCGGGTCACATCCGCCAGGATCGCATCTGCAATGCGCGCGGCGGGCTGCTCGCGCAGGCTGCACAGCATCTCGGCCAGCCGCTCCTGCCCGTACATCTCGCCCTTGGCATTCTCCGCGTCCAATATCCCGTCGGACATGAAGATGATCGCGTCGCCCGGCTGCGTGGACACGCTGAACTCCTCATACGTCGCGCCCGGAAACAGCCCCAGCGGAAAGCCCTCCGCCTTCACCGTAATCGACTCGCCGCCCCGGCAAAAGATCGGCTGCACCGCGCCGGAGTTTGCCACCTTCAGCGTCCGGTTCTCGTCGTTCCACAGCGCAAACAGCAGTGCTACATACTGCGACTCCAGCCGTCGCTCCTGCAGCGCATCGTTCAGCGTCACCAGCATCGCCGCCGGCTCCGGCCGCTGTGCCGCGGCAGAGCGCATAATGCCGCTCACCAGCGCCGCAAACAACGCCGCCGGAGCAGCCTTGCCGCTCACGTCGCCCAGCACAATCGCCGTCTCGTTCGCGCCGTAGTCGATAAAGTCGTACAGGTCGCCGCCAATCGTGCGCGCCGGCAAAAACCGCACCGCCATTTCCATATTCGGGTGCTCCGGCGGAGCCGTCGGCAGCAGCCGCAGTTGCACCTCGCGCGCCATCGCGATGTCGCGCTCCAGTTGCTGTTCCTGCCGTTTCACCGCCTGGTATAGCCGTGCGTTCTCAATCGCAATCGCCACCTGCGCCGCCATGGTCGTCAGCAGCTTCCCGTGTTCTTCGTTGAAGAAGGCGGTGCGCGTATGCTCCAGGTCCAGCACGCCGATAATGCGCCCCTTGTGAAACAGCGGCACAATCAGCTCCGACCGCGTCTCCGGATTCATCGGCAGATAGCGCGGATCCTTGTGCACATCGGGCACGTTGATCGGCCGCCATTCGCGCACCGCCGCGCCCACCAGCCCGCTCGTAATCGGAATCCGCCGCAGCGGGGCATGCGCGTATCCAAAGCGCCACGCGTACCGCGTAATCAGCGTCTCGCCCTTGTCGTCCAGCAGCATGATGCTGAACATCTGGTAGTCAATCAGCCGCCGCAGCAGTTGCCCGATCCGCGCCAGCAGCGGGTCCAGCTCCAGGATCGACGTCAACTCGGCAGAAATCTCGTTCAGCACCGTCAGCGTCTGCGCCTGCCGCGACACGCGCGTGTACAGCCGAGCATTCTCAATCGCCTGCGCAATGCGCGACGCCGTCAACACCAGCAGGTGCAGGTGCTCCTCGCGGAAGTACCCTTCCTGCTCGCTCTCGATGTCCAGCACGCCAATCAGCCTGTTCTTCGCAATCAGCGGCACCGCAAGCTCCGAGCGCACGCCCGGGTTCGCGTCAATGTAATACTCCGAGGTGCGCACGTCGTTCAGCAGCATCGGCTGCCGCGTCAGCGCCACCTGCCCCACAACGCCTTTGCCCAGCGGGAAGCGCATCCGCTGCGTCTCCGCCGTGTGCCCAATCTGGAAGCGCATGCGCAGCTCGTGCGTGCGGTCGTTCAGCAGAAAAATGGCAAAGATGCGATAGGGAATGATCGCCCGCACCAGCTCTGAGGTCCGTTCCAGCAGCGTCTGCAGGTCCAGGGTTGTATTCAGTGCGTCGGCCAGTTGCACCAGGTACGTCAGGTCAGCCGGCTCCACGCGTACATTCTGCGCATCAATGCGGGCATGTGGATTGTTCGAGGAAGACGGGCGATAGTCACCCTCAATAGGGGACTCGTTCAGCCGCTCTGGGGAAATAGAGGACATAGCGCTCGAAAGGAATCATAGCGTAAGCGGACTCGCGTCCGGCGTTGATTTTACCGGTGAAAGAGACACATATCCCGGAATGGCATGAGCGGCCGGGCTGGCAATCGGGAGAAACGCCGCGCAGCCCTGCTTCGGGCTACTCCGCGCCCATCTCGCGCACAATCGCAATCGAGGCCGACGCCCCAATGCGATTCGCTCCGGCCTCCAGCATCGCGCGCACATCGGTCAGCGAGCGAATGCCGCCCGACGCCTTCACGCCGCAGCGTCCGCCGGCCACCCCGCGCAGCAGCGCCACGTCCGCCGCCGTCGCTCCGCCCTTGGCAAAGCCGGTGGAGGTCTTCAGAAAATTCGCCCCTGCCTGAATCGCAATCTCGGCGCCGCGCAGTTTCTCCTCCACGGTCAGCAGAGCCGTCTCCAGAATCACCTTCAGAATCGCGCCCTGGTGGTGCGCCACGTTCGCCACCGTGTGGATCGCATGCTGTACGGCATGATGATTGCCGCTCTTCAGCTGCCCAATCGGAATCACAGATCG
>JAJXWS010000077.1 GCA_021781495.1 Acidobacteriota bacterium | reverse complement strand
GATCATCAGGGCGCCGTTGGTGGCAACAAGCTGCCTGGCGGGCCATGAACGCGAGAGGGTGGCGCGGAACAAGTAGCCGCCAAGTGCGACGCTTTGACTGGGCCGTGGGCCGTTGTCGTGCAGCACGAGCGCACGAATCCGGCCCATTGGCTGTGCCTCCAGCACGTCGCCGGAAAGGCTGCTCATCATGGCATAGAGGCTGGCCATGCTTGTGTCATCCGCGGAGTTTGCGGGCAGCGAGTCCACCGCGAAGGGTGAGAAGCCGAATCCCTGCGCTTCGCCATAGGCATACAACGCATTCCAGGGAGCCGCATCGAGCCGCGCTTCGGGAATGAAGACGGGATTTCCGGCCTCGCGGTAGCGGCTTACCCAGTGCGCAAAGTCCGGCCAGTAGATATCCGGCGCGTAGAAATCGATGGACGGCGCCGCAGCACGGTAGACAGCACGGTAGAGCGGATGCGGGCCGCCACTGGGATATTCGCCGGGCTGTTCCAGCGGTGCGGGAAGCTGAGCGTTCATGTACATGGGCAGGGGGTAGGCCGCCTTTCCGGCCTTTACCACCTGGTTGATGAACAGGCCGTAGTGCCATGCCATGAACACCTCATCAGCCGCATCGCCGAACATCTCTTTCCACGTGTGGCCATTCGGCTTAAAGTGCGACGCGAGTTCCGGGGAAAGCTGATCCCGATGACTCTGCAGATAGGTGGACAACTGTGTGGGTACGGCCTGAAGAAAGAGCTGGTTTGCACGGTCAGAGCGGTCGCGACCACCCAAACCAAGGTAGCCTACTTCGTTCTCCACCTGGACCATCAACACAGTCTGATCGGCGGCATCGCGCTCATGCAGGTGCGCCATCAGCGTGGCGAATGCGAGGCTGTCGCAGCGGGCGGTCTCCTCAGCCAATGGAGACAGAATCTCAAGTGGCAGGCCCTGGGCGGAGAGGACGCGGGGAAAGCGCTTTGTATCTGCCAGCACCCACGCGGGCGCGTACTCTGAGAAGGCGTTCTTCCAGCTTCCGAACCAGAGAAAGACCAGGTGCATGTGCTGCTGCCGCGCCACGTCGATCCAGTGGTCCGGAATGGAGAAGTCAAAGTGCCCTTCCTGCGGCTCAATCTGATTCCAGGCCACCGGCATCAGCACGGTGTTGAAGTGCATCTGCGACAGCCGGGGCAAAATCGTATCGGCCTCGGCTGCCGTGCCTGCGGAGGAGTTGCCAAGCTCGCCGCCGAGCACCAGGAATGGCTTGCCATGCACCAGCAGTTGCGAGGCGCCGTTTTGCATGCGCACTACGGGGAGATCCTGAGCCTGCACGCAAGCCACGGAGGCAAGTCCGCAAAGAAGTACCAACACAGCGCTTCTGGCTTGAAAGTTCATCGTTATCTCCCTCGGTAATCAACGCGCAAATAGGCTCAACGGGATGGCATCGCCCATGGCCTTGTACCCGGCCGGGGACGGATGCAGATGATCTCCGCAATCGTAAGCCGGAAGCAGGTGGTCTGGATGCGCCGGATCGCGAACGACCTTATCAAAATCGAGAACGGCATCGAAGTGTCCCGGCGTACGAATCCACGCGTTCACGGCAAGGCGGTCTGCTTCGTTGGCCGGCTCCGGGTGGTAGTAGTCCGATCCCGTGTAAGGCGTAATCGTTGCGCCGATGACGCGGATGCCATGGGCGTGGGCCCGCGCTACGATCTGCTGGTACGCACCCAGAATCCGTTGCACCAGCGCGGCGTGTTCCTCGGGTGTCGCGTCCCCTTTGCGCGCCAGCGCGCCCAGGTCGTTGACCCCTTCCAGAACGATGAGCCAGCGCACACCCGCCGGTGCGAGTACATCGCGATCCAGTCGCGCAAGGGCGTTCGGCCCCAGCCCGTCGGTGAGCAGATGATTGCCGCCAATGCCCTGGTTGGAGACGCCGATGTTTCGTGTTGCGGGCGACTGCTGCAGGCGCCGCGCCAGCACATCGGTCCAGCGATCATTGCCGTTGGTCGTCGCTCCGTGGCCATCGGTAATGGAATCGCCAAGGGTAACTACCGATCCGGCTCCGCGACCGGCCTGCACATCGACCTCGGAGAGCTGGTACCAGTGGTCCACCCTGGCGGCGCCATCGAGTACGGGCGCGGCCACCGCATCGCCATGCACATAGTAGGAGGTGGCGCGCGATCCCGGATGGCCGGATTCGCGGGATGGAGGCTCGTCGAGATGGAAGGTCACCGCCAGGTCCGACAGCTGCGGGACGGGGTAGGGAATCGGATCCGACACGTACTCGGCACCCGGCGGCACCAGAACATCGCGCTGTCCGTTGAACGTGAGAGCGCGGTCGGTAGCGGCGTCGATTGTGGACGAGCCGGGGGCCAGCGGGTGGGCGATGTGTACCGCGGTGAAGTGCAGCGCCTCGGTTCCGAAGGCATTGGAGAGATGCACGCGCAGCATGGGTCCGCCCGCGGAGAGGTGAACGATCTGGCGCACCGTTGCATCGCGCAGGTCATCGGCGGGCAGTGCGTTCTGCGGCTCCGGGATCTGCTGGGATGTTCCCCAGGAGGCCACCCACGTGTTTTGCGGTTTTCCTTGTGCCGCGCATGCGGCTGCGGCAGCAAGCGCGAGGACGGGCAGCAGGACAGCTCGAAATTTTGGTGTGGAATGCATGGCGAAAGATTTAGTATGGGGCGCGAAGTAAATCGCTTTTTGCAAGCAAGCTTATCAGCTTGAGGGAGGGTTGCGTGCGGATTCGATCTGGAATATCTCCTTGCCTGGTGGGTTTCGCCGTGGCCTTGGCCGCCTCGTTGGCTGGCGTGGCGCAGACCTCCGCGCCCGCTTCCACCGCTGCACCGGTGACGTTTACCGCCGAGCAGGACCACCAGAACATGATGGACCAGCTTGGGATCAAGGCGCTGCGTCCGGGGCCAAGCGGGGATGAAAAGGCTCCGAACCACGCCAACAACGATTAGCCGAGGGCAAACCCGTACCCGAATCTTCCCGATCCGCTGACGATGCAGAACGGCGCAAAGGTTACGACGGCGCAGATGTGGTGGCAGCAGCGCCGCCCGGAACTGCTCGATATGTTTTCACAGTATGTGTATGGCCGCGTGCCGAAGGATGTGCCGGCGGTGAAGTGGACGGTGAAGGCCGTGGATCATGAGCGGATTGGCTTTAATCCGGTGGTCGCAAAGGACCTGATCGGCACGGTGGATAACTCGTCATATCCGCTCATCCGCGTGCAACTGCACATGACGCTGGTGACTCCGGCGAATGCGCATGGGCCCGTGCCGGTACTCATCCTGTTTGGCCGGGCGGGCTTTCCGGCTCCCAATGAGCCGTCTGGCGACGAACTGGAACGCATCAATCAGGCGTGGAAGGAAGTTCTTATCCGGCAGGATCCGTCGTTGCAGACTGTCCTTGAGCAGCACCCGGCGTGGCAGCCGGTCAAGGCTACACCGTTCCAGTTTCCGCAGCTGAATGAGGATGGCGGCCTGCCGAACACCTGGCAGTTGATTGCCGACGGATGGGGCTTTGCCCTGCTGGACCCTACGAGCGTGCAGGCAGATGACGGAGCAGGCATGACGCGCGGCATTATCGGCCTGGTGAACAAAGGACAGCCGCGCAAGCCGGACGACTGGGGCGCGCTGCGTGCCTGGGCCTGGGGCGCGTCCCGCGCGCTGGACTACCTTGGAACCGATCCGGCGGTGGATGCGAAACACGCGGGCATTGAGGGCGTCTCCCGTTACGGCAAGGCTGCGCTTGTCACGATGGCCTACGATCCGCGATTTGCTATGGTGCTTGTTGGCTCCTCCGGCAAAGGAGGCGCTACGCCGTTGCGGCGTAACTACGGCGAGGCGGTGGAGAGCCTGACCGGCGGCGAGTACTACTGGATGGCCGGCAACTTTATGAAGTATGGCGCCTCGAACGCCGTCTTTGGCGCCATGCACCCGGGCGACATTCCGGTGGACTCCAATGAGCTGATTGCGCTGTGCGCGCCACGGCTTACGTTTATCAGCTACGGAATTCCGGCGAAGGGTGATGCGCACTGGCTGGATCACGAGGGCAGCTTTATGGCGACCGTGGATGCGAGCCGCGTTTGGGAGTTGCTGGGGGCGAAAGGACTCGGGGTGCAGCAGGACTACCACGCTGCGAAGATGCCGCCGGTAAACCAGGGGCTGCTGGAAGGAAGGCTCGCGTGGCGGCAGCATGATGGCGGGCACACCGATGCACCGAACATGCGCTACTTCATTGCGTGGGCCGACAAGTTCATCGGCCACAGCGCGCCTCATCCGTAGCCTGCTGGAGCAAGGGCCGGAATTGAAGATGGCGGATTCGTTCTTGTCTTCAATTCGTGTACCGGAGAAGCCAGTGTTGTCTAAGAATGGGGACGCATCGAGTCCATGACGTTGCGCAGGGAGCGGACATCCTCTTCCAGCAGCTCATAGCGAAGGAACTCTGCGTCCTTCTGCTGTCCCAATCCGATGCCGCGATCGCGGTAGCCGGCAGGGCTCGCCACCGGCCTGCGCAGGGATGCGTGCAGTTCTGTGGCGCCGGTGGTTTGCAGCAGCTCTGCCGCATTGCGAGGATGGATGCCGCTGCCAGCCATGATGCGAATGCGGTTGCCAGCCCGGCGAACCAGGCGCGCAATCTGTTCTGCGCCGGATAGCGCCGTCGGCATTCCGCCGGAGGTGAGGATACGGTGTGCGCCGGTGGCGATGACATCTTCGCAGGCCGCTTCCAGATCGGGCGTCAGATCGATGGCGCGATGAAAGGTGACCTGCATGGGCTGGGCCAGCTTCACCAGCTCTGCCGTGCGCGAAATATCCACCTTGCCGTCTGTTTGCAGCATGCCGAGAACCACGCCATTGGCACCAAGGCACCCGGCATGGAGGATATCGGCCTGCATGATGTCAAACTCCTGAGGGGAATACGACACGTCACCGCCACGCGGGCGAATCATGACAAAGAGATCGATGGAGATGGCGGAGCGCACTGCCTGGATGAGCCCTGCGCTGGGAGTAATGCCGCCCTCGATCAGGTCGCTGCATAGCTCCACACGGTTTGCTCCGCCACGTTCCGCGGTCACCGCCGAGGCCAGAGAATCGACGCAGATCTCCAGAATCATGAGCCATCCATTCCGCTTCCGCCAGAGCGTCGCGGCTCAGGCGACCGATTCGAGCCGACTCGCCCTGAGTAGCTCTGATGGTTGTAGCGCAGGAAGAATTGTACGGGACGGCCGACGGTGCAGACGCGTTGCCGGAAAGATGGCTGAACTGGACGCACGAACTCACGGTCTGCGACCGTTTTGCGTTGGCTGAATTGCGGGGTGATTTGGTGGACCTGATCGGGATCGAACCGATGACCTCTTCCATGCCATGGAAGCGCGCTCCCAGCTGCGCCACAGGCCCACGTACGGGGGATGCAACTTCTTTATTGTCTCCGCTTCGGCGGGATTCGTCAAACACCCGGCTTTGATTGCATGTCCGGCGCATCCGAACGGGCAATGGCGGGGTGTGTGCCATCCTGCTGCGTCGCCGCGGCGAGGGGCTTTGGCCGCGGAGGAAACACACGTGACCGGGAACACTTTGGGGGGTGTCTGGTGTCTAAGAGAATAGAGCGCGTGGAACCGGAAGCCTTTGAATGGTGGTTTCACCTCCCGCGCATGTCAGGCACAGAATCTCCGCAGCGGAATCCGCCACGGGGAAGAGTGGTGGCAGTATGGCAGCCGAATGAACCAGCGTCAGGCGGACAGATGCCAAATGTATGTCTGGTGCTGTAAGGTGGGAGCACTCTGAATTGCAGGCGGACCTCACGATGGGTAATCTTGCCAGCGCGCTTTCGCTCCAGTCAGAAGAAGCGGCCCTGATTGAAGAACTTCAGGCCGGTTCTGATGACGCATTTGCATGGCTGATCGCGCGCTACCACCAACCGATTTACTCTTTGCTGGCGCGCACCGTGCACAACCCTGCCGATGCCGCCGATTTGACCCAGGAAGTCTTTGTCAAGGTCTTTCGAGGAGTCCATGGTTTTCATGGCGAGTCGTCCTTACGGACCTGGATTTACCGGATTGCTTTGAACGAAGGCTCCAACCAGCGGCGCTGGTGGCTTCGGCACAAGCGGCAGGAGATACCCATTGAGCAGGAGGTGGGCGAGTCGGACTCCGGCACCCCGGTTACGCTCATGGACATGCTTGTGGACCCTGCCGAGGGACCGTTTGACATGGTGATGCACGCGGAAAATCGGGCGCGGGTGGAGGCGGCACTGAACCAGGTGCCTGAACCCTTTCGCACCACGCTGATTCTGCGCGACATTGAAGGATTTGTGTACGAGGAAGTAGCGGAGATGCAGGGCGTGAATCTGGGAACGGTGAAATCCCGGCTGGTTCGCGGCCGCGCCTGTTTGAAGGCGCTGCTGCAGGCTTCGCCGCCGGAAGTGCGTTCCTCGACCTGCACGGGAGTCGGGTTGCCCCTTGGAGAGGAGGCGCGATGAACGGCTGCGGAGCTATCAGATCCAAATTCTCAGAGTATCTGGATGGTCGGCTGACGGGGCGCGAGATGCAGCGCATCGCCGGGCATCTGGAGAGTTGCCGGGAGTGTGCCGACGAATGGGCGGCGCTGAAGCAGACGCAGTCCTCCCTGGCGGCGCTGGGTCCGGTGCCTGAGCCGGAGGATCTGGTATTGCGCATCCGCGTGGCCGTGAGCCGCGAGCGGGCGCGCAGCCGCAAGAGTGTGCTGGAAAGCTGGCGCCTGGCCTGGCAGAACACGGTGGGTCCTTTTCTGCTGCAGGCGACTGCCGGTTTTGCGAGCGCGGTTTTACTGCTGGGCACGGTGACCCTGCTGGTGGGCATGTTTACGCAGCCCGAGGTAGCACAGGCCAAGGGGGATGAGCCACTGGGCATGGCGACCGCACCTCGCCTGCTGTATCTCTCCAGCGGAGCCGGGGATGACTCGATTCGGCCAACGTCCGGTCCGGTTGTTGTTGAGGCGTATGTCAACGGGGAAGGCGAGGTATACGACTACCGCATCGTCTCTGGTCCAACGGATGCCGACACCCGCTCGCAGGTGGAAAACCTGTTGCTGTACAGCGTCTTTGAGCCGGCCCGCTTCTTCGGGCAGCCCGTTCGCGGCCTCGCGGTCCTCTCCTTCTCGGGCGTATCGGTGCGGGGCTGAGCGCGGGCCTGTTTGACCCTGCACGCGCGTCCTCAATAGACTTGCAGGCAGGGTTCCTGAATGCCGTTTATTTCTCTTCGATCTATCGCAACCGCCAGCGTCGTTGCCTCTTGTTGTGCGCTGGCCGCCTTCTCCCCGGCCTACGTCCGCGCCCAGAACTCCGACAGCAGCTCGTCCCACGGCCAGCAGAGTTCTTCCTCCATGCCGGTGGAGCAGGAGAAGGCTCCGACGCTTGTTGATCCCGCCGGGCCCACCATCTCGCTGGTCAGTTCGGAGCCGGTGTTTGTGATGGCGGCGGCGCTGAACGCCTGCGGGTACGACGAGGGGCTGGAGGACAGCGCTCCCATCCGCAAGCGCGTCCGCGAGGAGATGAACCAGGCGTTCGCCAAGAGCGAAGATGCCCGGGCCAAGCGCGACAAGGTGTGCCTTTACATTGCCCAGCACCGCATGACGGGCTCGGAGAAGGACATATCGCAGTACATCTCGCTGGCGCTCTATCTCAGCCCTCCGCCTGAGCTTGAGACGACGGTGGAGCTCCCCGAGATGCCTCCGGACTCTACGCAGGTGGTTGAGATTCTGCCGCTGCTTCGGGATTTTGTTGCTGCCGTGGATTTGCATGGCATCTGGCTCACGCTGCACCACGTCTACGACGAGGAGATCGACCGGCTGCACGATCCTCTCTCGCAGATGATTGTGAACACCAATCTGTATCTGAAGATGCCCGCTTCCACCTATGTGGGCCGCCGGTTCATTGTGGTGATTGAGCCATTGCTCTCGCCCAAGCTGGTGAATGCCCGCATCTACGGCTCGGATTACGTGGTTGTGGTCTCGCCGGTCAATGGCAAGATTCCGATGAACGACGTGCGCCACACCTACCTGCACTACATTATTGAGCCACTACTGTATGCGCGGTCCAACGCTATTGACCGCATGCAGCCGATTCTGAAAGAGATACGCGAGGCGCCGCTTGATTTCCGCTACCGCTCGGATACAGTGCCGCTCGTGGTCGAGTGCCTGATCAAGGCGATTGAGGCCCGCACGATGGACACCGGAGTTCCGGTGTACAAGATTCCCGCCGGTGTGCAGCGTTCTGACCTGCCCATCTATGAGCGCCAGCGGCAGGCTTACCAGCAGAAGGTGGATGCCGTGCGACTGGCCACCGTCCACCACGACATGACGCAGGGCTTCGTCCTGACCCAGTACTTTTACGAGCAGCTGATTCAGTTTGAGAAGGAGCCGGCCAGCCTTCGCGACACCATTGGCGAAATGGTGTACGGCATGGACGTGGACCAGCAGGTGCACCGCGCCAAGCAAACCGAGTTTGACACCCAGGCGGACGGCGACGTGCTGCAGCGGAGCAAGCCGCGCGTGCTGACCGGGCTTGACCTTGCCGAAGCCCGCCTGCAGGCCGGCGATGTGGCTACGGCCAGTGCTTTGGCGCACCAGGCCCTGTCTGTCCACGAGGACACCGTACAGTCGGTCGCGGACCGGGCAAGGGCCAACTTTATCCTAGCCCGCACGGCCATCATGACCGGCCATCCGGAGGAAGCCATCGATCGCTTCCAGAAGACGATTGCCACCAGCAAGGAGCCGCGGCTGCTCGCGTGGTCGCATATCTACCTGGGCCGCATGCTCGACCTGGACTGCAAGCGCGACGCAGCCGTAGCCGAGTACAAGCTGGCCCTGGCCAACCGGGACGGAGCGCTCGACACCCGCCTGGCTGCTGAACGGGGCGTCAAGGCCGCCTATGCCGTTCGTGGGCACAGCTGCGAGGAGGATGCCGGGGACGCTACGGCACCGGACGCGTCCAAGCCTGCTGCCCCCCAGAGCCCGTCTTCTCCGCAATAATCCCCGGCAGCGTGCATCGAGACGCGGTTTAGCGTCTAATAGTTACAAAGGGGTGGACCGTTGCACTGTATTCAGTGCAACAGTCTGCCTCGCGGCATCTTGTCGAACCTTTGGGTTGAGGGATACGTGCAAGCATCTCTTGCGGAACTGGAAGCAGCACTTGGGTATTGCTTTACGGCGCCTGAAGTTCTGGTGCGCGCGTTGACCCATCGCTCACTTGCGAACCAGCATGCCAGCGGGAGTTCCGGGGGAGCCGCAGTTCCGGGGGGCGATAACGAGCGCCTGGAGTTTCTTGGGGATGCGGTGCTGGGCTTGGTGGTTGGAGAGGCGCTGTTTTTAACTCATCCCGAGTGGCGCGAGGGCGAGCTAACGCGTGTCCGCGCCCAGCTTGTGAGCCGGCAGCACATGGCAGAGGTGGCTGAGGCCGTTGGTCTTGGCGACCATCTGCGCCTGAGCCGAGGCGAAGACCGCAGTGGCCTGCGCAGCAAGGGCACGGTGCTCTCCAACTCCATGGAGGCGGTGATTGGCGCGATGTTTCTGGATGGCGGCCTGGACCCCGTGCGCACGTTTGCCCGCCGTTACGTGATGGGCGAGGTTGCCGAGCACCTGGCCCGCGAACTCCGCTCCGGCGCCGCGCTGGGCAACTATAAGTCCGCGCTGCAGGAGCATCTGCAGGCATCGCGCTCCGGAACGCCAGTCTATAAGGTGAAGAGCGAGAGCGGCCCCGATCATCGGAAGCGCTTTCTTGTGGAAGTGCGGCTCAAGCCCGCGGAAGGCGAGCCCGGCAAGCCTTTGGCCCGGGGCACGGGCAGCACCAAAAAGCATGCCGAGCAGGATGCCGCGCGCCGCGCGCTGGCCCGGCTGACGGCTGCCGCGGCCAAGGCTGGGGATGTGCCAGCCGATCTGCCCGGGGAACAGCAGAGCTGATGGCGGCGGCGGACCAATTCGGCAGTCTCCGCTCCGGCCAGAGTGGGCGCTTCTGGACGTATCTGCCCACGGTGCCGGAGGCGTTCGCTTCCTTTTTGCGTACGGTGGTTGTTGCCCTGTTTCTGCTGGCGTTTGTACTGCAGCCGTTTCTGATTCCCTCTGAGAGTATGGAGCGCACGCTGCTCGTTGGCGATTTCCTGCTCGTCAACAAACAAATCTTTTCCCCGCCCGGCTCGCCCGCGAATCCCATGCACTGGCTGCTGCCGTACCGCGACGTGCAACGAGGCGACATTGTGGTCTTCCATCACCCATCGCCGCCGTACCTGGTCAAGCGCGTGATTGGCATTCCCGGTGACCATATCCGAATTCAGGACGGCAAGGTGCTGGTGAACGATCAGCCGATTGCCGAGCCGTATGTGGCTCTGGAGCCTGCGGCGCCGAACGTCTTTCGCGACAACTTTCCTGCGCGGGTCTACACGGACCCGAATGTGGATCCCACATGGTGGCGCCAGATGCAGCGGCTCACCTCCAACGGAGAACTGGTTGTTCCCAGGGGGCAGTATTTTCTGCTGGGCGACAACCGCAACCACAGCAAGGACTCGCGCTTCTGGGGACTGGTTCCGCGTGAAGCCATTGTGGCGCGACCGCTGGTGATTTACTTCTCGCTGCGCCGCCCTTCTTCCACCGATGTGCAGCAGGCCGCGGATGATAGACTCGGACACGACGGGCAATTTTCGGCACGCCTCGCGGGCTTTGCGCGATGGGATCGCATCTTCCGCGTAATCCATTAGCGCCGGCAGGGCCGCGTCGACAAGCCGCCAGCCATCTGGGCAACGAGCGACAGGATGACCAAGACAAATACGCCTGCCTCCAACACACCTTCTCAGCTGCAATCCGCTCCCGGGCAGGAGAGCGTGGAGGAGACTCCGTTTGAGGCGGCAGCCAGCATCTGCACCGTACTGGTGGTGGGACTGTTCATCCTCACCTTTCTGGCACAGAATTTTGTGATCCCTTCCGGCTCCATGGAGAAGACGCTGCTGGTGGGCGATCATCTGGTGGTGGACAGAATCACGCTGGCTCCGCCCAGCGGATGGATGCCCCTGATCCACTATCGCGAGCCGAAGCGGGGCGATATCGTGGTCTTCCTCAAGCCCGGCGAGCCTGACCTGTTCCTGGTCAAGCGCCTTATCGCCGTGCCGGGCGACCATATCCACCTGCGGGACGGCATTGTGATTGTGAATGGAGTGCCGCAGAGCCAGCCCCATGCCCAGCCCACCACCGCGGACAACTACCGCGACTATCTCGACGATTTCCCCTCAGTGCCGATGAGCCCGGACCTGGGCGCGACCGAGGCCTGGACGGTTGCCATGCCCGGCTACGTGAAGGACGGGGACCTGGTGGTTCCTCCCGGCAAGTACTTCATGATGGGCGACAATCGCCATAACAGTCTGGATTCGCGCTACTGGGGTTTCGTGCCCCGCGAAAACATTGTGGGCCGACCGCTGTTTAACTACTGGTCATTTGAGACGCCGGAAAGCCAGTATGAACAGACCGGCATGAGCAACAACCTGACGTGGATGGCCCATGTGGTGCTGCACTTCTTTACAGATACGCGCTGGAGCCGTACATTGCACATCATCCGCTGATTCGGCACGCCCGGCTCAGCCATTGAGAACCTGAGCGAATTACGATAAGAGACCATGACGGAAGACGCGCAACGCCGGCGGCGTAATCGAAAGACCATCTGGCTGGCCCTGCTGGTGGTGGCTGCCCTCCTCATTGCCTTCCTGGTGCCGCCGCTGGTCAGCATCAGCCGGTACAAGAACCGCATTACGCAGCTGATGGCGGTTTCGCTTGGCCGCCCGGTTCGCCTCTCCTCAGTAGAGTTGCGGCTTCTGCCCCGTCCGGGCTTCGTTCTCACAGACCTGACCGTTGCTGAAGATCCTGCCTATGGTGCGGAGCCGCTGCTCCACGCAAACACCGTCACCGCGGATATTCGCCTGCTTTCGCTCTGGCGCGGAAAGATGGAGATCAGCACCATCAGTGTCGATGAGGCCAGCCTGAACCTTGTGCGCACACAGGATGGCCGCTGGAATCTGGATCCCATCTTTCGCAATGCGGCTGCGCAGTCCGGCACAACCGGTGGAACCGGCGTGCAGGGGGGTACTCCGCTGCCCTATCTTGAGGCCACGAATTCCCGCATCAATATCAAAAAGGGGCTGGAGAAGCTGCCGTTTTCGCTGTTGGATGCCGACGTTTCGTTCTGGCAGGATTCGCCGGGCGACTGGCGCGTGCGCCTGCGTGGCCAGCCGGCGCGCACGGACGTAAGCCTCGACCTGGCGGATACCGGCATTGTGCGTCTTGAGGCCCGGCTGCATCACGCTCCGGAGCTGCGGCAGATGCCCATCCATCTGGATATGGAGTGGCGTGAGGCGCAGCTGGGACAGTTGAGCCGTCTGATCCTTGGCTCTGATCCCGGATGGCGCGGTGACCTGACGGCAGAGCTGCATCTGGATGGAACGGCGGCGGCGGCCCAGGTGAAGACTCGCCTGCGCGCTACCAGCGTGCATCGGGCCGAGTTTGCTCCCGCCGATACGCTGGATTTTGACGCCAATTGTGGTTTTGTCTATCACTACTCGGGCCGCTCGCTGGAGGGGCTCACCTGCGACTCGCCGCTGGGGAATGGCCATATCCGTGTTGCCGGCGACCTGCCGGAAGATGGCCAGCCAAAGCTCACGGTTGAGTTGCAGCGTATCTCTGCGCAGGCGGGTCTGGATGCGCTGCGGACGATGCGCAGCGGTCTGCCGGACGGCTTGCAGGCCAAGGGGACCGTCACGGGCAAGCTGGCCTATGACGGGCAGAATGCAGAGCCTACTGTGCAGAAGCCAGAGCCGCGCCATGCGCGCCCCGGCAGCCTGCGGGGAGCCAAGACCGCGCCTGCGGTGCAAAGTGCGCTGACTGGCGGCCTGGCAGTTGAGGGATTCGAACTGAGCGGCGGTGGCCTCAGCCGACCAATTCAGATTCCCCGGTTCAGCTTGGAGCCTGCTCCCGCAGCAGCGGGAACGCCGCAGGCGATTGCGACGTCCGTCAATCTTCCCGCGGGAGCTCCCAGTCCGCTTGCGGTTACTCTGCGGTTTGCCGTCAGCGGCTACCAGGTGGGCGTGCATGGGGCCGCTTCACTGCCGCGCATGCGCGAGCTGGCCCACGTTGCCGGCATTGCAGACACGGGTCTGCTGGACGCGCTGGCTGGCGACCCCGCTACCTTGGACCTGAACGCAGAGGGCCCGTGGTTGCCCGTGCAGGAGAACGCCTTCGGTCACGCTGCAGCTCCCGGCCCGGCTGTCCCGGCAACTGCGGCGCCGCTGCCGCCTGACAATGGAGCAGACCGGCTCACCGGCACCATTGTCTTTCGTAATGCCAACTGGAAGGGCGATGTGCTGGCCAGCCCCGTCCTGGTTTCGCAGGCAACGCTCCACCTGGGCGGCAATGAGCTGCGCTGGGATCCGGTTGCCTTTGTCTATGGGCCTCTGAAGGGAACTGCCAGCGTGCAGGTCCCATTGGCGTGCGAGACGGACGAGTCCTGCCCGCCTCATCTGGATGTGCACTTCTCTGAGCTGGATGCCGCTATCCTGCAGTCTGCGCTGCTGGGAGCCCGCAAGCCCGATACGCTCCTCTCTACGCTGCTGGCGCGCATTTCGCCTTCGCAGGGGACGCTCTGGCCGCGCCTGGAGGCCACGCTGGCTGCGGATTCGCTGATTCTCGGTCCTGTTACATTGCATAGCGCCGATGCCGCCGTCCAAGTGCTGCCCACGCAGGCGAATCTGACCCACCTGAATGCGGCTCTGCTGGGCGGTCAGGTGCACATCTCCGGCACGATCGCTGACCCTGAAAAGCCTGTCTACACGCTGGCGGGTGATTTCGAGAAGGTGAGCCCCCCCGCGCTCTGTCAGTTGCTCGCGCTACGCTGCTCCGGCGGGCTTGTGCACGGCAGCGGCAAGCTGACCCTGGCTGGATTCAGCGCCAGCGACCTTTCAGCTTCCGCCAAGGGAACGCTGCACTATGAGTGGAACCGTGGCGACGTGCGCGGCCATGCGGGGGCAGGATCCTCTCCGCTGCCGGCCGCCCTGGCACGCTTTGACCTGTGGACGGGAGATGCCGCCATTGCGAATGGTGAGATAAAGCTGGCGCAAAATCAGGTGCAGCAGGGAACCCGCAAGGCTGCCGTCGATGCGTCCATCCCGTTAGCGACGCCGCTCAAGGTGGTCTTTGCCGCATCCGGACAGGCAGTAGCCGCACGATAGCCCGGGCCGGTGTTCGCCGATAGAATGCAGATATGTCCTCGTCGATCTCTGCTGCTCCCGTCCAGATTCACTGCAAAGGCATTCTCTTTGATATGGACGGTATCCTCATCTCGTCCCTTGGCTCCGTGGAGCGCAGCTGGACCCGCTGGGCCAACATGCGCGGCATCGACCCGGAGTACGCCATCAGCATCGTGCATGGACGCCGCGCCATTGACAGCGTGGTTCGTCTGCGGCCCGATCTCGACAGCGAGGCCGAACTCAAGATTATTGAGGATTTCGAGGTGGAAGATAACGACGGTCTTGTGGTTCTTCCCGGCGTGTTGCGGCTGCTGGCGTCGCTTCCATCCAACCGCTGGACGGTTGTGACCAGCGCAACCGAGCGGCTGGCGCGGGCGCGCATGGCTGCCGGCGGCGTCCCTGTGCCGGATCGGCTGGTGACCGCAGAACGTGTGACCCACGGCAAGCCGCATCCTGAGCCGTTTTTCGCCGGGGCTTCACTGCTCGGATTTGCTACCGCGGACTGCGTGGTTTTTGAGGACTCAGCCTCCGGCGCAAGAGCGGGCCGGGACGCAGGGTGCACGGTGATTGCCACCACCTTCTCGCACTCGCTGGAATCGCTGGACGCTGCTCACTACCTGGTGCCGGATCTGACCGGCATCGAAGCAAAGCCCCTGCCTGAGCGGCAAGGGCTTTCTCTCACGTTCACTCCGCTGGCGCGATAGGGCTACTCGTTGGCCTCAATCCGCCGGTCATGCGGATCCTGCAGCGGCCGCGAGTTTATGTCGAAGATGGAGGTAAAGGCTCGCAACTGCGAGCGGCTGATGCTGACCATCTGCTCGAATACGAACCAGCGGACGCCCTCCGTGCAGGGCGGCGTGGAAAGCGAACCCATGTAGGTCCAGTAGCCGCGGTCTGCCGGCAACAGCCCACCGGGATTCACCAGGTCCGTGATCTGCGCTGTGGCTCCGCCATTTTCCGGCAAGTGCTGCCAGAGAGTCGATAGCGTGGCATTCGGGAAATCCATGGTTTCGGCCAGTCGCACCGCCAGGATGGCGAGCTTGCCGTCCGCGCTCTTGTGCACCAGGTGGATCGACATGTCGGAGAGGCGTCCGTTGACTGACTCTTCGCCGGGCCGGTGAAAGTCATAGTACTGCAGGTCATAGCGTACGCCGTTGGCCACAATATAGCTGCCCGGATGCACGTGCACCACAATGGTGTGGCCGTTATTCTCAACGGTCACGCCTCCGGCCAGGTAATGGAACTCGATCGGCTTGAGCGCCTTGTTCAGGTGGGCATGGCGGATGTCGATCGGGGACTGCTCGTGTCCTTCAGAGCATGCCCGGTATGCAGGATTCAGTTTGCCCCATACCAGCGGGCCGTACTTGCCGCGATAGTCCCAACTGGTGCTGGATTGCGCCCAGGCCAAGGCAGAGATGCTGAGCAGAACGGTGGCGAGCACAACTTTGCGCATGATTCTTACCTCAACAAATTCAAGAAGCGGTGCCGCGAAGAATTTTACGGCAAAACCGGGGGTGGCGTGTTGCCGGCAAGTCACTTTCAGACGCGGCTCCTCTGCAGGAATGGCGCATCGGTGGCTGACCTGGGTCGCATTCTCTCTCTGGCTTGACACTGGTGATTAGACGCATGAGCACAAAAGAAGAATGGGACCCACCAAAGGAGGATCCCATTCCGTGATGCGCTGTTGCGGGTGTGCTTACCGGCGAGCTGCTGCCAGCACGCCAGCCTGCTCTGCCAGTGCGGCCGCCTTGTCGGTGGCTTCCCAGGTGAACTCGGGCTCGGTACGGCCAAAGTGCCCGTAGGCTGCCGTCTTCTGGTAGATGGGCCGGCGCAGGTTCAGGCTCTCAATGATGTTCCGCGGTGTGAGCGTAAAGTTCTTGCGCACCAACTCGGTGAGCTGCGCGGAGGGCAGCTTGCCCGTACCGAAGGTCTCTATCAGCACGCTTACCGGCTCGGCCACGCCGATGGCGTAAGCCAGCTGGACCTCAGCCTTGTCGGCCAGCCCCGCCGCCACAATGTTCTTGGCGATGTAGCGAGCCATGTACGCGGCCGAGCGGTCCACCTTTGTCGGGTCCTTGCCGCTGAACGCGCCGCCACCGTGACGGCCCATGCCGCCGTAGGTATCCACGATAATCTTGCGGCCGGTCAGACCGGTGTCGCCCATCGGTCCGCCAATCACAAAGCGGCCTGTGGGGTTGATGTGATACTTGGTGTGCTCGTCCAGCCACTCGGCGGGCAGCACAGCCTGAATCACGTGCTTGAGAATGTCGGCGTGCAGCTCTTCGTTGGTCACGGTCTCGGCGTGCTGGGTTGAGACGACCACCGCGTCAATGCGGGCCGGCTTGCCGTTCTCGTCGTACTCCACCGTCACCTGGCTCTTGCCGTCGGGGCGCAGATAGGCGAGCTTGCCGTTCTTGCGCACGTTGGTGAGCTGCTG
>JAJXWS010000145.1 GCA_021781495.1 Acidobacteriota bacterium | reverse complement strand
CGCTCCAGATCCTCTGCCGTTAGCACCTTGCCGCGGTCGAGCGGCTTGTCTGGATACTGGAAGGGCTCCGACATCCAGTTGTTCATGCCAAGGTCAAGATCCGTGAGCACAAAGACCGGCGTCTGGAACCGCTCAGCGATGTCAAAGGCCGCGCAGCCAAACTCGTAACACTCCTTGACGGAGCCGGGCAGCAGCACGATGTGCTTTGTGTCGCCATGCGACAGGAACGCTGTCGAAAGCAGATCGGCCTGCGATGTGCGCGTGGGCATGCCCGTCGAAGGGCCGGACCGCTGCACGTCGAAGATGACTCCGGGCAGTTCAGCAAAATATCCAAGGCCGGAAAACTCGGCCATGAGCGAGATGCCGGGGCCGGAGGTGGCTGTCATGGAGCGGGCGCCAGCCCAGCCTGCGCCAAGCACCATGCCAATTGCCGCCAGCTCATCCTCGGCCTGCACTACCGCAAATGTAGCCTTGCCCTCGGGCGTCACGCGCAGTTTCTTCAGAAGGTCCGTCGTCGCTTCAACAACGGAAGTGGACGGCGTGATGGGATACCAGGCAACCACCGTGACGCCTGCAAACACTGCGCCCATGGCGCAGGCCGCGTTGCCGTCAATGATGATTTTGCCGGTCGTCTTGTCCATTCGCTCGATACAGTACGGATCGTGCTTGACCAGCTTCTCCTGCGCGTAATCGAAGCCCGCCTTGACGGCGCCGAAGTTGAGGTCGAAAACCTTCTGCTTCTTCGCAAACTGCTTTTTAAGCCCAGCCTCAACTACTCCAAGGTCAAGAGAGAGCAACTGGGCGACAACGCCGACATAAACCATGTTCCTGACCAGCTTGCGGAGCTTGGCTTCAGGACAAACGGCTGCTGTGATCTTGTCGAAGGGCACCGGGTAGCAGGCTACGTCATCGCGATACTGCTTGAGATTGAAGCTCTCTTCGTAGATCGCCGCGCCGCCAGCAGGCAGCGTCAGCATGTCCTGCTTTGCGGTTTCTGGGTTCAGCGCCACCAGGACCTCCGCGTCCCGCGTGCGGGCCACGTAACCGTCCTTGCTTGCGCGGATGGTGTACCAGGTGGGAAGTCCGGCGATGTTCGAGGGAAAGAGGTTTTTCCCGCTGACGGGAACGCCCATTCCGAAGATGCTCTTCAGCAGTACGCTATTGGCGGATTGCGAGCCGGACCCGTTCACCGTTGCTACGTTGATGCTGAAATCATTCACGACGCGCTTTTGCGCGCTGATTGCGCCCTGTTCTTGACCCAGGGCCAGGTCTCCAGTCGCCATTTGGCGGGATTCCCTTCAGGTAAATTCAGGAAAGAGTCAATCTTTCGCCATCTGTGATTATAGTCACCCAGGCGAACGAACGTCCCGACAAGTAATCCTCAGGTAACATCCTTAGGGCTCACGACGTGCAACACCTGTTCATTGGTTCAAAAATGAAAATTCGTCCATTTAACAAGGATTTGGCGCTTGGGGAAGGTTAATGGCCGCTCTGAAGTGGCCGCGGTCAACCGGCAGCCTGAAATCTCGATGAGTCAATCTGCCAGCGCCGCAGCAGAATCAGGGCGATGATGACGAGGGCCAGCGTGAGCCCCAGCCACAACCCAAAGATGCCACGGTGCAGGACGAAGCAAAGAGTAAGACCAAGGGGCAGACCGAGAATCCAATAGCCGATGAAGTTTGCGACCATGGGCGCGCGTGTCTCTCCAAGGCCGCGCAGTGCACCGGTCGTCACGGTCTGGATGCCATCAAACATTTGAAACGCCGCGGCAATCCAAAGCAAACCCGGCCCTACGGCAAGCACGCGGGGATCGCTGGTATAGAGCCGGATGAGCGGCACTGGAGCGACGAGGAAGACAATGGCTGCCAGCAGCATAAACGCCGAGCCCAGAGCGAGAGCCAGCCATCCAGCGCGACGCGCTCTGCCCGGGTCATTGGAACCGACGGCATGGCCCACACCGACCGCTGCCGCTGCGGACACTCCAAGAGGAACCATGTAGGTAATGCTGGCGTAATTCAGCGCGATCGAGTGGGTTGCGAGATCGACGGGAGCCAGATAGCCCGCCGAAAAAGTGGAAAGATTCCAGGCACCCACCTCCAGAAGAATCTGCCCTGCCGCGGGCGCGCCGAGCCGCACAAGCGAGCGCAGCCGTTCCGCGCTGGGACCTGCCCAATGACGAAAGAGCGGATGTCCGCGCTTCCGCTCGTAGCGCCATGCAAACCCCAGGAGCGCGGCTGCCATGAAGACACGCGCGATACAGGTCGAGATGGCGGAACCATTCACGCCCAGTGCTGGAAAACCCAGCTTGCCGTAAATCAGGACCCAATTTCCCGCCCAGTTCAACAGGTTCGCCAGAATGTAAGTGACCGTAATGACGCGCACCTGGCCCACGCCTTGCAGATAGCGACGGGTCCCTCCGTAGAGAAGCAGCGGGAGCGTGGCGAGATTGAGGAGCAGCAGATAGCTCTTTGCTGGGACAGCGACGGCAGGGTTAATCCCAAAGTGCGTGAGATAGAAGGCCGCCAAAGCTGCCAGCGCCATGAGAGGCAGCGTCAGGATGCACGACAGGTACACGCCCTGCGCCAGCCAGCGATGGCAGTCATCGTGGTCTCTGCGGCCGTACGCCTGCGAGACCAGCGTATCGAGACCGAGAAGCAGGCCGATGCCAAACAGCGAAGGGGTGTAGTACACAGCATTTCCGAGCGCCACGGCGCCGATGGCCGCGGGCCCGAGCTTGCCCACCATGATGGTGTCGACGACTCCCTGCGCCATCCAGCCGAGCTCACTGAGCACGACGGGAACAGCCAGCGCAATCATGGCGCGGAGCTCCTTCTTCCACAGGGCTTGGCTTTGAACCATAGTTCTACTTTACAGAGTGCGCTTGCTGTTTCGAACGAGCGCAGAATCCGTCAGTTCCAGAGAAAAAGAAGGCTGGCAAAGAGCGCCGCGGGCATGGCGATTATGCCGAGCTGAAGAAACTCCCACGTTGAAATCGCGACGCGCTCGCGCCGCAGCGCAATCAGCCAGAGAATTGTGGCAAGTGATCCGGTGACCGAGAGGTTCGGCCCAAGATCCACGCCCAGGAGTACGGCGTGCGCAACCAAACCCGACTCCTGAGCATGACGCATGGTCGAGCCGCTCATGAGACCAACGGGCAGATTGTTCATGCCGTTGCTCGCCAGCGCAACTGAGAAGGCCGCAATCATCTTCGCCGCAAAGGCTGGAAGTCGCGCAATACCGGAGAGCGCGATCAGCCCTGCGCGCAAGAGTCCCGCGCCCTGCAGCGCCTCGACAATCACAAACAGGCCGGCAACCAGCGGAAGAACGGACCAACTGACGCCCTTGAAGACACTCCGCAACACCGCGCGATCATGCCCCGTCACCACCACAGCCACGAGGAAGGCGGCTGCACACGTGGGTGCGCCGAGAGGCACACCAAGCGCAGAGGCAACGATCAATGTGCAACCGGCAAAGATTAATCCGCCCAGCGCGAGTCTGCCGCCGACGCCAAGTTCGACCGCCATCTGGCGGTGATGGATACGTACGTCAAGATCCCCTTGAGCCCACCATCGCAAA
>JAJXWS010000144.1 GCA_021781495.1 Acidobacteriota bacterium | reverse complement strand
ATCGTGATACATGGCGACGACGAGGTCGAACTCGCCGCGCAGGGCGCGAACGAAGAGGGTGTCAGGCGAGTGCGGGCCGGAGCAGTCAATGCCTATGGCGCGCGCCTGGGCGATGGCGGGCGCGATGAACTCTGCGTCCTGCGTGCCGAAGAGGCCGTGCTCGCCGGCGTGGGGATTGAGGCCGCAGACGGCGATGCGCGGCGGGGCCTGGCGCATGAGGCGCAGGGCTTCGTCACCGAGCTGAATGGTGCGGAGGATGCGCGCGGAGTCCAGCTTGCAGGCCTGTTCGAGCGCGATGTGAGTGGAGACGTGTACGGTGGCGAGGCGGTCAGAGACGAGCAGCATGCGCGACTCGGTGGCTCCGGTGAGCTCTGCGATGTATTCCGTGTGACCGGTGAAGCTGCGGCCGGAAAGCGTGACGGCTTCCTTGTTGAGCGGCGCTGTGACCATTGCGTCGGCCTTGCCCTGCTGGCAGAGCTCGACGGCGCGGCGGACGTAGTCGATGGCGGCTAGGCCGTACTCGGCGCGGAGCTGACCGAAGGCGAGTTGGTGATCGTCGGGAAGCGCGTGCGCGGGCACAAACTCGCAGGGCAGCGAAGGCAGTGGAATGTTGGCAAGGCGCGCGGCAGGCGCAAGCGCGGCCTGGTCGCCGATGAGGAGCCAGTGAGCGAGGCTGGCGAGGTTGGAATCGTGGAGGGCCTTGATGGCGATCTCGGCGCCGACGCCGGCCGGGTCTCCGATGCTGATGGCGATGCGTGGAAGGGTGTTCATGCGGGTCTCCCCAGTGCTTTGAGTATGTCGCAGAGGAGATCGGGCGCGCCGAATCCGCCGGATTTTGCGATGACGATGCGGCCGTCGAGCAAGCCGCCGTGCGCGATGCCCCAGGGGACTCCGGGAGCGAACTCGCCGCGCAGCAGGAAGGATTGCGCACCTAGGGCACGGGAAGCAAGCAGGGCCGTGTCGCCGCCAGTCATGAAGATCGCTTCAGGCTGAAGCTGAATGAACTCGTTGCGGATCTGCTGCCCGGCATCGGGCGCGGACTCGATCCGGAGCAGGCGGGTCTGTACGGCGGCGGAAGCGGGCAGGTCCGCGAGCCGGTCGAGCTGCTGAGCGGTGGTGGCATGCATGGTGCCGGCGATGAGAAGAACGCGCGATGCACGCGGCAAGGGGGGGGCCGCTGCAGGTAAACCGTCGAGGTTCGCGAGTGCCGTGGCCAGGCCAGCAGAGCCGGCGAAGAGCAGCCCGGGCAGGGACCGTGCGGCGTGGGCGAGCGCGTCGAGGTCGTGTTGCGTGGTGGCGTCGCAGAGGAGCAGCGATTTACCGGATGAGAGGGCGGGGGCGATGCCTGCGGCGTTGGGGATGATGGCGATCTTTGATTGCAAATCGGCGGGGAAGAGATCGCGCATGGAGCGCCGCTCGGCTTCTCCGGTGGAGCTGCGGATCTCCAGAGTTCCGTTGCGGACTGTGCGGCCGGTTGCAGGGAAGGCCGGCGCGAAGAGGATGGCGCGCGCATCGAACGTCTGCTGGAGTGCGATGAGTTCGGCGGCGATGGGGCCGCGGAGGGCGGAGTCGACCTTTTTGAAGACGAACTGGACGGGCGCAAGCGCCAGTTGACCGGCAGCTTCAGCAACGGCGAACGCGGCGTCTTGAGGGGCAAGGTTGCGCGATGCGGTGTTGAAGGCCTGGACGGGTTCGGGCGCGACGAAGCCCGCGGCGGATCCGAGCCAGACGCGAACCGTGCGATCTGGTCGAACGAAGGGCGCTGCGGCGTCACAGGCGCCTGTGAGATCGTCGGCGAGAATGCGAACCTGAAATGCAGGTGGAGCCGTCTCGGAGTTCAGTTGCTCGGCAGCGCGGACGGCAGAGATATGCATGACAAAACGCCTTGTTTATTTTCGAGAGTATACATTTATTTTCTATTTTCAGATTGCGATTGAAATCGGCGAATTCCGAAGAGCGGAACTCAAGCGCTGAGACCAGGGCCTCTCAGGGGCAGGCGCAGCGGTCAACGGCTGCAGGTATCTCATTCCCGTGCTTGACTTGCGGTTTGAGTGCCGGACGGATCGGCGATGGAATGGAGCGGGAAGACCTGCTCAGACAAAATTCCAAAGAGGTGAGAAATGAGCCGTGCTTGCGCTGAATGTCTGCTCAGTTCTGCGGGAACGGATTCCAGCCGTCGTGCCCCGCGAGGAAGCGCCTCGGGTTCCAGCGCTCAGTCTGGGCCGGTGTGAGCTGATGCGAGTCCGGCTCGCGCGTGGCGGGACTGGCGCCGGGGCCGGTGGAGCGGAACTCGGCGAAGGTGGCGGTAGGCAGGCTGGGTTGGCCGAAGCGGGGCCACTCGGTCCAGCCCGCAGGAATGACCGACGCGTCGATGCGGGTGTTGAGATAGACGACGGTGGCGTGCGGGCGCCAGGGACGGCCAAGAGTGATACGGGTGTCGCTGGGGTCGGCAGTGAGCGTGCAGTGGCTGAAGACGTAGCCGCTCTGCTGCGCGGCATAGTGCTGGCCCTGCGCGGTGTACATGACCTCACGGCCGGGGATGCCGTGGAGCGTGCAGCGGTCAAAGACAGCCATACTGTCGCCGAAGATGAAGTCGGTATTGCCTTCAATGTAGGAATCGCTAAAGTACTGGCGCGTGGGGACGCAGGGACCGTAGTCGCCGTAGCAGTAGCGGGCGGCGGCGAAGAGGGTGTCCTGCGCGCCGAGCAGGCGCAGGTGGCGGAACGCCGCGCGGTCCGCAGTGACGGCGAGCGCGACGGCCTGGCCTTTACCTGTCCCCGCGTCGTTGGCGATGGTGAGGTTGTCGATGGAGACGTTGTCCGCTTCCACGAACACAGTCGCGCTGTTGAAGGTGCCGGCGGATTTGGGTCCGGTGTTGTTGAAGACAAGGACGGTCTTTGCGGGGTCAGGATCGACGCCGTAGATGCGGACGTGGGGCTTGCGAATGGTGACGACCTCGCGATAGGTGCCGGGCTGGACGGCGATGGCACCGCCGGCGTCGGGCAGGGCATCAACAGCAGCCTGGACACTGCGGAAGGCGTCGCCGCCGTCAGCGGCGACGGTGAGATGCGCCTGTGTGCCGGGTTGGGGAAGATGGCTGAGATCGATCGACCACTCGACCGGCGCAGGAATGGCAGTGTCGCGCGACTCTTCGCAGGAGGCGGAGGCATCGGGCTGCAGGCCCTGCGGCTGGAGACGGCCCAGACCGGAGACGATGACGTGGTCCATCTGGACGAGGTTGCCGGGGAGTTGCGTCTGCATTGCGGTGCTTTCCTGCTCGACGGCGAGCGGCTCGCGGACGCGCACGAGGCAAACATCCTGCAAGGTGATGTCGTGGATGGGTCCGCCCCGCTGGCCGCGGAGGTTGAAGAGGAATCCGCGGGTAGCGTCAGTGATGGAGGCGTGGCTCAACTGGATGCGGCTGGTATTGCCGTAGACATCGTCACCGAGGGAGATCCCGGCGCCGCCAGTGACGTGAAGGCCTGAGATGGCGACGCGCGAGGTGCCGCCGAGGATGCTGGCGCGCAGGTCGATGGCCGCGCCTGCGATATGCGTCGAGAGGCCGGTGATGTGCGCGTCGGGT
>JAJXWS010000143.1 GCA_021781495.1 Acidobacteriota bacterium | reverse complement strand
GGCTTCCACCTGCGAGATCTCGGCCATGTCGGCCATGGAGCAGCCCGCGTTGAGGTCAGGCAGGATGACCTGCTGATCGTCGCGGCCGAGGACATCGGCGCTCTCTGCCATGAAATGCACGCCGCAGAAGACGATGTACTTCGCGTCTGTCTCCGCTGCGGCCTTGGAGAGCTTGTAGCTGTCGCCGGTAAAGTCGGCAAAGCGCACCACCTCGTCGCGCTGGTAGTGATGGCCGAGCAGGACGGTGGATTTGCCGAGCCGCTGGCGCGCGGCGGCAATGCGCGCGTCAATGGAGTGATCGGGGAGGGAAAGGTAATGCTCGAGGCTGCAGGCGCTGCCCGCCGCCGCTTGTTCGTCGAGAACCAGGTTCACAGTACTCCGCCTTCAGCCCGGCCCATCCTCACGGAGAGGATGCCGGACGGGGATGTTGAAAGCTTGCGCGGCTGCAGTGGATGCGCTCTGGACGGGCAGGGCGACCGGCATGGTTGCCGGGGCCTGCGAACTGCCTGCCACCCACGGGGTTGTTGCAGCCCTTTCATACATGGATGCGGCGTTTGGCGGGCCGGATTCGTGGAATCCGGGGCGCCGCGGACCGCAGCCATTGACTATCAGTGTAACAAAACTGTAACAGGGACGCAGAGAAACCCGCGCGCGGCGGGCGGCGGGGGCAGGCGGCAAAGACACAGTTTGTGAGTGGTGCGCGCGGGCAGGTATCATTAGCCTTTATGGGTACGCCGCCGACAGTTGAATACGCCAGCCTGGGCATGGCCGACACGCTGATTCTGATGGTTATGGCGCTCGTGGTCTTTGGGCCGCGGCGGCTGCCGCAGATTGGCCGCCAGATCGGCAAGCTGATGTATGAGTTCCGCAAGGCCTCGAACGACTTCAAATTCCAGATGGAAGAGGAGTTGCGCGCCGCCGAAGAGGCGGATCGCCGCAGGAAGGAAGAAGAGGAGCGGCAACGGACTCTGGCTCTGAATCCGCCGGCCGATGCGGCTGCGCAGAGCCCGGAGACGCCTGTTAACGCGATCGAATCGCCCTACGCGGACGAGGGCAAGTATCCGGAGGTCGCCACGCCGGCCGCGGAGCCGGAAGCCGGTGGGCTGCGGGTGCAGCCGCCGAGCACAGGCGAGCAGGTGGCCGCGGCGCGTCCGGGGAGCGCGGCCGAGCCGGAGACGCAGAGTGAGCCGGCGGAGAGCGCCGCTCCGCAACAGGGTGCCCCCGATACGGAGGCTGTAAGCCACAATGGTTGATCCCGCAGAAGCGATTGGAAAGGCGCGGGAGGCCGTGTCTCAGCGCGCAGAACTGCCCGGCATGAGCCTGATGGAGCACCTCGAAGAGCTGCGCAGACGCATTGTGCACTCAGCCGTCTACCTGTGCCTGGGCTTTGTGGTTGCCTATGTTTTTCACGAGCGGCTGTACGGGTTTGTGCAGGAGCCGCTGGAAAAGCTGCACATCAAGCTGAACTACACGCACCCGATGGATCCGCTGAACCTGTACCTGCAGGTGTCGCTGATCGGCGGGGCGATTCTGGCATCGCCGTTCATTCTGTACCAGGTGTGGCTGTTTATTGCTCCGGGACTCTACCAGAAGGAGCGGCGATTTGTGGTGCCGTTCATGGGCGCGACGGTGGGCCTGTTTCTGATGGGCGCGTCGTTTGGCTACTTCTGGGTGCTGCCGGGAGCGCTGAAGATCCTGATTGTGGACTTTGGCAAGAGCTTTAATCCCATGGTCACGATTGAGGAGTACACGGGCTTTTTCCTCTCGGTGATTCTGGGGCTGGGCATCAGTTTTGAACTGCCGGTGCTGATCTTCTTCCTGGCGCTGTTCGGGATTGTGAGCCCGCGCTTCCTGTGGAAGAACATCCGCTACGCGATTCTGGCGGTGTTTCTGGTGGCGGCGATTATCACGCCGAGCCCTGACCCGTGGACGATGTGCATCTACGCGATTCCGATGCTGCTGCTGTACCTGGTGGGCATTGGCGTGGCGTGGTACGTGCACCCCTCGCGGCGCAAGGCCCGGGAGGCAACTTCATGAGCTTCTCAGGATTCTGGAAGAGCCTTGCGGCGGCTTTGCTGCTGACGGCTCCGCTGGCCACGCAGGCGCAGCACTTTAACGGCGGCCGGGCTTATGAGTATGCGCGCCAGTTTGTGGCCATCGGCCCGCGCTGGCCTACGAGTCCGGGACACCTGAAGGCGCAGCAGTTTCTGCGCGCGCACTTTGCGCACGACCAGCTGGAAGAGGATGCCTTTACCGCCGACACACCGATTGGGCCGGTGAATCTGCGCAACTTTATCGTGCGCTACCCAGGCAAGAAGAACGGCGTGATTGTGCTGGCCACGCACTACGAGACGAACTACTATCTGCGCAACATCAACTTTGTAGGCGCGAACGATGGCGGCTCGACGACGGGCCTGCTGATGGCGATTGCCGACCAGCTGCGCGCGGCGACGGCCGGAGGCAAAAAGCTGGACGGCTACTCGGTGTGGCTGGTGTTCTTTGACGGCGAAGAGGCGTTCAAGAGCTGGTCGCAGTCCGACTCGACCTACGGCAGCCGGCACCTGGCGGCGCGTTGGGGCGGGGATGGCACGCTGAGCCGGATCAAGGCATTTCTGCTGACCGACATGATCGGCGACAAGAGCCTGGACATTCAGCGCGAAAGCCGCTCGACGGGCTGGCTGGTGGATCTGGTGCGGCAGGCGGCGAACAAGTTCGGCTACGGGGAGTATTTCTTCCAGCAGGAAGAGCCGGTGGACGACGATCATATGCCGTTTGTGAATCGCGGCGTGCCTTCCATCGACATCATCGACATCGACTACGGGCCAAACGACAGCTATCATCACACGGCACAAGACACGATGGACAAGATCAGCGCCCGGAGTCTGGCGATTGACGGGGATGTGCTTCTGGAGACGATCCGCCTGATCAATGCTCGATAACGGTGTCCGATAGAGGTGCAGTGCTATCCTCAAGAAGACCGCGATTGGCTGTGTTGACTCAACTTCCAATTCCCCCCGGCTCCCCCGTCAGGCATTTCAAGACGTGGATTGTGTGTCTGCTTCTCGTCGGCTTTCTGGGATTTGCGACGGGATGCAGCCGCTTTCAACCCAAGCCGAAAGAGTATGTCTATCTGTGGCTGCGCCAGGTGTATCTGCGCGACCGCGTGGCAGCTGTGTCCACGCGCGTTGCCGAGGTGACGAACGGGCAGCGGCTTGAGGTGGTGGAGCATGGGCGGCGCTTCCTGAAGGTGAAGACCGAGAAGGGCGAGATCGGCTGGCTGCCGGAACGGTCAGTCATCGACAGCGCGACCTACGATGCGTTTGCGAAGCTGGCGGATGCGAACAAGGACTCCGCGGTGGTGGCCACGGCAACGCTGCGCGATGATCTGTATCTGCACCTGACGCCGGGACGAGATACGGACCGGTTTTACCTGGTAGCGGGCAACTCCAAGGTGCAGCTGATGCAGAGGGCGTCTGTGTCAAAGAATCCGCCGCCGGGAACGCTGCCTGCGCCGAAGACGGCAACGCCGCAAGCGGGCGCTTCCACTGCGAAGCCTGCCGCAAAGCCTGCGTCGAAATCTGCGCCCGGG
>JAJXWS010000076.1 GCA_021781495.1 Acidobacteriota bacterium | reverse complement strand
GAGCGAGAGCTGGCAGACCTTATTTACGAATACGGAGAGGAAAGGAGGTCGCGGAGAATCGCCAGAGCCATTGTTCGCGGGCGGCCGGTGACAACGACAGGGCAACTTGCCCGGATTGTTGCAGCCGCCGCCCCGGCAATGAAACAGGACAGGATTCACCCGGCAACGCGCACCTTTCAGGCGCTTCGTATTTATGTAAATCGCGAGCTGGACGAGATTCGGGCGCTGCTGGAGGCCGCACCCATGTTACTTAAGCCCTCCGGACGACTGGCCGTTATCAGCTTTCACTCTTTGGAAGATCGCATTGCAAAAGACAGTTTGCGCGACGGTGCACGCAGGGGAATCTGGGAAGTTTTGACGAAGAAGCCGGTGACGCCCGGCGAAGAAGAGATGGAACGCAATCCGCGCTCGCGCAGCGCGAAGCTGAGAGCAGCAGCAAGGCAATGAACGGCGGAATGGGCCGCGGTTGGATTGAGGAGAAGCATCATGGCGGCATGCACGACAACGTATTTTGAACGCGGCAACGGCTGGCCCCCTCGGGTGGCAGAGCACAATGCGGCATTGCTTGCCCAGCAGGCGATGCGGCGCCGGGGCGTGCGCACGCCGGAGATTCCTTTCACAAAACACTTTGACAATTCGCGCCTGGTGAAGGCTCCAGACCCGGTAAGGGTTCGCCAGATGCGCATCTTTTCCGCGGCTATCACCGTGCTGTTTTCGCTGGTGATGGTGTATGGCCTGCAGCACTTCAGCGCGATTGAGGGCTCGTATCGCGTGGAGGCGGAAAAGCAGCAGCGGGATCAGCTGCGTGAACAGAATCGCCAGCTGAGGCTGGCCGAGGCGCAACTGGCGCAGCCGGGCAGAATCGACCAACTGGCGCGCGGGATGGGCATGGCCGCGCCGCAGCCTGGTCAGGTTGTGCATGCCACGAACTCGGTTGCGGATGCAACGAGTGCGCCGGCACTTGCGCAGGTGACTCCCCCTGCGCCTCCTGTGCGGTAGCGTGGGAGGCGCGCAACTCACGGGCGAGCGAAACGCCATGCAGGCAACGGTTCGAGCCATCCGCACCCGCAATAACGCCGCGCGCACGGTGCCGATGCGCACGGCTCGATTCTGGCTGATCTGCTTCTTCTTTCTGGCCTGGGCCTGCGCCATTGCGCTTCGCCTGTTCTGGCTTCAGATACTGCACCATTCGGAATACGCAGAGCGCGCGCAGAAGCAGCAGCAGCGCACGTTTGAGGTTGCGCCGCATCGCGGTGTGCTCTACGACCGCAATCTGCGCGAGCTTGCCATGACGGTGCAGGTGGACTCCATCTACGCCGTGCCGAACGAGATTGAGGACAAGCCTGCTGCGGCGCGGCAACTTGCGGCTATTGTTCACACAGAGCCGGAAGATACCCGCACCACGGAGCAGGCCATCCTGGAGCGCCTGAAAAACGGGCACAGCTTTGCCTGGATTGCCCGGCGTGTGAAGCCGGAGGCGGCGACCCGCGTGCGGGCTCTGAACATGAAGGGCATCTACTTCCAGAAGGAGTTTCAGCGCTTTTATCCGGACAACCAGATTGCCGCGCAGGTGCTGGGCTATGTGGGTCTGGATGACAACGGGCTGGGCGGCCTGGAGCAGAAATTCGATACCGAGTTGCACGGTACCCCGGGGCACATGTTTACCGCGCTGGATGCGCGCCGCCGCGTTCTCGGATCGATTGCGCACGAGCCGGAGGCGGGACAGAATCTGGTCCTCACCATTGATGAGAACATCCAGTTCATGGCCGAGCAGGCGCTGGATCACGCGATGGAGAAGACGCAGGCAGCCAATGGCACGGTTGTTGTGCAGGACGTGCATACCGGGCAGATTCTGGCACTGGCCATTCGGCCTACGTTTAATCCGAACGACTTTCGACACACGACGCCGGCGCTGCTGCGCAATCACGCTGTGAGCGATGTGTATGAGCCGGGCTCGGTGTTCAAGCTGGTCACCTACTCTGCTGCGCTGGAGCAGCATGTGGCCAAGCCGGATGACATGATTGACTGCCAGGGCGGGCAGATTACGCTTGCGGGCCGCGTGATTCACGACGACAAGAGCGATCGCGGGATGGGGACGGTGACTGTTGCCACGGCTCTGGCGCGGTCCAGCGATGTGGCCGCTGTGAAGCTGGCGCTGCGGGTTGGCCAGGACCGCTTCTATCAATTCATTCGTGATTTTGGATTTGGCAACCGCACCGGCATGGAACTGCCCGGAGAAACTCGCGGTTTGTTGCGGCCTCCGAGCAAATGGAATGGATCTTCGATTGGTTCGATCGCCATTGGCCAGGAGGTGGGCGTGACCCCGCTGCAACTGGTCACCATGGTCTCAGCCATTGCCAATGGCGGCATCTACCTGCCGCCGCATGTGCTGATGCCGGGACAGCAGGATGCGAATGCGAAGGGGCAGCCGGAGTCCGCGCTGCACCCAACTCCGTTCAAGGCTGACGAAGACCTGCCGAACCCGCTGCCTGCGGGCGCGCGCCGCGTCATCTCCACCATGACCGCGGCCGAGATGCGCAAGATGATGGAGGGCGTGGTGCTGTATGGAACCGGCAAGTCTGCCCAGTTGAACGGCTATTCCTCGGGCGGCAAGACTGGGACGGCGCAGAAGATTGATCCCGCTACCCGCCGCTACTCCAAGACCATGCACATTGCCTCGTTTGCCGGGTTTGCTCCGGTGAACAATCCTGTGATTTCGGTGGCGGTCATCATGGACTCGCCGAAAGGGCAGTACTACGGCGCAGCGGTTTCTGCTCCGATATTTGCTGAGGTGGCGCAGCAGGTACTGGAATATCTTGGCGTTCCGCACGACATCGATGTGAAGCCGGTGCAGGCCGGCGCGAAGAAAGAAACCGTCCAGTCCGAGGACGAGAGCGGTTCCGACCCGGAGGACATCAACGCGCTGTATGCCGCCGCGAATGATCTGCCCGCCGACGATCCGCTGCGTGCGGATTCGGCGCCCAGTGTTGAGGAATCGAAGACGGCTGTACCAGCGGCAAAGCCCGGCGCAAACGCCGGGAATGAAGAAGCCGCAACGGGTGCGGGTAGCCCTGCGCCTGCGGTTGCAGCCCAGCAACCGGCAGCGCAGGCCAGCGGCGCGCGCATGGTCACGATCAGCGACGGCAAGCAATTGAAGGTGCCATCGCTCATCGGCCTGCCTGTGCGGAAGGTCATCGAGGCCTCTGCTGCGGCAGGGCTCGACGTGGAGATTTCGGGAAGCGGCATTGCGCGGGAGCAAGCCCCGCTGCCAGGGACCCTGGTTCACTCCGGAACGCATATTGTTGTGCGCTGCGGGCGCTGAAGGCCCTGCACCGGCGGCATTCCTGCAGCCTGCCAATCTACAATCAAGCACGTGATGATCTGGAAAGACCTAATCGGCGAAGTAACCTCACTGGGAACCGCGGGCGACTCGGCGCACGCCATTACCGGCATTGAATACGACTCAAGGCGGGTCAAGCCCGGCTGTGTCTTTGTCGCCATGCGGGGCGAGACAACGGATGGCAACCGGTACATCGACAAAGCGATTGATGCCGGCGCGCTGGGTATAATTACGGACTCGGCGCAGGCGTACGATCATCTGCTGGTATATCGGGCAGGGCTTCCGGTGATGGAGGTTGAGCATGGGCGACGGGCTTTGGCGCAGGCATCGGCTGCCTTCTTCGGACATCCAGAGCAAAAGCTGACGGCGACCGGCATCACGGGTACGAACGGCAAGACGACAACATCGTTCCTGACCGAGGCTCTGCTGCATGCAGCGGGGCGAACCACCGTGCTGGTGGGAACAATCGAGTATCACGTGGCCGGCGAAGTGAGGCCGTCTGTGCATACTACGCCCGAGGCGCGCGACCTGTTTGCGTTGATGGCGGATGGGGCGAAGCGTGGAGCGACGGAGCTTGTCACGGAGGTTTCAAGCCATGCCCTGGCACAGGGTCGCGCAACCGGAATCAACTTTGACGTGGCGGTCTTTACCAATCTGACGCGGGATCATCTGGACTATCACGGAACGATGGAGAATTACTTTGCCGCCAAACGGCTCTTGTTTGATGGCACGGTGTATCCGGCGCCACGCGTGGCCATCCTGAATGCGCACGATCCGCACACCGAGGAACTGGCACGCGCGGCAGGCAGGGCCGGCGCGCAGGTTTGCACGTATGGGATTGGCCGGGGTGATTGGCGTGCAAACCGCTACACGCTGACTCCGGGTGGCGCGGGGATCGAGTTGCAGACGCCGGAAGGATCGGCGCAGGTGACGTCCTGGCTTGCCGGAGAGGTGAATGTGCTCAACCTGCTTGCCGCACTTGCCGCGGCGCATGCGCGTGGAGTGCCATTTGGTGAGCTGGTGGCGCGTGTGTCCATGCTCAGGCCGGTGCCGGGGCGCTTTCAGCAGGTTGCGGCGGGGCAGCCTTTCAGCGTGATTGTGGACTATGCGCACACGGACGATGCGCTGCGCAACCTGACCCAGCTGGCTCGGCAGATCACCGCGCAATCGGGTGGCCGCGTGATTACGCTCTTTGGCTGTGGTGGTGATCGCGACCGCACCAAGCGACCGAAGATGGGGCAGGCCGCGGGCGAGGGAAGCGACTTTGTTGTGGCCACAAGCGATAATCCGCGTTCGGAAGATCCGCTTGCGATTCTTGCCGAGATAGAACCGGGCCTGAGGGCGACGGGAGTGCGCTACGCAGTCGAACCGGATCGGGCTGCTGCGATACGGCTGGCGCTGGAGGCCGCGCATGCCGGAGATGTGGTGCTGATTGCGGGCAAGGGACACGAGAAGGAGCAGATTGTGGCCAGCGGCTCTATCCCATTTGACGACGCTGAGATTGCGCTTTCCACTTTGCGTCAACTGGGATACGGTGGAGAGCGATGAGACTTACACTTGCTGAAGCCGCAGTTGGTTCGGGCAGCGTGCTTGAAGCACCGGCCAGCATTGCTCAGCCCGGCGCGCTAATGGCTATGGGATACTCCATAGATTCGCGCACGGTGGCGCCGGGTGAGCTGTTTTTTGCCGTGCGCGGGGAACGTCTGGATGGCCATGACTATGTGGCGGCAGCCGTGGCGCGTGGGGCCGTTGGCGCGGTGGTCTCAAGGTCCAGGGTTGCCAACCTGCCTGATGCCGCTCTGTCTGTTCCGCTGCTGATTGCCGAGGATACGCTGGTGGCGTTGCATTCGCTGGCGGCCCATGTGCGACGGCAGTGGGGCAAGCATGTTGTCGCGGTGACCGGATCAGCGGGCAAGACCACCACGAAGGAAGCGATTGCGGCGGCTCTTGGCGTGAAGTTCAACGTGCTCAAGTCCATCGGCAATCTGAACAACGCTTTCGGGCTGCCGCTGCAGTTGCTGCGCCTGGAGCAGGAGCACGAATACGCGGTTGTTGAAATGGGCATGAACCACTCCGGAGAGATTGCCGCGCTGGCACGTTTGGCCGCACCGGATTGGGGAGTCGTGACCAACGTAGGCACGGCGCACATTGAGAACTTTGCAGAGGGGCAGGCCGGGATAGCACGCGCCAAGTTTGAGTTGGTTGCCGCGCTGCCTGCGAGCGGCATTGCCTTTTTGAATTGTTGCGATCCGTACGTCTCGCAGTTTGGGCGCGGCTTTGCCGGACGCGTTGTGTACTTCGGCATCGGTCCGTGCGCGGATCCGCAGATTCTTGAGCAGACGGAGGACCCGTCGGGCCTGCATGTTCGTTATCGGGCGGGAGAGCGCCGGGGCGAGTTTACGCTGCATCTTCTGGGCGCGCACAATGCGTCCAATGCCATGGCCGGACTGGCTGTTGCGCTGGAGGCGGGTGTGGAGTTGGAGCAGGCGATCCAGGCGCTCGAGTCGCTGACGGCCGGGGACAAGCGAGGCGAAGTGTTGCAGGTTGGCGGAGCCACCCTGCTCAACGACAGTTACAACTCCAATCCGGAAGCGTTGCGCTCCATGATTCACACGCTTGCAGCGCGCCCCGCTGACCGCCGCATCCTGGTGGCCGGGGAGATGCTGGAGTTGGGCGAGTATGGTCCGGCGCTGCATACAGAATGTGGCAAGGCTGCCGCGGAAGCAGGGCTTGACCTGGTGGTGGGCGTGGGAGGCAATGCCGAGCATTTGGCTTCTGCTGCCTGCGCGGGCGGCGTGGCATCCCTGTTTTTGCCCAATGCGGAGGCAGCCGGCGAATGGCTGAAGTCGAATCTGCGCGAGGGAGATGTGGCTCTGGTGAAGGGATCGCGCGGTGTGCACCTGGAGCGCGCCATCCAGATGGTGATGAACGGCGCAAAGGCCGGTGAAGCGCGATGAGGGATGCACCGTTCCGCTGGCTTCTGATGGCAGCCCTGGTGTTGGTTGCTGTGCCTGTGCGTGCTGCCGTCAATCCGGCATGGACACGGCCGTTTCCGCCATTTCGCATTGCAGGCAACTTGTATTACGTCGGCAGCGAAGACCTGGCCGCCTATCTTATCGTCACGCCGCAGGGAGACATCCTGATCAACAGCAATCTTGAATCCTCAGTGCCGCAGATTCGCAAGAGTGTGGAGGCGCTGGGTTTTCGATTTCGCGATATCAAGATTCTCCTGATAAGCCACGCGCACTATGACCATTGCGCCGGAAGCGCCGAGATCAAGCGCCTGACGGGGGCCAAGTACGAGGTGATGGAGCAGGATGTCTCGGTTGTGGAGTCGGGCGGCAGGACGGACTTTCAGTATGGCTCGGACAAAGCGATGCAGTTTCCTGCAACACGCGTGGACCATGTGCTGCACGATGGAGAACATGTGCGCCTGGGGGACGCCGATCTGGTGGCTCACCTGACGGCAGGGCACACCCGCGGCACCACAACCTGGACCATGGACGAGTCGGAGGCCGGGCGGAAGCTGCATGTGGTCATCGTCGGCAGCCCGAATGTGAACCCTGGCTACAGGCTGGTGGGAAACCGGACATACCCCCAGATTGCGTCAGATTATCGCCGGGGCTTTCAGGTGCTCAAGGGCCTGCCGTGCGACATTTTTCTGGGCGCACATGGCGGCTACTTCGGGTTGCAGGAGAAGTACGACCGCTGGAAGGCCGGGGATCGCAATGCGTTTGTCGATCCCGAGGGGTATCGCAGCTATATCGCCGAACGAGAGCAGGCATTCGAGACGGAGCTGAAGCGCCAAACCGGAGGGAAACGCTAGGACGGCTCTGGTTGCCGGTTAGGTGCAGGTGTCGCGGCTCAGGCTGCGCGCTCCGAGGTTTCAATGCGGGAGGTCCGTCCTGCGGGCGATTCCTCCACAGACGGTACCGGCCGGACCCTGTAGAATCATCCTGAAAACCTGCCTCATTCCGGCGTGGGAGGCCCTTTGCTTTACTGGCTGCTCTATCAGAAGCTATATCCGTTTTTTCACCCGTTCCGCATCTTTCGCTACCTCACGTTTCGCACGGCCTTCGCCTCCCTTACGGCGCTGCTTATCGCCCTGCTGATCGGGCCGTACGTGATCCAGAAGCTGCGCGAGTTTCAGATTGGGCAATACATTCGCGAGGATGGCCCGCAGTCGCATCATAAGAAGTCGGGCACGCCCACCATGGGCGGAGTGCTTATCTGCATTGCGATTCTGTTGCCAACGCTGCTGTGGTCGGATCTGGCCAATCCGTTTGTCTGGATCATCGTATTTTCCACGCTTGCATTTGGCGCCATTGGCTTTGCCGATGACTACATCAAGGTCATCAAGCGGCGCAGCCTGGGCTTGACCGCCCGTGCCAAGCTCTTCTGGCAGGGACTGGTGGCGGCGCTGGTGGCCGTTGCGCTGTCAGTGCTGACGCAGTTCAAGATGTTCTCCACGGCGCTGACGGTGCCGTTCGTCAAGCATTGGCGACCGGAGATGCAGTGGCACTGGATGGGCTCGATTGCGCACCTGGAGTTTCTGGCCTTTGTCCCCTTTGTTGCCTTTGTGGTCTTTGTCCTGATGGGGTCTACCAACGCCGTCAATCTTACCGACGGGCTGGATGGCCTGGCGATTGGCTGCACCATCATTGCGGCGGGCGCGCTTACGGTGTTGACCTACGTGAGCGGCCATGTGGTCTTTGCCGATTACCTGGAACTGCAGCGCATGCCGCTGGTGGGCGAGTTGACGGTCTTTTGCGGCGCTATGGTGGGAGCCTCGATCGGCTTTCTGTGGTACAACGCGCACCCTGCCGAGATATTCATGGGCGATGTGGGTTCGCTGGCGCTGGGCGGCGCAATTGGGACGGTGGCGGTCATCATCCGGCAGGAGCTGCTGCTGCCGTTCATCGGCGGCATTTTCCTGATTGAGGCCGTTTCAGTGATGCTGCAGGTGGGCAGCTACAAACTGCGCAACAAGAAGCGTATCTTCAAGATGGCGCCGCTGCATCACCACTTTGAGCAGTTGGGGTGGCATGAGTCCAAGGTCATCGCTCGTTTCTGGATTGGCGCCCTGGTGTTTGCACTGTTTGCACTGACGACTCTGAAACTGCGCTGATTGCGCCGTTGTGCCGTGCACAATAGAGGTGTTGGAAGAGCAGAAGCCTGAGGATTGATTCGATGATGGAATTGAAGGGCAAGAAGGTTCTGGTTGTTGGATTAGGCAAGTCCGGCCTGGCTGCTGCTTTGTTTCTGCGTCGCCGGGGGGCCCTGGTGACCGTCTCCGATGTGCGCAGCGCCGAGGCGCTGGCCAAGGACATTCCGGCTCTGCTGGAAGAGGGCATCATGGTGGAGGCGGGCGGCCATGGACTGCTTACCTTTCGCCGCCAGGACCTGATCGTGGTAAGCCCCGGCGTGCCGCTGGATACGCCCGAGTTGGTGCAGGTGAAGAAGTTCGGCCTGCCGGTGATTGGCGAGCTTGAACTGGCCGCCCGCTTTCTGAAAGGCAAGTCGGTTGCGATTACCGGCTCCAACGGAAAGACCACCACGACTGCGCTGGTTGGGGAGATTCTGCAGGAGGCTGGCAAGCACACGCTGGTTGGCGGCAACATCGGCGTGCCCGTTGTGGCTCTGATTGATGAGAGCGCCGATGACAGCTGGGCCGTGCTGGAGGTTTCCAGTTTTCAGCTCGAAACCACGGAAGAGTTTCATCCGAATATCGCGGTGATCCTGAACATCACGCCGGACCACCTGGATCGCCACGGAACCTTTGAGAACTACGCGCGGGCCAAAGAGCGGATTTTTGCTGCGCAGACCGAGCAGGATTGCGTTGTCTTGAATGCCGACAATGCGCGAGCGGCAGCGGCAGCATCGCGCGCAACCTCCCAGGTGTACTGGTTTTCGCTGGAGCATCCTGTGACGCAGGGGACGTGGGTTGCAGACGGCGAGGTGATGTACAAACCTGCGAAGGACGCCGCTGCGGAACCGGTGATGCCCCTGAGCGGGATTCCCCTGAAGGGCGAGCACAATGTGGAGAATGTGCTGGCCGCGGTGTGTGCTGCGCGGCTTGCAGGAGCGCCCGCGGAGTCGGTTCGCCGCGCGATCGAAAGCTTCAAGGCCGTGGAGCATCGCCTGGAATATGTGGCCACGCTGAACGGCGTGGAGTTCTATAACGACTCCAAGGCGACCAACGTGGATGCGACGGCCAAGGCAATCGCCGCGTTTTCAACCGGAATTCATCTGATTCTTGGCGGCAAGGATAAGAACTCTGATTACACTCTGCTTGCGGATCTGCTGCGGTCGCGCGTGCGCGCCGTGTACACCATCGGTTCGGCGGCGGCCAAGATTGAGTCGCAACTGCGCGGCGTGGTCTCGCTGCACTCGTGCGAGACACTCGACAAGGCTGTAAGCGCAGCGGCTGCCGCAGCGCGTCCGGGCGAGGTGGTGTTGCTGGCGCCTGCCTGCTCCAGCTTTGACCAGTTTGAGAGCTATGAGCATCGTGGCCGTGTCTTCAAAGAACTCGTCAATGAATGGCGGGGTTGGAAGGTATGGCAAAACGCGTAGGCGTTGACAAGTGGATCTTCTTCACCACGCTACTGCTGGTGGTTGTCGGGTTGGCGATGGTGTTTTCCGCTTCGGCCGTGGTGGCGCAGGATCGCTATCACTCGCCCTATGCGTTTGTCGGCAGGCAGGCAGGATGGGCCCTGGGAGGCGTTCTGCTCATGGTCTTCCTGATGAGCGTGGACTACACGCGCTATAACTCTCCGCGCTTTATTTATCCGGCCGTGGCTGTTACCACGCTGCTGCTGGTGATGGTCTACTTCTTTCGCGACTCGCACAATACGCACCGCTGGATTCGTTTCGGCAGCTTGTTTACGTTCCAGCCGTCTGAGATTGCCAAGCCGGTCTTGATTCTGTTTCTGGCATGGTTTCTGCATACGCGGCTGGACGCAATGCGCGACTGGAGGAACACGCTGCTGCGCGCTGCCATCATGCCGGTTGTCTTCATCCTGCTGGTGGTGAAGCAGCCGGATCTTGGAACCGCACTGGTGCTTGCCGGCGTGACCGCAATGATGCTGGTGCTGGCCGGCATGGAGTGGAAATACCTGTTTATCGCAGTGGCGGCTGCTACCCCGTTCCTGGCGGCGCTTCTGTTCTGGGTGTCCTGGCGCAGGCAGCGCATGCTGGTGTTTCTGCACCCGGATTCCGACCCCATGGGCGCCGGATTTCACATCAATCAGTCCCTGATTGCCGTGGGCACCGGCGGCCTGATGGGCCGCGGCTACATGGAGGGCATGCAGAAGCTCTTCTACCTGCCAGAGGCGTCCACTGATTTCATCTTTGCCAATATCGCCGAGGAGCTGGGCTTTCTGGGCGCCATGTGCATCGTGGTGCTCTTTTTGGTGCTGGCCGTGCGCGGGCTGCGAACGGCATTTCGCGCTCAGGATCCGTTTGCCCGTTTGACCGCCTTTGGCATTACCACGGCAATCCTGCTGCAGGCCTTCTTCAACATCAGCGTTGTGCTTTCGTTGCTGCCCACCAAAGGGATTCCGCTGCCATTCATCTCCTCGGGCGGGACCTCGCTTTTCTTCACGCTCGCCGGAATCGGCATCCTGCTGAACATTTCGAAAAAAGTGGATTGAACGCGCGCGTACCTTCCTGGGATGCCGGGCGGGCGGACGAGAGAACTTTGTTAAACTTGTGAGGGTCGACGCTGAACCTAGGTGGCGTACTGTAGTTCCATTTGGCTTCCCCCTGCTTTCTTAACGAAAGGCAAACGCTTGACGGAACTGCGTGTTCTGATCGCCGGTGGAGGCACTGGCGGACATATCATTCCGGCACTGGCCGTGGCTCGCGAATTGACGGATCGCTACGGGGCCGAGGTGTTGTTTGTCGGCACGACGCGCGGAATGGAGCTTCGCCTTGTGCCGGATGCGGGCTTTCGGTTGCGCCTGGTGGATGTGGGGCCGCTGAAGAACGTTTCGCTGCTCAGGCGTCTGCGCACCCTGTATGACCTGCCGCGCAGCCTGCTCACCTGCCACCGCCTGATTCGGGAGTTTCGTCCGAGCGTGGTGTTCGGAGTGGGCGGCTACGCCTCAGGGCCGGCCATGGCGACCGCGCTGCTGATGAAGATTCCGACCATGGCCTTTGAGCCCAACGCCATGCCAGGACTGGCGAACAGACTGGTAGGCAAGCGGGTGCAGGCCGCAGCGGTCAACTTTCCATCCTCTGCCGCGTGGTTCCGGAATGCGGAGGTAACGGGCATTCCCGTCCGGCCGGGGTTCTTTACGCTGCAGCCGCCTGGGCGAACCACTCCTCATCTGCTGGTGTTCGGCGGATCGCAGGGATCGCGTCTTTTGAATGAGACGCTTCCGCGGATTGTTTCGCGGCTTCTGGGGGCAGTTCCCGGATTGACGATCACGCACCAGAGCGGAGTTCGCCTTGCCGAGAGTACGCAGAATGCCTATGTGGCCAGCGGAGCCGACCCGGCGCGGTGGGAGGTCTGTCCGTTTTTGAATGACATGCCGGAGCGATTTGGGGAAGCCAACCTGGTGATGTCGCGCAGCGGCGCCTCGACTGTGGCGGAGCTGGCAGCAGCCGGAAAGCCTGCTCTGCTGGTGCCCTTTGCCGCCGCGGCCGATGACCACCAGAAGCGGAACGCGGAAGAGATGGTGAGGGCTGGCGCAGCGGTTATGCTGCAGGAAAGGGATCTGCAGGATTCCGAGAAGCTGCTCGATGTGCTTCGGGATCTTTTGGCAGACCCGCAGCGTCTGGCGTCCATGTCTGCCGCGGCGCGATCGCAGGCACATCCGGATGCAGCAGCCCGCATAGCGGACAAGCTTGTGCGGCTGGCGGCCGGTTCTGCGTAAGGCAACGCTGCAGCGGGGCGTAACCCGCAAACAGTGGTCGGTTGCTCGCGCGATGAGCACTCCGATTCGAAAGACCTGCGCCACGGACTCAGATCCATCGATAGTAAGTTCGTAAGGCAAAAGGAAAGGCCCACCTGCCGGAGCAGATGGGCCTTTCCGTTCATCGGGCTGGATTATCGGTGACCGCCGCCGCCGCCATGGAAGCCACCACCGCCGCCGCCGTGGAATCCACCACCGCCACCGCCATGGAAGCCACCACCACCGCCACCACCGTGGAAGCCACCGCCGCCACCACCAAAGCGTGGGCCACCGCCGCCGAAGCGCTGTCCGCCGCCAAAGTTAGGCTGACCACCTCCAAAGCGCTGTCCACCGCCGAAGTTGGGGCGTCCGCCTCCGCCGAAGCGCTGGCCACCACCAAAGTTGCCGCGGGGAGATCCGTAGGCGAAGTTGCCACCACTGCCTACCGGGCGTCCACCACCGGCGAACGGCTGGCCATGGCCAAAGCTCTGTCGGGGAGCACCGTAGGCAAGCCGTCCACCGCCTGCATTGCCACCGCGTCCGCCGTAGTTACCACCATTGCCGTAGCCGCCATGTCCGCCGTAGTTACCACCATTTCCACCGTAGTTGCCACCGTTGCCGTAGCCGCCACCGTAGCCGCCGCGACCGTGCCCGTCGTGTCCGTAGCCGCCGCCATAGCCGCCGCGTCCATAGCCGTCATGGCCGTACCCGCCACCGTATCCGTCGTGGCCCCATCCGCCGCGGCCCCAACCATCATGGCCCCAGCCACCGTGTTCCCATCCGTCGTCGTCACCCCAGCCCCAGCCACCCCAGCCGCCACCCCATCCACCACGCCATCCCCAACCCCATCCGTACCAGGGGCCGGCGCCGATGAATATGCCGTCTGAGAACCAGGTGGGCCCGTAGTAGCCGTAGGGCGCGCAGGAGTAAGGATAGTAGGGGTAATACCCCCAGGAGCATACCGGAGGACCGTCGTCATCGTCGTAGTAGGCGGGAACGGGAACTACAGCCGGGCCAATCCCGATTCCAACGCCGATCGAAACCTGCGCCTTCGCCACGGTGGCAAACGGTGCAGCCAGAAGCATCGTAACCAGAATCAGGCGTAAGCTCTTCATATCGTCCTCCTCATGTCGTCCCGCCCCAGTTTTCAAAACCGGACTCAACGGGGCGACTCTGCATCCGTGCCCGCCAGCTTGGATCCTGTTTTCCTCGCCGACTTACATACTTAGAAACAAAAATGAGTGCATTTAGTTGCGGTTCTCTGCCGAGAATCTGATTTTTCTTTTGTGCCCACGCTCGGGGTTGGCAGAAACCGCTGTGGATTGTGAAGTAAGGCATTTGTAAAACATTTCGCACTGTTCTGTGTGCATCGTCGGGTCCAGACGCACCACGGCCTCTCCTGGCGGAGAGGCCGCAGTTGCAACGGTTGTATTTTCAAAGAGATTTCTCAGTCATCGTCTCCTTCCCGGTTCCATCCACGGCCCCGGCCCCAGCCGCCATGTTCGCCTTCCCAACCCCTGTGCCAGCCACGATCGTGTCCCCAGCCGCCACGGTAGTCATTCTCGTAACGGCCGTCGTCTCCGCCGTAACCGTATCCGTATCCATACCCATTGCCGTAACCACCGTAGCCGCCGCCAACGTATGACCACTGTCCCGGGACCCAGTAGCCATTGGCCATGTAGCCCGCTGTCCAAACGTAGCCCGGTCCGGGGCAAGGAGGCACGTACGCCGATGGGCCCTGCACGTAGATACCAAACTCAGCTGCCTGCGCCGGGGCTGATCCCAGAGCTAAACCACCAACTGCCACCGCTGCTCCAAGCATCCAGTTCCTCATGCTGCCCATATCTCCTCCATTCCACCCAGAACCGTTTGCTTTGAAACGGTTGGTCCGGCTCTTTCCGGCTTCAGGCTTGTCTACGGCTGCCTTGCCGGTTTGCCGCTCATGTCCCGATTGAACAGCGGTCTGGAGGGAATGTTGCGGACCCGCCTGAAAATAAACGTCCGCAACTTTTTCGAAACCCGTGGGTTACCGCGCAATCTGCGCAGGCGTGGCGACCGGTCGGCGTGCCGGTGTTACATTGGAATTTCGCCCACAATGTTTGCAACCTCCCAGCACGCGCACTTTATCGGGATCGGCGGGATCGGCATGAGCGGAATCGCGGAGATTCTGCTCAGCCTGGGGATGAAAGTCTCCGGCTCTGATCTTCGCCGAACCGCGGTGACCGATCGCCTTGCCCAGCTGGGCGCGACCATCTACGAAGGGCATGCTGCCGCTCACGTGGTGAGCGCCACGGTTGTTGTCACCAGTTCGGCGGTCGCGACCAGCAATCCCGAAGTGATTGAGGCGCGGGTCCGCAAGATTCCCGTAATCCAGCGCGCAGAGATGCTGGCGGAGCTGATGCGCCTGAAGTATGGCATCGCCATTGCCGGCATGCATGGCAAGACAACCACCACATCCATGGTGGCCAGCGTGCTTGCCGCCGGCGGACTTGACCCCACGGTGGTGGTGGGAGGGCGCGTGAATGCGCTGGGCTCGAATGCGAAGCTGGGCACCACGCAGTATCTGGTGGCCGAGGCCGATGAGAGTGACCGATCGTTCCTGAAGCTTTCTCCGATTCTGGCCGTGGTCACTAATCTGGATCGCGAGCACATGGATTGCTACCGGGATATGGCGGACGTGGAGCAGGCCTTTCTTGCCTTTATGGACAAGGTGCCGTTTTACGGCGCTGTGACCGCGTGCGTGGACAACCCGTCCCTTGCGGCCATTCTGCCGCGGGCGCACCGGCGTGTCTTTACCTACGGCGTGTCAGAACATGCCGATTATCGGCTTGAGTTTCTGGATTCAGTGCCGGGGAGTTTTTCGCGCTTTCTGGTTTCCGCTTCGGCCGGACCGCTGGGGCCTTTTGAGCTGAATGTGCCGGGCCGGCACAATGTGCTGAATGCAACCGCAGCGGTGGCGATTGCGCATCAACTGGAGATTTCACCGGAAAAGATTGCCGAAGGGTTACAGCATTTTCGGGGAGTGGATCGCCGCTTTCAGCAGCGCGGGCATGTCCGCGGCATTGCGGTGGTGGACGACTACGGTCACCATCCGACGGAGATCCGCGCCACGCTGGCCGCGGCGCGCGAGTGCACCGAGGGGCGTATTCATGTGGTCTTCCAGCCGCATCGCTACACGCGCACACGCGATCTGATCGACGAGTTTGCGGTTGCATTTGGAGATGCGGACAGCGTTGTGGTGCTGCCCATCTACGCCGCAAGCGAGGAGCCGATTCCGGGGATTACGGCGGAAACGCTGGTGGCCCGGATTGAGGGGCCGCGCGCGCAATTCGCAGGGGACTTTGCAGCAGCCGTTGCCGCGATTACGGCGGATGCACGCGAGGGTGATCTGATCCTGACCCTGGGCGCGGGCAGTGTAAGCCAGCTCGCTCCGCAGATTCTTGCGGCGCTGGAAACGGCCTGAGGCCGGCTCGCGGCCTGAGCAAAAAAATCTGAGCTATGCGTTGCAGGCAGTGGGATTTCGCCCAGTAACGGTGCGGGTTCCCCTTGTGGCATCTGCGGAAAATTGCCGTGGGATTGCGGGCTATAGTTGAGGCTGGCGAGACTCACGACCGTGCTCAGGCGTGGCGATTAAAAGCAATAACCGAACCCGTTCCCTGGTTTGGGAAGACGAAGCGCCCGTGGAGACACGCTTCCGGCGCGTACAGCAGAGTGTGCCTCTACCCGGCCGAGGCCTTCCCGGAATGCCGCTGGAGATGGAAGACCCGGATGGCGATGAGGCCGAGGGCGCAGGCAAAAAACGCTTCGGCGCGCGGAGCCGCTCCTGGTGGCGTCGTTCGGGGACATTCGGCCGTGTTCTGCTCGGCTCCGGCATTCTGGTTGTGCTTCTTGGCTTCGCTCTTTTGATGCATCTGTCCAAGGTGTTTCTGGAGCGGGACAGCCGCTTTCGCATTGCCGGCAGCGGCAACATTCAGGCGACGGGACTGGTGGAGGTCAACCGGGCAGAGATGCTGCCTGTGTTCGGAGAAGACATCGGGCGGAATATCTTTTTTGTGCCGCTGGCGGAGCGTCGCAAACAGCTTGAACAGATACCGTGGGTAGAGCGCGCCACGGTGATGCGCCTGTTGCCGGACCAGATTCGCGTTGCCGTTGTCGAGCGGCAGCCCGTGGCGTTTGTCCGCCACGGCCAGCAGATTGGGCTGGTGGATGCCAACGGAGTTCTGCTGAATATGCCGGCGGCCATGATGGCTCAGCACCGCTACTCGTTTCCCGTGCTCACGGGCATCGATGGTAGAGATCCGTTGTCTTCGCGCAAGGCGCGGGTTGCGCTGTATCTGCGCCTGATGAGCGAGCTGGATGCGAATGGGCAGCACAATACAGGTCAGATTTCAGAGATTGATTTGACGGATCCGGAAGATGCGCGCGTGCTGATGCCCGAACAGGGATCGGACATCCTGGCGCACTTCGGCGAGGACCACTTCCTGGAGCGGTATCAACGCTACAAGACACACATTGCCGAGTGGCGTCAGCAATATCCCAAGCTGGCCGAAGTGGATTTGCGCTATGACCAACAGGTGGTTCTGGAGATGACTCCCGGCGCGGCAACGGACCAGGCTGCGGTGAATGCGGGCGATGGAAAGCCGGAGGCCACGCAGCTTCTTG
>JAJXWS010000075.1 GCA_021781495.1 Acidobacteriota bacterium | reverse complement strand
TGATCCCGGCTTCAGGACGCCGATTGCTCTCTTCCATCAGCGGTATGCGACCAACGTGCTTCCATCGTGGGATCGTGCGCAGCCGTTTCGCGCAATCGCGCACAATGGCGAAATCAATACGATCTGGGGCAACCGCGCGCGCATGGAGGCCAGAGCCGCATCGATGTCGCTCGACCTGTATCCCGTTCTAACCGAGGGTGGCTCCGATTCAACCTCGCTGGATGAGGTGGTAGAACTGCTGTCGCATAACGGACGCACGGTGGGCGAGGCGCTACGCATGATGATTCCGCCGGCGAATCCCGGCAATCGCTCGTCGTTTTTGCAGTACAGCGGCGACTGCATGGAGCCGTGGGATGGGCCGGCGGCGGTGGCCTTTACCGACGGGCACCAGGTGGGAGCGATTCTGGATCGCAATGGGCTGCGGCCGTGCCGCTTCGCGCTGGATGACAAGGGGCTAGTGGTTGCGGGCTCTGAGGTCGGGTTGGTGGACATGGACCCGGAGCACATTGTGCATAGCGGCAGGCTGGGTCCGGGCCAGATGATCGTGGCCGATCTGGACCTAAACCGCTTTCTTGAGAATGACGAGATCCTGCGCATCTACGACCAGAAGCGGCACTACCAGGACCTGATCCGGATGGATACGCCGCTGGATGCCTCGCACGAGCCGGTGGACCCGCTGGAGCCGGCAGAGTTGAACCGGCTGCAGCATCACTTTGGATTTACGCGGGAAGACGTGCGCATGATTCTGGCGCCGATGGCCGCCGAGGGCAAAGATGCGGTGTGGTCGATGGGCGACGATACAGCGTTGGCGCCGATGGCGCGTGCGCCGCGGCCGCTTTATGCGTTCTTCCGGCAGCGCTTTGCGCAGGTGACGAATCCGCCGATTGATCCGTTGCGTGAGGCGGTTGTGCTGCAGATGCATACGCGGCTTGGACCATGGCCGCACCTGTTTGAGTTGCGCGAGCCGCTGCCGGGGCTTTCGCTTGGCTCTCCGCTGTTGACGTTGAGCCAGATGCACGCGCTGAAGCACGCGCACCATCCGCTGGCAGAGAAGATGCCGCATGTCGTTCTGCATTGCCTGTATTCGCCGGAAACTACGCTCGAAGCCGCGGTAGACACACTGACGAAGCAGGCGAGGGAACTGGTGAGCAATGGCGCGTCGCTGCTTGTGCTGAGTGACCGCGAGGCATCGGCGGACAATTTGCCGATACCGATGGCGATGGCGACGGGCGCGGTGCATGTTGCGCTTACGCGAGCCGGAGTGCGGGCCGAAGTGGGCCTTGCGGTGGAAGCCGGCGACTGCCGCGAGATCCATCATGTGGCGGTGTTGCTGGGCATGGGTGCTGGCGCGGTCTGTCCGTGGCTTGCGCTGGAGACGGCACGCCATCTGAATCCCGAGAAGGGTGAGGAGAACGTGATCCACGCGCTGGAGCTGGGACTGGCGAAGGTGATGTCGAAGATGGGCATCAGCGTGGTGGATAGCTATCGCAGCGCGCATCTGTTTGACGCAATCGGCATCTCGGCCGAGGTGGTAGACAAGTGCTTTGCAGGAGTGCCGGCGCCGATTGGCGGCTTTGGATATCGCCAGATTGAGGAGTACGTGCGGCAGCACTGGCAGAGTGCCGCGCCAGCCGGCGATGCGGAAGAGAGGACGCCCGCCGTCGCCGCCATGCATGTTCGCGATCTGCCGGACTACGGTTTTGTCCGCTTCCGCAAGGCTGATGAGGCAGAGACGCACTCGTGGCAGCCGCAGACGGTGCGCGCGCTGCAGGCGGCAGTTGGTTCAACCAAGCAGGGCGCGGCGTTGCCGCTGGCTCCGTTTACCACGTTTGCGGCGCAGGTGGTGGAGGCGGAACCGGCAAACCTGCGCGATCTGCTGGAGATTCGCGCCGCGGGTCCGGAACTTGCGGTGGAGCAGGTGGAGGCCGAGGGCAGCATTGCAAAGGCGTTTATTGCGAGCGCAATGTCGTTCGGGTCGCTTTCGCCTGAGGCGCACCAGACCATTACGCAGGGCATGAACATGCTGAGTGCACGCTCGAACACCGGTGAGGGCGGCGAAGATCCGGCGGTGTACAAGCTGGTGGATGGCGCGCCGTCGCTGCTGAACAACAAGATCAAGCAGGTGGCCAGCGCGCGATTTGGCGTGACGACGGAGTACCTGGCGCACGCCGAAGAGTTGGAGATCAAGGTTGCGCAGGGCGCGAAGCCGGGCGAGGGCGGGCAACTCCCTGGTCACAAGGTAACGGAGCTGATTGCTCGGCTGCGTCATGCGCAGCCGGGGATGCAGCTGATTTCTCCGCCTCCGCATCACGATATTTATTCAATTGAGGACTTGGCGCAGCTGATCTACGACTTGAAGCGCGTGAATCCGCGGGCGACGGTGGGCGTGAAGTTGGTTTCCGGCTGCGGCGTGGGCACGATTGCAGCAGGTGTGGCCAAGGCCTATGCGGACTACATTGTGATTGCGGGCCACTCGGGCGGCACGGGCGCGTCGCCGCTGTCGAGCATCAAGTACGCGGGCAATCCGTGGGAGCTTGGGTTGGCCGAGGCGCAACAGGTGCTCATTCACAATGGACTGCGAGGCCGCGTGCGCCTGCGTACGGACGGCGGGTTGCGCACGGCACGGGACATTGTGATGGCCGCACTGCTGGGCGCCGATGAATTTGCTTTTGGCACGGCTGTGCTGGTTTCACTGGGATGCGACATGGCGCGCCAGTGCCATCTGAATACGTGCCCGACGGGGATTGCCACGCAGAGGCCGGAACTGCGCGCGAAGTTTCGCGGCAAGCCGGAGCATGTGGTGCGCTACTTCGAGGAGCTTTCGACGGAGGTGCGGCACCTGCTGGCGAAGCTTGGATTGCCGTCGGTGGCGGCGGCAACGGGGCGTACGGACCTGCTGGATCAGGTGCGCTGGGATGCAGGTTTGGATTTGAAGCCTCTGCTGGCCGCGGCAGCGGTCGCGAAAGAAACGGGCGGCGCGGTGCGCTGGGAGGGCGGCCGTAACGACCGTCCCGAGGGGCACGCAGCCCGCGACGAGGCCTGGGTGGCACCGGCGTTGCAGGCCTGGAAGTCCGGAGAACCGTACAGCACGGAGAGTCGCGTCACCAACGAGGATCGTACTCTGGGTGCGCGGCTGGCTGGCGAAATTGCGCTGTATCAGGCGCAGAATCCGGAAGCGGGCGGCTCGGCACTGCACTTCAAGCTGACCGGCGTGGCAGGGCAGTCCTTTGGCGCGTTTGCCGTGAAAGGGATGGCGCTGGAACTGGAAGGCCTGGCCAACGACTTTGTGGGCAAGGGCCTGAGCGGTGGCGAACTGGTGCTGCGCGGGCAGGGGCGCTTTGCCCAGGAAAGCGAAAAGCATACGCTGCTGGGCAACGTTGCGCTGTACGGAGCGACTGGCGGAGCGCTGTTTGCGGCGGGCCGTGCGGGCGAGCGGTTTGCCGTGCGCAACTCCGGCGCACTGGCCGTGGTGGAGGGCGTGGGCGATCATGCCTGCGAGTACATGACGGGCGGTTTGGCGGTGGTGCTTGGCGCAACGGGCATCAACTTTGGCGCGGGCATGACGGGTGGCCTGGCCTGGGTGTACGACGAGGATGGCGCATTCCTGCAGCAGGGGATGTACCACAAGGATTTTCTGTTGCCGCAGAGCTGGACCGAACTGGACGACGAGGCGAAGACATCGATCCACTCGCTGGTGGAGATGCACGCCGCAAAGACAGCGAGCACGCGCGCAGACTGGCTGCTGAAGAACTGGGAGCAGGCCGCGGCAAAGTTTGTCCGCCTGACGCCCCGGCCGCAGGGATGACCTGCGGCTAGGCGGATTTTTCCGATGGCGCGGGAACGACGATGGCAGTGGCGGTGCGCCCGGTCTCGGGCCATCCGCTGATGGGCTGGCTCTGGATGACCGCATGACGTCTTTTGAGCTTGAGGAAGGGCGTCTCAAAGAAGCGGTAGGAGACGGCAGCGAAGAGCGTCATAAGGCCGAAGGCCAGGCACACTTTGACGAAGCCCACAAGCACGTGGAATGAGCGCGTGTGCGGGAAGAAATCAAAGACAATATGCAGGGCGAGCAGGTGAAAGACGTATAGCCCGTAGGAGATGCGTCCCAGGTAGATGGCCCACGCAGGCAGCAGCCGGGGCTGTATTCCCAGAAAGGCGAGCAGGATCATCACGCAGCCGAGCGAGGTGAGCGCGTAGCCGCCCATCAGCGCCCAGCCGCCGGGGTTGTCCTGCGGGCTGCCGATGCGGGCATGCAAGCCGTAGATGGCGTAGAACCAGCAACCCCAGCTTGCCGCGAGCAACAGTCCTCTGTGCCAGAGGGCGAGGGCGGGCACCCGGCCGCGCAGAACAAGGCAGAGCAGGATGCCCGCGGCGAAGCACTGGAACTGCACCAGCGAGCTGAACCAGACCTCATCATCGCCGGTGTGGATGTGGCCGTAATAGAACAGCATGGCGTTGGATACGGCCAGAATGGCGAAGCAGAAAAGATAGAGCGCGCGGCGGTTGAAGAATTTCACGGTCCAGGGCGCAAAGGCGTAGAACTGCTCTTCAACGGAGATGCTCCATAGTTGGAAGACCGTATTGGGCACATCGCCGTGATGGGCGTAGAACCATGCCCCCATAAATATGGCAAACCAGCCGAGGTTTGGCGCAAGGGACGGCGTGCCGCTGGGCAGCAGCGTCGCGATGGCTCCGATGATGAGCGCCAGATAGTAGAGCGGCCAGATGCGGAGTATGCGTCGGATATAGAACTGCTTGCCGACGACCGTTCCGGTGGCCTCTTTTTCGCGCAGCAGCAGCTCGCAGATGAGGAATGCGCTGAGGGTGAAGAAGAGGCTCAGACCGAGGCGGCAGGTATCCACCACGGCATAGAAGGCAGCGGTGAAGCCGCCGAGCGACGAGTCAATGCGCACGCTGGAATCGGTAGGCAGCGCGTGGTGGAGAAACACGAAGGCGAGCGCGAGAAAGCGTACGACATCCAGCTCTGGCCGGTAGTAGCGACCTTCCGTCTGCGGTTGAGCGTCCATGAAACCGTGCTGATGCTAATGCGGTTGAAGCATAGAGATTGTGGGGGAATACCTGGGGGGAGAGTAAAACTATAGCATGCTTGCGGCCCGGCCTGGGTGAGCGGCGACGGTGCGTGCCCGGACGGCCGTTTGGTGCCTTCGCGGCGCAGGCTCTGCGCTGATACACTCACGTTTTGACCTGGCGGCAAGCCCTGCCGGGTCGCGAGACAGGTCAGCCATGACATCCAAAGCACCCCTCACCACGATTAACGACCTCTTTTTGCGCATTACTTCTGCCGATAACCCGCGCGCTGTTCTTTGGCAGGACGAATTTGGACAGTGGCAACCTATCTCTTCGCTGCAGATCTATCAGCGGGTTCGCAGGCTGGCGGAGACCATCCTGAAATGGGATGCGCAGAAGGGCGATCGCATTGCGCTCATCAGCGAAAATCGCTGGGAGTGGGCGGTGACGGACTTTGCCACGCTGGCCGTTGGCGCGGTGAATGTGCCGATCTATCCCACGCTGACGGGCGATCAGATTGCGGTTCTGATCCAGGATGCGGGCTGCAGGATCGCGGTGGTTTCGACCCGGCAGCAGTATGAGAAGCTGAACGCCGTGCGGCATCAGACGCCGCTGGAGCGGATCCTGATTATGGAACCGGGCGCGCCGCCGGATGGAGCCATCTCGTTCCACGAACTGCTGGAAGGCGCGGATACGCGCGGCGCAGAACGGGATACGATGTTCGACGCGCTGGCGCGCTCCGTTGAGCCGAAAGATCTGGCTACCCTGATTTATACGTCGGGGACGACGGGCGAGCCCAAGGGCGTGATGCTCACCCACGGCAACATTGCCGCAAACCAGAATATTGCAGCGGCAGACTTCGGATTTACAGACCAGGACGCGTGCATTTCGTTCCTGCCGTTGTCGCATATCACGGCGCGCGCCCTGGACTACGTGATGTACGGCTGCGGTGCGCAGGTGATCTATTGCGCACAATTCGACAAGCTGCCGCAGGTGATGCGCGAGGTTCGTCCGACGGCGTTTGTGGGCGTGCCGCGCGTGTACGAGAAGGTTCGGCAGGAGGTGGAGCGCCGGGCCGCGCTTTCGCCTTTCAAAAAGCGCATTCTGGCCTGGGCGCTGCGCACCGGAGCCAGGCATGCGGCTGAGGTGTATGCCGGCGGCGTGCCTGCGTCGCTGGCGTGGAAGCTGGCGCGCAAGCTGGCCTACAGCAAAGTGCGCGAAGCGTTTGGCGGGCGGGTGCGCGTGTTTGTCTCCGGCGGCGCGCCGCTGGGCATGGATACCGCGCAGTGGTTCGCGTCGGTGGGGATTCCGGTTTGGGAAGGCTACGGGCTGACGGAGACTTCGCCGGTGATTGCGCTGAACACCTCGGCCGCGCAGCGCATGGGATCCGTGGGACAGCCGCTGACGAATGTGGAACTGAAGCTGGCGGAGGACGGCGAACTGCTGGTGCGCGGGCCGTCCGTGTTTGTGGGTTACTGGCAGAAGCCCGAGGCCAACGCAGAGTGCTTTGACGCGGAGGGCTGGTTCCGCACGGGCGATATTGCGCGGATGGACGAGGACGGATTCCTCTACATCACGGATCGCAAGAAGGAACTGCTGAAGACCTCCGGCGGCAAGCTGGTGGCGCCGCAGCCGATTGAGAACAAGCTGAAGGCGAATCTGCTGGTGGCGCAGGCGGCGCTGGTGGGCGACAAGCACAAGTTCATCTCGGCGCTTATCTCGCCCAACTTTACAGCGCTGGAGGAGTGGGCGCGGGCGCAGGGCATTACAGCGGGAACGCGCGCGCAACTGGTGGAGGATGCGCGGGTGGTGGCGCAGTACGCCGAGATTGTGCGCGAGGCGAATGCCGGACTGGCGAACTTCGAGACGATCAAGCGCTTCCGGCTGGTGGCCGACGAATGGACGCAGGAGTCGGGCGACCTGACGCCGTCGATGAAGCTGAAGCGGCGGGTACTTAATGCGCGCTACGCTGGGCTGATCGCGGAACTCTACGCCGACGAAGCAACCGCACGCGGCGAATAGGCGCGCCGATTTTGCCGATGCGTCCGCCGAGCAAGGGGCGCCTGCTCCACATGCGCTGCAGGGCGCGGAAGAACGGAGCGCCGCCGGCGCCGAAGGCGAGGATGCTGCCGAAGAGTATGACGGCGTCGATGCTGATGCGGCCGGCGCTAGACCAGTAGGCGTCGGGCGTGAGGTTTAGCCAGAGGGCGAATTCGTCCAGGGTGAGCGCCGCGCCGACGCCATAGCTGACCGACATCAAGCGGCTGAAGAATATGGACAGGGGCGAGTGCGCGCGGCCCAGGTCGAGCAGCCATCCGTAGCCCACCAGAAGCAGGATGAGGATTCCCCAGACAAGGTGATGGATGTGGCGCCCGCGCACCATGACCCACTCGAATGGGCCTATTTTGTGCAGGATGAGCGTGACCAGAATTCGCACTCCGATGAAGGTGACGAGGAAGGACGCTGAGGCGATGAACATGCGGCGGCGCGGGCGGTCAGGAATGGTGGTGCGGATGAGGTAGCCGAGCCGGGTGAGCTGCAGCAGCACCAGCAGGAGAATCACAACCATGCTGGCGAAGGCGAGCAGCAGAAGCGTTCCGGTTTCAGGCATACCCTATTGAACCACTTTCGCGACCCAGCGCCAAAGCGGAGGACTCGGCAGGACGAAAGAAAAAATGGGCTGGAGTGAGCCTGATCACCCTCCCCTTTACAACGACGGAGTACACTGGTTAAGGTGTCAGGTTTGACGTTTTCCCGACAATCCTGATCCCAGTCCCAGGCGTTGCTGCCGGCATGACCGTGCGCGGCTGAACCAATTTGATCAGGAGATTTTTGCGATGCGAGTTGCTTTGTTGACCGGTGGAGGGGATTGCCCCGGTCTGAATGCGGTGATCTATGCTGCCGTCCGTAAGGGAATTCAGCACTACGGCGATGAGTTCATTGGATTCTTGAACGGCTGGCGGGGCGTGTTGGATAACAACTGGATCCCGCTGACCCTGGAAAACACAGACGGCATCCAACTGAAGGGCGGTACGATCCTCCACTCCTCCCGCACCAATGTGAAGAAGATTCCGGGCGGAATCGAGAAGGTGCAGGAAGTCCTGAAGACCAACAAGATTGATGCGCTGATTGCGCTGGGCGGCGACGATACGCAGTCCGTGACGCTGTACCTGAGCGAGAACGGCGTACCGAGCGTGGGCGTTCCCAAGACGATTGACAACGACATCAATGGCACGGACGCGACCTTCGGCTTTGACACCGCGGTGTCGATTGCGACCGAGGCGATTGACCGCATCCACACGACGGCCGACTCGCACAATCGCGTGGTGGTGGTTGAGGTGATGGGCCGCGATGCGGGCTGGATCGCGTATGCCTCGGGTATTGCAGGCGGCGCCCACGTGGTGCTGGTTCCGGAGCAGGACATCGACATTGATCATGTTTGCGCACTGCTGAAGTACAACTACGACCACGGCAAGCACTACGGCGTTGTGGTGGTGGCGGAAGGCTGCCATCTGCCGGAAGTGGGCCAGGTGCTGGGCTCGCAGGAAGTGGACTCATTTGGTCACGTGCGCCTGTCGGGCATCGGCGAAAAGCTGGCCGACCTGATCGAGAAGAAGACGGGATTTGAGACGCGCTCAGTGAACCTGGGACACACGCAGCGCGGCGGCGTGCCCACGGCGTATGATCGCCTGCTGGGCCAGCGCTACGGCCTGCACGCGATTGACATGGTGCACGACCAGAAGTGGGGCCGGATTGCGGTGCTGCACGGCACGACCATCACGGACATCACGATCAAGGAAGCGATCTCCACCAATCGCCGTCTGGACGAGCGATTCTTCAGTGTCATTCGCGACCTGGAAGCCAAGGTCTAACCAGCAGTAACCAGGCTGCAAGCGGAGAGCCACCCCGGCATGCGGGTGGCTCTTTGCATTGCAGCGGAGACGGCGCGCCCGATGATCTATCGGCCTTATGCCCAGGAGGATTTCATCGCGCTGTACGCGATCGAGGAGGCGTGTTTTCAGCCGCCGCTGCGCTTTGGGCGCGGATACATGCGCAGGCTGGTGCATGCCGCGAATGCGGCAACGTGGATTGCCGACGACAACGGACGCATGGCGGGCTTTGCCATCGTGGACTGGAGACGCGACGCGGGCGTCGTGACGGCCTACATCCAGACGATCGAAGTGGCTGCGGACCAGCGCCGTCGCGGGGTTGGCGGCGAGTTGCTGCGCTGTGTGGAGCAATCTGCCCGTGCGGCCGGCGCGGCGCTGCTGTGGCTGCATGTAGACGAAGAGAATTCGGCCGCAATCCACCTGTACGAGACGCACGGTTTTTGCCGCGAGGTCCGGGAAGAGAACTACTATGCGCGAAGCCGCGCGGCTCTGGTGCTAGTGAAGCTATTGCCGCCGGAATCCTGAGGCGCTGGCGATTCTGGGACGGTGGTGTCCGTCGCGGTCGTACAATACAGGCAAATCCCATGTCTACTACGAATCCCAATCTGCCGAAGTCTTTACAGGCATTGCGCTCCTATTCAAAACAGGCATTTCTGCATGACCTGCTAGCTGGAATCACGGTGGGGCTGGTGGCCCTGCCCATGGCGATGGCATTTGGCATCGCGTCCGGTGTGACGCCGCAGGCGGGGTTGTATACGGCTGTGGTAGCGGGCTTTCTGATCTCCGCGCTGGGCGGCTCGCGCACACAGATTGGCGGCCCGACCGGCGCCTTTGTGGTGATTGTGGCCGGCATTGTGGCGCGATTCGGCATGAGCGGGCTGGCAATGGTGACGATGATGGCCGGCATCCTGCTGGTGGGCATGGGCATCACCGGCCTTGGCGCTGCGGTGCGCTTTATCCCGCGCATGGTGGTGATCGGGTTTACGAACGGCATCGCGGTGCTGATTGCCTCCACGCAGATCAAGGATTTTCTGGGACTGCACACGCCGCCGGTGCCGAGCGCGTTTTTGCCGCGCATGCAGGTGCTGGCCGCGCACATGGGGACGGTGAACTGGGCCTCAGTAGGGCTTGGGCTGGGTGCGCTGGCGATCATGATCGTGCTGCCGCGCATTAACAAACGCATTCCTGCCTCAATTCTTGCCGTGGTGGTGTGCACGCTGGTGAGTTTGTTTTTCCACCTGCCGGTGGAGACGATTGGCACGCGGTTTGGAGGCATCGCCAGTGGCTTTCCTCCGTTTGCAATTCCCACATTTCGGCCGGATGTGATTCTGCCGCTACTGCCCTCGGCGTTTACGGTGGCGATGCTGGCCGCGCTGGAGAGCATGCTGTCTGCGGTGGTGGCCGATGGCATGACGGGCGACCGGCACAACTCCAACGTGGAACTGTTTGCGCAGGGCGTGGCGAATATTGCGTCGCCGCTGTTTGGCGGCATTCCGGCAACGGGCGCCATTGCGCGCACCGCCACGAATATCCGCTCGGGCGGACGGACGCCGGTGGCGGGCATTGTGCATGCCATTACGCTGCTCGGGATCCTGCTGGTGGCCGCGCCGCTGGCCAGTTATATTCCGCTGACGACCCTGGCTGCGGTGCTGTTTGTCGTGTCGTACAACATGGGCGAGTGGCACGAGATCGGCGCGATCTTCCAGATGGATCTGACGGCCATCTCCGTGTGGCTGGTGACGTTTGGGCTAACGGTGTTTGCGGATCTGACAGTCGCGGTGGGCGTGGGGCTGACGCTGGCGGCGCTGCTGTATATCTATCGCGTGGCCGATACGACGACGGTGGTGCCGGTAACGGACGACTACATTCGCGACGGCCTGCCGCATGTGCTGCAAGGGCGCATCCTGCCACCCTACGTGACGCTGCTCAGGATTCACGGGCCTTTCCTGTGGGGTACGACAGAAAAGCTGGTGGAGGCGACGGCGGATATGCAGTCGTTTGCGCCGGTGGTGATTCTGCGGCTGCGGAACATGACGGCGATTGATGCAACGGGCATCCATGCGATTGAACGATTCGCGAAGCAACTGCGCGCCTCAGGCCGTACGCTGATTATCTGCGGGGCCATGCTGCAGCCCTCACGGCTGCTGCAGGGAGCACGGTTTGTGCAGAGGGTGGGCGAGGAGAACATCATGCCCAATATCCAGGCCGCGCTGGACCGCGCCAAGGAAGTGTACGAGGCGCAGTCGCACACGCTGGCAGACTGAAACAGGCAGCGCCGAATTCAGCGCCGGATGTAGGCGTCGAAGTACATCTCCTCTGCTTCTTCCGCGTGCTCGGGCAGAAAGACTTCGCTGGCCTTGTGCCACTGGCCCATCTGCTCGGGGCCAAGGCCATTCATCGCCACCTTGTAGGCCGTGTGGCCATCGTCACTCTGGGCGCGGGCAAGGATTGTAGCGTCGTAGGCGATGCCTTTCTCCGTGATTACCATGACCTTCTGACCTACGTTGAACATGGCCTTTTCCTCCTTGAGTGCGCGCGGCCGGGGGAGGCGCTGGACCACTGCGCATTAGAAGACAACCCGGACGGCGATGCCGGGATGACCGGGATAGCTGCGGTTGAACAGGTAATAGCCGTCCACGTAGTAGTCGATGTAGCAATAGTCGGTTTCATACCAGCTGGGTCCCCAAAACTCCGGCCAGGGATCCATGAGGACGAACCAGTAACCGCCGTACTGGAAGCGCGGATATCCGCCGACGACCATGAAGGGCAGATTGTAGACGCGGAACCAGTGGGCCGGTCCGTAGTACAGATGGAAGTAGGGGGCGCGGATGCGATAGCCGGTATAGCCGCCGCGCTGCTGCCATGTGCGATGCTCCCCCTCCCAGTGCCGGGCGCGATGCTGCTGCCACACCTGTTGCTGCAGAGCCTGTTGCTTGCGCTGCTGCCCGGGGGAGCGCTGCATCTGGCGCTGGCGCTGATCCATGCGCTTCTGCTGGTGTTGCTGCTGGCGCTCCTGCTTTTGCATCTGGCCGCGGTTCTGCGGCGGAGGATTCTGAGAGCTGCCGGGAAGGCCGGGTGTAAAGAGCAGAGCGAGCGCGGATGCTGCGAGAATGCGGGCGATCCGTTTCATCAAGGTCACCTCCCTGGCTGCGGGCCTGATGCTGGCCTTGGCTCCGGCACGGGAGGACTGGTTCTGCTGCTTCCCGCGTCTGGCGCCGGAAAGTCAGGCTGCCACTGCAGCCGTGGAAGGAGCAGTCGCTGGGGCTGCTTCTCCGCCGCACTATTAAGCGCGAGAATCCGGCTGGGCAGCAGTGATGCTGGTCACCCAGCGATGCATGGATACGCGAAATCCGGGCTGTTTCACAAATCGTCATAATTTTTCGCACGCTTTCTGTGGAAAACAAAAATATTTAGGGGGGGGTGGGGGGTACCCCCTGAGCTCTTGGCTTCCAGCCGCCAGCTTCCAGCTTTTCCGGCTACAACCGCGGCTGGTGGTTTGGCATAGTTCAAGGTTAGCGAAAAGGCTGAAAATCGTTCGCACATTGGGTTGCATAATTTTTCGCTTTGTTTTCATGGGGTTGCGGGAATTGTGGGGCTGGGAGGGGTTGACGGCCCTAGTGGGGCAACCGGGTTTGTGCTCCGGCGTGCGTCCTCGGGGTTCGCGCCCTCCCAGGTCTCAAAAGCGAGACCTGGGGCACCCGGCTTGGAAATGAAACCGCAGATCTTTCGACTCGCTTCGCTCGCTCAAGAGGACATGAGTGCGTTGGGTGGGGTTGGATGAGGGGGGCGTAGTGCTTCCCACCCTGTCCTCCGCTGGCGCGAAGGACAAGGGTGGGGCAACCGGGTTCGTGCTCCCGCAAGTCTCCTCGGGGTTCGTCCTCCCAGGTCTCAAAAACGAGACCTGGGGCACCCGTTAGCCGGCAGAGACGACGAAGGAGCCGCGGCGGCCATGAAGTGGGCAAGACAGGGTTTTGTGCCGGGTTTTGCACCGCGGGCGCGGCGATTGACGCGGGTGCGCAACGGCTAGAATCGAGAGTAGTCATGTCTGAATTTACGCATCTGCATTTGCATACGGAGTACTCGCTGCTGGACGGCGCCTGCGACGTGAAGAAGCTGGTGGACCGGGTGGCGGCGCTGGGCCAGAAGTCGGTTGCCATGACCGACCACGGAAATATCTATGGTGCAGTCCACTTTTTCAACGCCGCCAAGGCGAAGGGGATCAAGCCGATTCTGGGCTGCGAGCTGTACGTGTGCAAGGCAGAGGATCATCGCGCCGAGTCGCCAAACGACCAGTACAACCACCTGCTGGTGTTGGCGGAGAACGAAGAGGGCTACCGGAACCTGATCCGCATTACGTCCGAGGCGAGTCTGCACGGGTTCTATCGCAAGCCGCGGGTGAGCAAGCGCTACCTGGCGGAGAATGCGAAGGGGCTGATTGGCTTCTCCGGCTGCCTGAGCGGCGAGCTGTGCGAGGAGCTGATGGCCGGGCACTATGACAAGGCCAGGGCGGCGGCAGAGCAGTATCAGGACATCTTTGGGCGCGGCAACTTCTACCTGGAGATTCAGGACCAGGGACTGGAGCAGGAGCGGAAGATCCAGAACGACCTTTTCCGGCTGGAGAAGGAACTGGATATTCCGATGGTGCTGACGAACGACTCGCACTACCTGTGCGGCGAGGATCACCACGCGCACGATGTGATGCTGTGCGTGCAGACGGGCGCGAAGGTGCATGACGCCGACCGCTTCCGGTTTGACAGCGACCAGTTCTACGTGAAGAGCGCGGAGGAGATGGCGCGGCTGTTTCCGGACTCGCCGGGACTGCTGCAACGCACGATGGAGATTGCGGAGCGCTGCCAGCTGAAGCTGCATCCGGTGGACAATCCGTTTCCGGAGTTCGCTGTGCCGCAGGGGCACACCATCGACAGCTACTTTGAGCAGGTGTGCCGGTAGGGCTAGCGGGAGCGGCTGGAGACGGCGATTCGGCATCTGGAGGGACGCGGGTTGCTGCGCACGCCGGTGCATGAGTACGAGGCGCGGCTGGAGCGCGAGATCGCCATCATCAAGCAGATGAAGTACGCGGGCTACTTCCTGATTGTGTGGGACTTCATCAAGTACGCGCGCGACCATGGGATTCCGGTGGGGCCGGGACGCGGATCGGCGGCGGGCTCGCTGGTGGCGTACGTAATGGAGATTACGAACGTGGATCCGCTGCAGAATGTGCTGCTGTTTGAGCGCTTTCTGAATCCGGAGCGCGTGTCGATGCCGGATATCGACGTGGACTTCTGCATGAACCGGCGCGGCGAGGTGATCGACTATGTGACGCGCAAGTACGGGCGCGAGCAGGTGGCGCAGATCATCACGTTCAATACCATGGCGGCCAAGGCGTCCATCAAGGACTGCGGGCGGGCGATGGACATGCCGTATGGCGACGTGGACCGCATTGCGAAGCTGGTTCCGGCGACGATTGGCATGACGCTGGAGAAGGCTCTGGAGGAGTCGCCCGATCTGCGCAAGGCCTACGACACGGACAAGCAGGTGCGCGAACTGCTGGATACGGCGATGAAGCTGGAAGGGCTGGTGCGCGGCGTGGGCATGCACGCCGCCGGTGTGGTGATTGCGCCGCGTCCGCTGACCGAGCTGGTGCCGGTGGCGAAGACGAAGAACGACGAAATTGTGACCGCCTACGACATGAAGGCGGTGGAGAAGATGGGCCTGCTGAAGATGGACTTCCTCGGGCTCACCACGCTGACGGTAATCGATGACTGCCTGAAGCTGATTGAACAGAATCGCGGCGAGAAGCTGGACATCGAGACGATTGCGCTGAACGACGAGGAGACATACAAGAAGGTCTTCCACTCGGCGCTGACGTCGGGCGTGTTCCAGTTTGAGTCCGGTGGCATGCGCGATGTGTTGCGGCGCTACAAGCCGGAGTCAGTGGAGGACCTGACGGCGCTGAATGCGCTGTACCGGCCGGGACCGATCCAGGGCGGCATGATTGACGACTTTATCGAGCGCAAGTGGGGACGGCGCAAAGTGGAGTACATGCTGCCGCAGATTGAGGGCATCCTGAAAGAGACGTTGGGCGTCATCGTCTACCAGGAACAGGTGATGCAGATTGCCAACGTGGTGGCCAGCTACAGCCTGGGCGAAGCTGACCTGCTGCGTCGCGCGATGGGCAAGAAGAACGCCGAGGAGATGGCCAAGCAGCGCGAGCGCTTTATGAGCGGCGCGGCGGCGCAGGGCATCAAGAAGGAGACGGCGGGCGAGCTGTTTGACCAGATGGAGAAGTTCGCCGGATATGGCTTTAACAAGTCGCACTCGGCGGCCTATGCGCTGCTGGCGTACCAGACGGCCTATCTGAAGACGCACTATCCGGTGGAGTTTATGGCGGCGCTGCTGACGAGCGAAACGTCAAAGCCGGAGAACGTGGTGAAGTACATCCAGGAGTGCCGCGAGATGGGCATTGCCGTGGAGCCGCCGGATGTGCAGGTATCGGGCGCGCAGTTTACGCCGCACGGCGATGCGATTCGCTTTGGGCTGGCCGCGGTGAAGAACGTGGGCGGCAACGCGATTGAGTCCATCAAGAAGGGCCGCGACGAGGCAGGCGGACGCTTCACCAGCTTGTGGCAGTTCTGCGAGAAGGTGGACCTGCGCGTGATGAACAAGCGCGTAATCGAGTCGCTGATCAAGGCGGGCGCGCTGGACTCGATGGGCAAGCGCGGGCCGCTGATGAATGCGGTGGACAAGGCGATGGAACGCGCGCAGAAGGCGCAGCGCGATGCGGAGCAGGGACAGACGGGACTGTTCGGGCTGTTCAACGACGAGCCTGCGAAGCGCGCGGGCGATGACCTGCCGCGCGTGGCGGACTGGGAAGAGAGCGAGCGGCTGGCCAATGAGAAAGAGGTGCTGGGCTTCTTTGTCTCGGGGCATCCGCTGGACAAGTACGCGGAAAAGATTCGCAACCTGCCGGGCGTAATCTCCGTGGCCGAGGCGCTGGAGCGCAAGCCGCCGGAGAGGCGCTGGGGCCAGCAGAGCGACCCTGCGGACGAGATCCAGGTAGCGGGCATGATCCATGGGCTGCGCGTGCAGAAGAGCAAGCGCGACCAGAAGCTGTATGCGCAGGCCGCGCTGGAAGACGCCAGCGGCAAGATCGACCTGATCTGTTTTTCTCGGGACTACGAGCGGCTGTCGAATCAGTTGAAGATCGAGGCCCCGGTGCTGATTCGCGGGGTGCTGATGGGCGAGGAAGATTCAGCGCCGAAGATCTCGATCATCTCGATTCAGGCGCTGGAGGATGTGCAGGTCAAGCTGCCGTCGGGAGTGCGCATCCGCATTGATCTGGACCGCGCGACGGAGGAGCTATTCACGGCGCTGAAGAGCGCGGCGGACGTGGCTCCGGGGCCGGGCAAGGTGATGCTGCATCTGGAGAAGAAAGGCGAGTACGCGGTGATTCTGGAGCCGGAGCAGTTGAGCGTGGCGGCGGACCGCGGTTGGATTGAGCGCGTGGAAGAACTGACAGGCCGTGGAAGCGTGCAGGCCGTGGGATAGGGAGCGAACGAGTGCGATATCGCCGGCTGGGCAAGGGACCGCTGGAAGTAAGTGAGCTGAGCTTTGGCACGTGGTTGACGGTGGCGGGCGGCGTGGGCCGCGAACAGGCCATCCGCTGCATTCAGGCCGCAGTGGACCACGGTATTACGCTGTTTGACACGGCGAATCAATACGGCGCGGGCGAAGCGGAGCGCGTGCTGGGCGAGGCGCTCCGGCCGTATCCGCGTGACCGCTACCAGATTGCGACCAAGCTGTATTTTCCGGTGGGCGATGAGCCGGACAAGGGACTGTCGGCCGCGCAGGTGGAGAAGCAACTGGATCGCTCGCTGCAGCGGCTGGGTGTGGAGTATGTGGACCTGTACCAATGCCACCGCTATGACATGGAGACTCCGCTGGAGGAGACGATGGCCGCGCTGGACCGCGCAGTAAAGGCGGGCAAGGTGCGGGCCATCGGCTTTAGCGAGTGGACGGCGAAGCAGATTGACGAGGCGGTGAAGGTGGCCGATGAGGCCGGATACACGGCCTTCACGTCGAGCCAGCCGCAGTACTCCTTGCTGTGGCGCAGGCCGGAAGCGAAGGTGTTTGCGGCGTGCGCGCAGC
>JAJXWS010000142.1 GCA_021781495.1 Acidobacteriota bacterium | reverse complement strand
AGGGAGAAGCCAGCGAAGTTTCATATCCATCATTTTTCACGAGAGTAGAGAGGGACAGTGACGATCGAGGGCAAGCGCCAGAGTATTCCATTGACTGAGGGCCCGAGCCGGGCAGCTGCGCGTTCTTACCTGCGTGGAGCGGGTTTTTCAAAGGAGGAGCTGCATAAGCCCATCATTGGAATCGCGAACACCTGGACAGAGATCGGCACTTGCAACGTACACCTGCGTGACGTGGCGGAAGCTTTGAAGGAAGGCATTCGCGAAGCGGGCGGCACGCCGATGGAGTTCAACACTGTGACCATCTCCGACGGCATCACGATGGGAACGCAAGGCATGAAGGCGTCGCTCGTATCGCGCGAGGTCATCGCGGACTCCATTGAACTGGTGGCGCGGGGCAATCTGTTTGACGGCCTCGTCGGAATCGGCGGCTGCGACAAAAATATGCCCGGCATCATCATGGCGCTGTGCCGCCTCGATATCCCCGGCATGATGCTGTACGGCGGCTCAATCGCTCCGGGTAAGCTCAATGGAGTGGACATTACCATTCAGAACGTTTTCGAAGGTATCGGCTCGTATGCTGCGGGACGCATCGACGACGCCGGACTGGAAGCGCTTGAAGCCAATGCATGCCCCGGCGCCGGCGCGTGCGGCGGCCAGTTCACTGCGAATACGATGGCCATGTCTGGCGAGATTCTTGGCATCTCCCCCATTCAGCTATCGGGGGTTCCGGCAACAGCCAGGGACAAGCATGCGGCGACGCGCGAAGCGGGCCGCATCCTGATGGATGCAGTCCGCGCAAACCGCCGTCCTTCTCAGATCATCACGCGCAAATCAATTGAGAACGCCATTGCCAGCGTCGCAGCCAGTGGCGGATCAACGAATGCCGTGCTGCACCTGCTGGCAATTGCACATGAGATGGACATTGCGCTTTCCATCGACGACTTCGACACGATCAGCAAGCGTACACCCTTCATCTGCGATTTAACGCCCGCCGGCAAATTTGTGGCGTCAGACTTTCAGGCTGCGGGTGGTTCGCGACTCCTGGCCAAGCGCCTGATTGACGCAGGCCACGCTGATGGATCCACGCTCACCATCAGCGGCAAGACGCTGGCTGAAGAAGCAGCGCAGGCGCAGGAGACTCCCGGCCAGATCGTGATCCACACCTTCGACCAGCCCATCAAGCCGAATGGCGGTCTGGTAATTCTCAAGGGCAATCTTGCGCCGGAAGGCTGCGTGATGAAGATTGCAGCCGCCAATCGCTACGAGCATCGCGGCCCTGCGCGCGTCTTTGACTGCGAAGAGGACTGCTTTGCTGCCGTGCAGACGGGCCAGATTAAGCCAGGCGATGTTCTTGTGATTCGATATGAGGGACCGAAGGGCGGCCCCGGGATGCGCGAGATGTTGCAGGTCACTGCCGCCATCAGCGGCGTTCCGGAATTGAGCTCCACCGTGGCGCTGCTCACGGATGGCCGCTTCAGCGGCGCCACGCGCGGCTTTACTGCCGGGCATGTGGCGCCGGAAGCCTTTGTGGGCGGGCCGATCGCGGCCGTTCGCGAAGGCGACACCATCTGCTTCGATATCCCGAAGCGCACCTTGACGCTCGAAGTCAGTGATGAGGAAATTGCCGCGCGACTGCAGAGTTTTGCGCCGCCGGAACTGCGCTGGCCTACAGGCGTCTTCCGTAAGTATGTAGACCGCGTCACGTCCGCCTCCAAGGGCGCTACAACCTGACCTTCAACCAGTTTTCTCAGCTTCATACGAGCAGACGCTCAAGAGGAGCCATCATGGGAAGCCACACAAATACGCAATCATCGAATGCTCATCTCACAACGCCGACGCGCCTGACAGGTGCGGAGATTCTGTGGGCCACGCTCGTCGGCGAGGGCGTCACGAACGTCTTCGGTTATCCTGGCGGCGCGATTCTGCCCGCGTATGATGCACTGCGCAAGTTTCCCATCCACCACACACTGGTGCGCCACGAGCAGGGCGCGGCTCACATGGCCGACGGCTATGCGCGCGCATCGGGCAAGGTGGGCGTCGCCATTGCCACGAGTGGGCCAGGCGCTACCAACCTGGTCACCGGAATTGCGACGGCAATGCTGGACTCCATCCCTGTCGTCTGCATTACGGGCAACGTGTCGAGCAAGGTACTTGGCACGGATGCCTTTCAAGAAGTGGACATCACCGGCATCACACTTCCGGTGACGAAGCATAATTTTCTCGTTCATCGCACAGAGGACATCGCGCCTGCACTGCGCCACGCCTTCCAGATCGCAACCTCTGGCCGACCGGGCCCGGTGCTGGTGGACATCACCAAAGATGCGCAGCAGGGTTCAGCAATTTTCGACTTTGAAGCTGCCAAACCGCGTGCGTATCGCCCGCACCCCATGCTCCGGGTCGAAGAGTCGGGCCTGACACATGCCGCAGAGCTGATTCGCACGGCAAAGCGCCCAGTCATTCTTGCGGGTCACGGAGTGATGGAGTCTGGTGCGATGGAGCAGGTGCGCACCCTTGCCGAGCGTGCGCAGATTCCTGTTGCTCTCACGCTGCTCGGCCTTGGCGGCTTCCCTGCCTCGCATCCGCTCAACATGGGCATGATGGGCATGCACGGCGAAGCCTGGGTCAATCACGCCATTCAGGAAGCGGATCTCCTTATCGCCTGTGGCATGCGCTTTGACGACCGCGTTACCGGCAAAACGTCGGACTACGCGCTCAAAGCGAAGAAGATTCACATCGAGGTCGATCCGTCTGAGATTAATAAAAACATCAAGGTCGATGTGGCTCTCGTCGGCGATCTGCGGGCCGTCCTGGAAGACCTTCTGCCGCGGATTCCCGGCCGGGACGGCAACGCCTGGCTCAAAGCGATTGAAGCGAGCAAAGGCGCCGTCGTGGTTCGCGACATCAAGAACCTGCCGGACTCCGGCCACCTGTACGCTGCTCATGTGATGCACGATCTGTGGCGCATTACGGGCGGCGACGCCGTTGTCGTGACAGATGTGGGCCAGCACCAGATGTGGGAGGCGCAGTACTTCCACCACGAGAAGCCGCGCACGCTCATCACCTCCGGCGGGCTTGGCACCATGGGGTTTGCGCTGCCGGCGGCGATTGGAGCAAAGGTTGCCTGCCCGAACAAGGAGGTCTGGGTTATCGCCGGGGATGGCGGCTTCCAGATGACCTCGCCGGAGCTCGCCACCATTGTGCAGGAAAACATCAAGATCAATATCGCCATCATCAACAACGGCTACCTTGGTATGGTGCGCCAGTGGCAGGAGTTCTTTTATGAGCGCAACTATGAGGCAACGCCGCTGGTCAGCCCGGACTTTGTCAAACTGGCTGATGCGCACGGGATTCCGGGCCGCGCGGTCCGTACACGGAGCGAGTTGACCGATGCCGTGCAGCAGGCGCGTTCGGCGCAAGGTCCGTTCCTGCTGAATTTCCTGGTCGAGAAGGAAGACTCGGTTTATCCGATGATTCCCGCAGGAAGTGCGCTGCATGAGATGATCCGCCGCCCCGGTAAGCGGCAGGCCAAGGATCCGCTGGAAGAATCGGCGGACGACAAGTAGACGAGCACGGAGGAGCAAGAGGCCATCATGATGCATACATTCGTCGCTTATGTGGAAGACCTGCCGGGCGTGCTCACACGCGTAGCTTCA
>JAJXWS010000141.1 GCA_021781495.1 Acidobacteriota bacterium | reverse complement strand
GCCTGGCCGAGCGCCCCGCCAACGTCTTCTTCATCGCCAAAAACCTCCTCCGCCAGTAGCCGCGAACGCAAGGAATCATGGGGTCGCGTAACGATGGGGCGAGTGACCACGGGGCAAGTAACCCAGCATCCCGTGATGCTCGCACAAGCAAGGAAATGGGTGCCCCAGGTCTCGATTTTGAGACCTGGGAAAGCAACCAACTCATCACGCAATCGAGGACCTCGTTCACGAAGCTTCATCGCGACGAGCGGGGCGCCTCGCGCATCATCGGTCTATTGGCGGTGGGATGATCAGCCTCGAAGTTTTTCTATCCATTTTGGATCTGCTTCGCTCATCGCATCAGCAATGTCCTGCTGATGGCACCCTAGCTCCTGTAAACCTTTTGTCACTTCGCGACCACTCCGCGGTTCAGCGGGTGACCACTCCTTATCTGCATCAGGAGGAGACGCTGAGACAAAGTAAAGATCATCCTCGACCTTTCGAACAGTGATCGGAATCGAACCTCCCTTATGGTGGCATTACATCCCACGACATTTCGTAGCTTATAGTGGATTCCGTGACCGGGCCACCTGCGCCAAAGCAACCATCGCGGTTTAGATATGCCACTTTTCAAGTGTGCTATTGCGGCTCTGATTTTGGTGTCTGGACTCTCAGTATCCTCCTCTGCACAGCGGTCCACACCGCCTGTTCATTTCAGTTTTGATACTGCAAGCTTCTACGCGGACGGAAGAGAATCTGACAAAGGTCAATTCCCAAGCGAGACTCAGATTAACTGTGAACAGCAGAGTAAAACCTGTATCGCTGCGACGGCAGAATACTATTCCGGGCATCCCCACGTTTCTATCGAGTATTTCCAGATTTTGAAGTGGGACGCGGATGGGATTATCGCCACGTCTGATGCAATCTGTATGCAGAGAACGATGATCGTGTCATTTCCCAACAAGGCCATCTCCATTTCCGGAACGCTGAAAGGCTTATCCAAGGAGAAGACGGAAGCCTGTGTGACTCTGGGGGCGAGCAAGCCCTATACGGATGTATTTGTTCTCAAGAATTCTCAGGAATGGAACAAAGACCCCTACGGCGAGAGTAGCGGCAGATGATTGTTTGAGTCGTGAATAGGCAGGAAGCCCGGTCACGGAATTCACTATCAGCTGCAAAGTGTAAAGGGCTGTGCCTGTTCATCGCAGCCTCATCGCGATGAGCGCGTCTTGGGACGAAGTCGGCGGGTCGCTCACGTCTTCCCTTCACAACCTCGCAACACCCCTACCCCCGCAGTCGCGCCAGCCCCTTCCGCGCCAAATCCGCCACGGCCTCCGCCAGCTTCCCCGACGCATTTAGTGACTCCGGCCGCTCCAGCCGCACGCCCAGCTTCTGCGCATACTCCTTGAACGCAATATCCACGTCGTACAAGATCTCCACGTGGTCGCACAGAAAGCCCACCGGCTGCAGCAGCAGCGTCTTCACGCCCTCCGCCGCAATCGCATCCAGCGTCGCCTCCACCGTCGGCCCAATCCACGGCCCTCCGCTCGCGCCCTGGCTCTGGAACGCAAACCACCACCGCGGAATCTCGGGTACGCGCTCGGCCACCAGCGCCGCCGTGTGCTTCGCCTCCTCGGCATAAGGGTCCACGCCCGCGCCAGGCCACAGCCGCGGCTGCCCCTCACTCGCCGCCGGCGTTTGAATCGTCCGGCACGGCACGCTGTGCGCCGTGAACAGCACCGGAACGTTCTCGCCCGTCTCCGCCTTCAGCCGCGCCATCGCCGCCCGCAGCCGCTCCGCAAAGGCCTCCGCCAGCAGCGGATGTTGCGCCCACCCCTCGGTGAAATCAATCCGCATCGGCCCCGCTTCGGCCTGCGTCGCGCGCTTATACAGCCCCACGCTCGTGCGCGAGTTCTGCGGCGCCAGGCAGATCACCGCCGCCGCCTCCACGCCATCCGCGCGCATCTGCTTCACCACGTCGGGAATATACGGCCGCCAGTTGCGCATCCCCACATACACGCGCACCGACTCGCCCGACTGTGCCAGCTGCGCCTCCACCGTGCGCCCCTGCTCCAGCGTCAGCTCCGTCAGCGGACTCCGCCCAATCAGCGCATACCGGTGCTGAATCTCTTCAATCACCGCCTGCGGCAGCGGACGCCCGCTCACCACATTGCGCAGATATTCGGGAATCTGCTCCACCGTCTCCGGCGTCCCATGCGCCAGCAGCAGCACCGCTTCCTTACCCACGCGCCGCGCCCTCCAGCCGGAACTCCCGCACCATCTTCACCACCGCCTGCACGTTCTCCACCGGCGTCCCCGGCACAATCCCGTGCCCCAGGTTGAAGATGTGCCCCGGCCGTCCACCCGCCGCGCGCAGAATCTCCTTCACCCGCCGCTCCAGCACCTCCAGCGGCGCAAACAGCGTAATCGGATCCAGATTCCCCTGCACCGCCCGCGTGTGCCCCACCGCGCGCCAGCCCTCATCCAGCGGCTGCCGCCAGTCCAGCCCCATCACGTCCGCGCCCGTCTCCGCCATCGCGCCCAGCAGCCCCGCCGTCTCCACGCCAAAGTAGATCACCGGTACGCCCAGCGCCTGCACCGCGCGCACCAGCCGCTTGCTCGCCTCAAACGCATACTCGCGATAATCCGTCAGACTCAGCGCTCCCACCCAGCTATCAAAGATCTGAATCACGTCCGCGCCCGCCTGCACCTGCAGCCGGCAATACTCCGTCAGAACCGTGACCAGCTTGTCCAGAAGTCCACCCCATGCGATGGGGTCGCCATACATCATCTGCTTCGTGTGTACATAATTCCGCGAGCCTCCGCCTTCAATCATGTAGCTGGCCAGCGTAAACGGCGCACCGCAGAACCCTATGATGCCCAGCCGCTCGTGAAAGTGCGCCGCCACCTTCTCAATCGCCCGCGCCACATAGCCCAGCTCCGCCGCGCGATCCGTCCGCAGCGCCTTCACATCCTCCGCCGTCCGCACCGGGTGATGCACCACCGGCCCTTCGCCCGCCTGAAACTCAAACGGCAGCCCCATCGGCTCCAGCGGCAGCAGCAGATCGGCAAAGATAATCGCCGCATCCACGCCCAGCTTCTCCGCCGCCGTAATCGTCACCTCCGCGGCCAACTCCGGCTGCTTGCAGATCTCCACCAGCGTGTGGTGCTTCCGCACCTCGCGGTACTCCTGCATGTAGCGCCCCGCCTGCCGCAAAAACCACACCGGCGTCCGGTCCACCGGCTTGCGCAGACACGCCCTTACAAACCGGCTCCCCTCCAGAATCGACTCCGGCACAACTGCACTTTCCTGCTTCTTTTCCATATATCCGGATTCTACCCGCTCCGCCGCACACGCCGCTGTGCCGCCCACACACCGCTTTCATTCCATCGCAGCGAAGCGGGTACCGGGGCGCGATGTGAGTTCCCCCGCTAAAAATGGGTACCCCAGGTCTCGCGTCTGAGACCTGGGAAAGCACGGTCCTCGCCCAGCCGCGACCAAGCCCGTACAGCCCCTTACGCAATCGCCTGCAGCCCATGCCGGGCCGCCAGCGTCAGCAGCTTCGCAGCGGGCCCGCGCGGATGCTTCCGTTCGTCCACTTATCCCCAGACAAAAAACGGCCCCCATCTTTGATGGGGGCCAAGTTGCCTTGGTTCTCTCGTGTTGCGAGAGCTTGGTTGGCGGCCAGACGGCGGGGGGGCCGTCCGGGCGGATTGGAGCCTCAGGGGGG
>JAJXWS010000140.1 GCA_021781495.1 Acidobacteriota bacterium | reverse complement strand
TGCGGCACGGGCTCGCCCAGATGCTTCTCAATTTCGGCGATGATCGACGGCTTGCCCGAACCGCCGTACCATGCCTTGTACTTCACCCCGTTCCACTGCGCCGGGTTGTGGCTCGACGTAATCATGATGCCGCCCGCGCGGCCCCGGTGACGCACCCCATAGCTCAGCGCCGGCGTCGGCGTAATGTCGTTGGCCAGCTCCACGCGAATTCCCGTCGCCGCCACCACCTCCGCGCACGCCCGCGCAAATGCCCTCGATCCAAACCGCGTGTCGTACCCGATGCAGATGCCCTTCGCCGGGTCTTCCTTCGCGTGGATATACGTCGCAATCGCCGCCGCGGCAATGCGTACATTCGCAAACGTAAAGTCATCGGCAATCACGCCGCGCCAGCCATCGGTTCCAAACTTAATCTGGGTGTGAGCCATCGTGTTAAACCCGCACTTCTCCTTCAATTGAGTCTAAGCGCCGCGAGCGCGCGACATGGCTGCCCGCGCCTTCCATGCGGTTGTGTACCCATCTTGGTCTGGAAAAATCTTAGACCAGCTCGCCGCGCCCTGAGGAGCTCAGCTCCTTCACAATCTTGCCCACGTCCTGCGAGTGGTCCCGGTGCGCAATCAGCAGCGCGTCTTCGGTGTCCACGATCACCAGGTTCTCCACGCCCACCAACGCCACAAACTTGCGCGGGCTGTAGGCGTAGTTGTTCGTGGCCTCCAGCGCAATGTGCCCATCCGTCTCCGCCACATTGCCATCACTGTCGCCGCGCAGACGCGTGTCCGTCTGATACTCATACAGCGATGCCCACGATCCCAGGTCATTCCAGCTGAACTCCGCCGGCAGACAATACAGATGCGACGAATGCTCGCCCTTTGCCGATCGCGGCTCCAGTACGGCATAGTCCACCGAGATGTTCTCGCACTTGGGGTAGAGCTTGTGGAATACCTCTTCGAACTGCGGAGTCCCATACGCCGCGGCAATGCTCTCAAGCAGCGGCGCCGTCTCCGGTAGATGTTCGCGCACCGCGTTGGCCAGCGTCCGCGCTGTCCACAAAAACATTCCCGAGTTCCAGTAGTAGTTCCCCGCCGCCACAAACTCCTCGGCGCGGTTCTGGTTCGGCTTCTCGGTGAAGCGCCGCACGTGCAGTGCATTCCCATCCGCCGTCAGGTCACCCGTCTCGATATACCCGTAGCCCGTCTCGGCGCGTGTCGGCTCTATGCCCAGCACCACAATGTTCTCGCCCGCCGCCGCCAGCGCAATCCCCTTCTGCAGCGCCTTCAGGAACCGCGGCTCGTCGCCAATCACGTGGTCCGACGGAAACACGCCGAGCACAGCCTCGGGATTCTCCCGCTCAATCAAAAACGCAGCCAGCCCGCAGGCCGGCGCCGTGTTGCGCGCCATGGGCTCTTCTACAATCTGCTGCCGCGGCACGACCCTGAGCTGGTCGGCAATCTCGTGCGAGAGAAACTCGTTCGTGATGACCCACGTCTTCTCAATCGGAGCCAGCGGCTTCAGGCGCTCCACCGTCTGCTGAATCATCGAGCGCTCACCGTCCAGCGCCAGCACCTGCTTGGCGCGCGCGCGCCGTGATCGCGGCCAGAACCGGGTGCCGCTGCCTCCGGCCAGAATGACGGGACGAAAATCAATCTTTGTTGTCATGAAACCAACATCCTATCTGACCCAGGCACCTTTTGCCCAGTCAGCCGGCTCACTTTTGCCCGTGATTCCCTGACCTGTCGTGCGCGCGTCACGCTTTCGCGGCTAATCCCAGGTTTCTGCATAGCCGCAGCGTCGGCCCCGCCTGGTTGATCGTGTAGAAGTGCAGTCCCGGCGCGCCGTTCCGCAGCAGCGTCTCGCACAGCCGTGTCACCACGCTCTCGCCAAACTCCAGCAGCCGCTCCTTGTCGTCCTGCAGCTCTTCCAGGCGCAGCTTCACCCACCGCGGCAGGTCCGCGCCGCAACCCGAACAGAAGCGCACCGTATTCGCGAAGCCTGTGATCGGCATGATGCCCGGCACCACGGGAACCGTGATGCCTGCCTTCGCGCACCGCTCCATAAAGTCCAGGTACGCATCCACGTTGTAGAAGAGTTGCGTAATTGCCCCGTCCGCGCCCGCCTCCACCTTGCCGATGACACGGCAAGGACGCGGTGCTTTTCTCGTCCTGTGTTCGGTAAACGAGGAGCTTGCCTCCGAGTTATCCAAGATATGGCAGTGGTCATAGTTGGCGGCGATCCGCTCAAGAGTCATGGGCGAGGACAATCGCACCGTTCCCAGTGTCTGACCAGACAGCGGCCCCGACACTCGAACTTCGGCATATCTTCCAGCACTTCTTAATTTAGGAATCGAAGATGCCAAATAACGCCCTTGAGATCACAGCGAAATTACAGTTGCCGTGATGCCCCACAATGATCGGGTTCCCCGCGGCGCACATATTGCAATCAGAAAGTTTACGTTGGTGCCATAGGCTCCAATCTCCGGCGAATCCTCGGCTCGTCTGCATTTGTTACCCTTGTCACAAATGACGAAACAATCCAGGGCAGTCGGTGTAGCGTTGCTCCTGAGCTGCTTTCTTCCCTTGCTGGCCCAGAAGAAAGTCCCACCCCAGGCAATCCGTTTTCAGGGCGCGCCACAATACACCCAGGAGGAACTCCTCGCAGCTGCCGGTTTGAAGCCGGGCGTCCGTCTGAACTCCGATGCAGTGAAAGCTCATGCCAGGCAACTCGTTGATTCAGGCATGTTCAAGGAGGTCAAATTCGCATACGACCGCAAGACCTGGCTCATTACTTTGACACCTTCCGCCCAGCTTTTCCCGATGCACCTGGATAATGTGCCTCTCACTCCGGACAAAGAACTCGATGCCACACTCCACGAGCGCTTCCCGCTCTATCAAGGACTTCTGCCGGCGAGTGGCTCCGTGGTCGAAGGAATCTGCCGGGCGTTGGAAGAAATGCTGGCAGCCAAAGGCGCCAAGGCAACGGTGAAGGCCAGCCTCACCAGCGGCCTGGGCCCACAAAAGCTCACGGCAATGAACTTCACCGTGGCCGCACCGCCCGTTCATATTGGCCGCATTCAGCTCTCCGCCGTATCGCCCGCGATGCAAGCAAAGGCCAGCCTGCTGGCCAGCCAGCAAACCGGAACCAGCTTCGACACAGAGAACACGGGAGCCGGTCTTCAGCGCGCCTTTGAAGACCTCTACAAGGATCAAGGGTATGCGGCCGTGCAAGTGGATGTGGCCCAGCTCGGCACTCTCATGGTCTCGGATCAGTCCATCGATGTTCCCTATGCGGTGACGATCAAAGAGGGTGGAATCTATAAGCTCGGAAAGATTGACCTTCCGGCCGGCGCACTGGTCACACGCGCTGAGGTTGAGAAAACGCTGTCCAAAAACCAGGCCAGTTCCGGACGGCCGCTGGATATGTTCGTCCTGGCGGTCCATGACGTGTACAACGCGCATGGATATCTCGATAGCTCGACTGTCTTACATCCTTCTTTTGATGAAGCGGCTCATATCGTGAATTACAGCGTCCAAATCGATCCGGGTCCGCAATACAAACTAGCTTCCGTCAAATTCGAAGGAGCATCCGAGGCGATGGCGGCGAAACTGAAACTCGTCTGGAAGATGGCAACCGGTGACGTCTTTGACGAGAGCTACCTCTCCGGTTTTGAAGCGCTGGCGAAGAAGAGAGACAAGTCTCTCTCGAAATGGATGCAAACAGTCATCACCACCTACGACTTTAAGGCCGACC
>JAJXWS010000139.1 GCA_021781495.1 Acidobacteriota bacterium | reverse complement strand
GCGGAACCGCAGCCCATGACTCCGCTCGAAAAGCTGGCACAGCAGGTGGTGGAGGCCGGTGTGCGCAGCGTGACCGGCAATGTGGTGGGCGATGACAGCTACTTTCTCGACGAGCCCTACGGCGCGGGCTGGGGATGGGATGACCTGCAGTGGGGCTACGGCGCGCCGGTCTCCGCGCTCAGCTTCAACGACAACACGATCGAGCTGCGCATGCGCGCGGATGCCTCCGCTCCCAGTGGGCTTGAAACGGAATGGACTCCCGTCAGCGACTACTACACACTGGACAGCACAGTCACAGTGGCCGCGGAAAACACCGCCGCGCACCCAGGTCTCGCACGCGTGCCCGGCAGCCTGCTGGTGCGAGCATGGGGTACGGTGCCGGCAAAGGGCTTTCACGCATCTCTGGCCGTGGATGATCCGGCGGGCTTTACCGCCACGGCCTTCAAGCGGGCGCTTTTGACGCGCGGCATACAGGTAGATGGCTCTGCTACAGCTGCGCACCGGCTGCCCAATGGCAACGGTGATTTTGTCGCTGAGCGCGCCCGCCCGCTGCAGCTTACCCCGCTTGCCATCGCAACCGTCGCAGCGCCTCTGCAGGAACGCCGCGTGCTGGCCACGCACATCTCCGTGCCGGTGATCGAAGACATCGCAGTGACCAACAAGATGAGCGAGAACCTGCACGCCGAGCTGTTGCTGCGTACTCTGGGCCGTCTGTTTGGCAATGACGGCAGCCTGGAACAGGGAGCGCGCGTCACGCGCCAGTTCTTGCAGCTGGCGGGCGTGAAGGATGACGACTTCTTTTTCTATGACGGTTCGGGCATCAGCCCCGAAGACCGTATCACGCCGCGCGCCTTTACGCAGTTGCTCGGCTACGCCTCGCGGCAGGCATGGGGCACCGCCTGGCGCGCCACTCTTCCGATTGCGGGCGAGGACGGGACATTGGCCGGACGATTCAAAAGCTCGCCCCTGAAAGGCCGTCTCTGGGCAAAGACCGGTACCCTTGACGAGACGAATGCGCTCAGTGGTTATCTGACCGCCTCCAGCGGTAAAGTGCTGGCGTTTTCCATTCTGATCAACGGCCACCGGCCGGGCAGTGAGGCGGAGTCGCATGCAATCGAGCGCATCTGCGAAGCGATTGCGGCCACAGAATAACGCCGCGCGCGGTCCGGCAGGTATCATCGATACCGAGATGCGCATTCTTCCTTTTGTTGCCGCGGTTGGCGCTCTGGCTGCGCTTGCAGGCTGCCGCCAGTTGCCTCCCTCCAAGCCCGCCTCGCAGTGGACCGCGCAGGAAGCGCGAGGCTCTGCCGTCTTTCAGCGCGACTGCGCACGCTGCCACTATCCCACCAGCACCAGCTCTCTGCATGGTCCCGGGTTGCAGGCTCTCACCAAACAGCCTTCGATGCCCTCCGGCATGCCGCCCACCGATGAGCGGCTGACCTACGTGATTCTGCACGGCCGCACCATGATGCCGGCCACGCCCCTCAGCGACAGCGACCTTCAGGATCTGCTCGCCTACCTGCACACGCTATGACCGAGCCGACACAGCCACGCACCGCCCAAGAGCCGCAACCGCCGCGCAGGCTGTTCCCGCTGCCGGGGCTTGCGGCCATCTGTCTGTATCTGCTGCTCCTCGCGGGCGTGATTATTCTCGGCGTCGCCGGCGGCCACTACCCTGTGCTGTTTCTCCTGCTTTCCGCGGCCTTTCTCACCTCCAGCGCGGGACTGTTTCTGCTGCTGCGATGGGCATGGGCAGCGGCGCTGGCGGCGGTCTTTCTGCTGGCCTGCTACAACCTGTGGGTCTTCGGCGCGCAACACGCCGCGCCGGCCCTGGTGCAGGGCCTTCTGAATCTCCTGTTCTTCCTGTACTTGATCCGGCCCGAGGTGCGCGACAAGCTGCGGTAGCCATGTCCATCGCCCTCATCTCCTAGTGCCCGGTCACGCTCCCGTCCAGCAGCGCAATGGTACACTGAGCCCGCCATGAAAGCGGCTCTTCTTCTCATCATCCTCGTTGCTTCCTGCGCCGCTGCGTCCGGCCAGAGCCCCTCGCTGCCCCACCACAGCAGCCTTGGATTCAGTTACAGCCTTCCCGCCGACTGGCAAATTGTGAATGAGAACCCTTCTCTGCCCGTGGTCAAGGAGCAGCAGTCGCAGGCGGCCGGCAGCGAAGAAGAAAAGAAGGGCATCCAGTGCGTCCAGCTCCAGCTCGCAGCGCGGCACGGTGCGCCCGCCTCCGTCATCTCTGTTCTGCAGCTCCCCTTCGGCTGCTTTGGCCAGAGACTCACTGACACCGAGCTGCCCGGCTTTGCCGAGGGCGCCTCCGAACAGCTCAAGCAGAGCTTCGACCTTGCTGCTCCTGAATACGGCTCCTACACGCTCGGCTCCCACACCCTGTGGATTGAGCGTGCCAAAGCTTCAGTTCTCGGCCACCCCGAGGCCCAGTACACCATCGAGATTGCATGCAGCGTCCTCAAGCTCGGCGCCGTCTGCTGGATGACCGCCGCATCCGATGACGCTTCCCTGCAGGCCTTTGAGCACGGCAAAGTCTCTCTCGATGGCGAGCCGCCCGCCGCGCTCGTTCCCGCCACTGCCTTCGACAAGAAGCCAGCTTCCTAGCCTTCCGCCCGGCATTTGCTCGCTTTTCGCCTTTGGAACTGTCATCCGCCGCCGTGCTATCCTCGGGTCAGCGGGATTTCCATGCAGACGCGCACCATTCTTGCCGCATCGCTCGTTCCAGCCTCCAGGCGCTGGTCCCGTGCGCGCGCCCGCATCATCTGCCCGCGCAAGCATCTCCGCGTGCTGCCCATCCGCACGCGACCTAGTCTCTTCGGCGGCGATTAGTACCGGACCGCCGAAGATCCTCGCCCGTTCTTAGCGTTCGCCCACTGTGGCGAGCGGAAATGAGCGGCCCCACGTTGCCGGGGCCCGTGGCCGCGCACCTGCCCGCCGGAGCTCGTCACGCACGCGCCACACAACCGAATCTGCCGAGGACACAAGATCATGACCAAGCAGGAAATGCACGCTCAATTCGGACCAAAACTGAAAGGCGCTCTGCCGGGGCCGAAAGCCAAAGCCGCCGTCGAGGCAGACACACGCTACATCTCGCCCAGTTACACCCGCTCCTATCCCCTCGTCGCGCGCCGCGGGCGCGGCATCCGCGTGGAAGATGTGGACGGCAATGAGTTTCTCGACTTCGCCGCCGGTATCGCTGTGACTTCCACCGGCCATTGCCACCCCGAAGTCGTCGCCGCAATTCAGAAGCAGGCCGCCGAGCTCATCCATATCTCCGGCACCGACTTCTACAACGAGCCGCTCACCGATCTTGCCGCGCGGCTCTCTTCGATTGCCCCCATGCCCGGCCCGCACAGGTTCTTCTACGGCAACTCAGGCGCCGAGGCCATCGAGTGCGCCATGAAGCTCGCCCGCTACCATACCGGCCGCCAGCACATCATCGCCTTCCTCGGCGCCTTCCACGGCCGCACCATGGGCGCGCTCTCGCTCACCGGGTCCAAGCCGCAGCAAAAGCGCCGCTTCGCCCCGCTCGTCCCCGGCGTCACCCACGTCCGCTATCCCTATGCCTATCGCGGCTGCACCGGCGGCCCGCAGGCCGAAGAGGAGTTCGCGCTCGGCTGCGCAAGGTACATCGAAGAGAAGCTCTTCAAGACCATCCTGCCCCCTGAAGAGGTTGCGGCCATCTTCGTCGAGCCCATCCAGGGTGAAGGCGGATACGTCGTCGCGCCCACAAACTTCCTGCGCGAGC
>JAJXWS010000004.1 GCA_021781495.1 Acidobacteriota bacterium | reverse complement strand
GAGAGCCGGCGCACCGGCATGGACACGCTTCGCCGGGAACAGCCCGCGCTGGCGGCCGAGCTGGAGCGTCGCGCCCGGGCCTGGCTCGACGAGTACCTGCCCGGCTTTCCGGGCGACCCTCGCACGGGCATCCTGGGCGAGACCGCCGAAGACCAGCTCCGCTTTGAGGAGTTCGCGAATGACGCTCCCTGCCCGGCCCTGGACCCCGCCACCGGCCGCTGCGACGTTTATCCCTGGCGGCCGATGACCTGCCGCGTCTTCGGCCCGCCGGTCCGCATGGAGGCCGGGGACGACGAGACCACCGCGCTCGGCTGCTGCGAGCTGTGCTTCGTCGGCGCATCGCAGGAGGAGATTGCCGCCTGCGAGATGCCCGTTCCGCACGAGCTGGAGGCGAGCCTGCTGGCGGAGACCGGACTTGCGGGCCAGACCGTCGTCGCCTTTGCGCTGTTGCCGCCTGCGCTGTGATTCGCTTTCTCTTGTGGAATCAGCAGGTTCTTGTCCGGTGCGGGCCGGATTCGCGCGCAAACGAAACCGGCCCGGGGTACCCGCGGAGGATTCTCGTACGTTGGCACGACCGGCAGAGAACGGTGACCGGGCGTATCGTCTGCCGGGCCACGGGAAGGCTGGTTTTGCTCTAGAATGGTCCACCAGCCGGCTCGCTGTCCGGTTCGCCATGCCTGTAGCGCAACTCACACTCGAACTCTGCATTGAGCACGCCCAGTCGCTCAAGGATCGCCGCCAGGTTGTCCGCTCCATGAAGGACCAGTTGCGGCAGGGCTTCAACATCTCCGTTGCGGAGATGGACGAGGCCGTCACGTGGCAGTCGGCCACCCTGGGCGCCGTGGCCATCTCGCACTCGCGCAGCTACCTGCACGGCCTGATGGAGGAGGTGGAGCGCGCCGCCACGCGCATGGCCAACGAGCTTGGCGCGCAGATTACAGACGCCTTCTGGGAGTACATGGAGCAGTAACCCCGCCGGCTGGCTGGCGCCCCCTCTGGTATCCTGAATGGTTTACCCGGGGAGGTACAGGGGCATGCCGGAGCACAGGGGCCGCAAACATCATCAGGACCGCGTGGCAGAGACGCTCCGCGAGGAGATCGGCGCCATGATTGAGGGTGAGCTGTCTGACCCGCGCATCTCCTTTTGCTACGTGAGCGAAGTGGTGCTGAACCCCGGCGGCAAGTCGGCCCGGGTGTACATTGCCGTGGACAGCGCCGTGCCGGACATCACCCACGCCGAGGAGCAGACCATTGCCGGGCTGGATGCCGCCAAAGGATACATTCGCTTTGAGTTAAAGGAGCGCATGGGGGTTCGCCATGTGCCCGAGCTCAGCTTTCTGGTGGATCGATCCGGGCGCTTCCAGGCGCGCATTGAGGAGCTGATGAACCGCTCGCGCAAGCGGCAGAAGGCACCGGCGGAGTAGGCGGCCATGGGCGATACCACCCCGCATCTCGCCGACCCGGCCGCTGCAGCACTGCAGGAAGGCTCCATCGAGGCCATCCTGAAGGTGCTGCGCCAGGGAGAGCGATTCCTCGTGTGCTCCCACTCCCGGCCGGATGGCGACGCCGTCGGCTCCACGCTGGCCATGGGCATGCTGCTGGAGCAGATGGGCAAGCGGGCGGACCTGGTGGCCGCCGACCGCATCCCCGCCGTCTATCGCGGGCTGCCCCAGGCCGATTCCATCCGCACTGCCCTGCGCGTGCACGGCCCCTATGACGCCGCCATCCTGCTGGAGTGCGACAGCCTGGACCGCACCCGCCTGCGCGGCCTTGAGCCCTTCTTCGTCATCAACATCGACCACCACGCCACCGGCCAGCCCTGGGGAAATCTGAACTGGATTGACCGCGAGGCCGCCAGCGCTGGCGAGATGGTGTACCGCCTTGCGCTGGCCGCGGGAGCCACTATCACCCCGGAGATGGCCACCTGCCTCTACACCACCGTGCTCACGGATACAGGCGGCTTCTGCTACGGGTCCACGCGCGCCTCCACGTTTGCGCTGGCCCGGGACCTGGTGGAGGCCGGGGCCGACCCGCTGCGCATTGCGCAGGAGGTCTACTTCTCCACCGCCACCTCCAAGCTGCTGCTGCTGGGCGCGGCCCTGAGCAACCTGACCCGCGAAGGGCGCCTGGCGTGGCTGTGGGTAACGCACCAGGACATGATGCGCACCTGCGCCGCGGAGGAGGACTGCGAGGGCATTGTGAACTACGCCGTCTCCATCGCCGGGGTGGAGGCCGCCGCGTTCCTGCGCGAGCTGCCGGAGAGCCGCATCCGCCTGAGCCTGCGCAGCAAGGGCCGCGTGAACGTGGCCGCCATTGCCGAGCGCCTGGGCGGCGGGGGCCACGAGAACGCCGCCGGCTGTACGCTTGACGGTCCGCTGCCCCGCGCCATGGAAGAGATTCTGGCCCACCTGCGGCCCAGCGTCTCCGGTCCCGGTTGATCCGCATCGTCTTTCCGCCCGAATCTGTTAGCCTTGTCCCTGTCGTCAGGCGGCAGGGAATCGAAGGTTTCGCCTCGCAGGAGGCTCACTCAAAATTCGGCCGCCGGGGACTCCAGACTCCCCCTGCGAAGTTGGCCGAGACGGGCCGCGGTTGCGTTGTTCCGGCGCAATGGCCGCTCTGCTGGAGATACGTTGGACGTGGATACTGCCCTGGATTCCTCCACCCCCGAGCTGCGCCGCGGCTGGCGCAAACGGCTGCCCCGCTGGGCCACTGTTTGCGAGGCTGCCGTCTTTCTGGGCTTCTCTGTCTTCTTCATCCTCTACGGCGTCACGCCTCTGCTGGGAGGCGACGGCATGGGGCTGGTGGGCGCGGACGAGCCGCGCTATGCCCAGATTGCCCATGAGATGCTCACGCGCTTTGACTCTGCCCACACGGTAAAGGACCACCTGAGCGCCTGCGTCACCCCGTACCTTTACGGCCGCCCGTGGCTTGAGAAGCCAGCCCTCTACTACTGGCGCGCCATGTTTGTCTTTCAGGAGTTTGGCGTGCATGACTGGAGCGCGCGCCTGCCCTCGGCCAGCTTCGCCTTCATCCTGGTTGCACTCATCTACCTGCACATGCGCCGCTTCCGCCCCGGCGGACATCTGGATGCCGCCCTCATCACGGTGGCCTGCGCCGGCATCATCGGCTTTTCCCGCGGCGCCTCCACCGACATGCAACTGGCCGCTCCGCTCTCCATCGGACTGCTGGGCTGGTATGCGTGGTATGAAACGCGGTCGAAGTTCTGGCTGTTTGACATCTACTTCTTCACCGGCATCGCCACCCTGGCCAAGGGCCCGGTAGCGCCGTTTCTGGCGCTGGTCATCATCACGGCCTTTGCCGCGCTGCGCCGGGAGTGGGTCATCCTGCGGCGGTCGTTCTGGTGGCCGGGCGTGCTGCTCTACTTCGCCATTGTGCTGCCCTGGTTCATCGCCGTGCAGCACCAGAACCCCACCTTCTTCCGCGAGTTCTTCCTCGAACACAACCTGGAGCGCTTTGCCACCAACCGCTACCAGCACGAGCAGCCCTTCTGGTACTACGGCGTGGTTGTTCTGCTGGCCGTGATGCCGTGGACTGTGGTGGCCATTCGCGCCCTGATTGACGGCATCCTGACCTCCGTTGCTGAGTGGCGGCTGCGCCACTCCCGGCCGGAGAAGCCCAAGCCCAGCCGCCCCGGAGACGCCTTCCCGGAGTTTCTGGTTCTGTGGGCGCTCATTCCCATCACCTTTTTCACCCTGTCGCAGTCCAAGCTGCCCGGCTACATTCTGCCGGCCATTCCTCCCATCACCATCCTTACGGGCGACTTCCTCTTCCGCCGCCGCAGCCAGGGGCTGCATCGCGGGATCCTGCTGGGGCACGCCATTCTGTGCGCGGTGATGGCGATGTTCGCCTTCCTGCTGCCGTGGTTTGTGGCACACGGGGCCAAGATGCCGCCGCTGCATGCCCTGCTTGTGGCCATTGCGGCCTCTACCGGCGCGGCGCTGCTGATCTTGATCGTGGTTCACGGCTTTGGACTGGCCCGGCTGCGGCTGGCCACCACGGGCATCCTGATGGTGCTGATGCTGTTTCTCTACGGCGTGGGCCCCTTCTTCGGCATTCCCGCCGTGTCAGCCTCCAAGCGGGTCATCCATCTGCTGGACCGCTCCTACTCCGCGCGCGCGCTGGCCCAGCAACTGGCCGCCACGTACCCGCCCACGGAGACTGTGGCTGTCTTCCGCGTGCGCCGCGACATGGAGTACGGCCTGGCGTTCTATCGCAATCATGAGATTGTGAACTACGACGAAAGCGGCGTGCCGGACGAGGAACACATCCTGGTGGCCCGCCTTGCCGGCCGCCGCGGCGTGGACCTGCACACCCCCGACGCCCTGCAGCAGTACCTGGCCGGCCGCCAGTATCTACCGCTCTTCCAGTGGCCCGAGCAGGGGCTTGAGGTCTACCTGGTCGGCCGCAAGTAGTTGGAGGGAAAAGCAGCAAAGCCCGGAAACGGGCTTGCGGTCCGCCGTCCTCTCGTGGCAAAGTTGCCGCAGGCCGGTGACGCAGCGCTTCCTGCAAGGAAACCATGACCTCAGGCGTTTCCATCGACATCCTCGACCTGCGGCACTTCTCCGCGCCGCATCTGCGCGCCTTGCTTGAGGCCGAGGGCGAGCTTTGGCTGCGCCGCCTGCACTGGGACTATCGCTCCTCCTCCCGGCTGTTGCTCCAGTATCTGGACAACCACATGCTGCCCGGTTACGCCGCGCTGGAGTCCGGGCAGGTGATTGGATACACCTTCTGCGTCTACGAGGAGACCAAGGCCGTTATTGGAGACGTGTTTGCCATGCCCGGCCTGCCGCCGGAGGCTCCGCTCTCCATTGCCACCCGCGCGGCCGAGCCCGCCCACCGGGTGGAGGAGACGCTGCTGCAGCACCTGCTGGAGCTGCTGCTCAACTCGCCGCATGTCGATCGGGTGGAGTCGCAGCTGCTGCTGCATCCCACCGGCGCGCACACGGAGCTGTTTCACCAGGCCGGCTTCCAGATCTTTCGCCGCCTGTTTATGCTGCAGCCGCTGGAGGGCCGCTGGAGCGCCCCGCACTTCGACCTGCCACCGGAGCTGGAGCTGCGTCCCTGGCGCGAGGAGGATCTGGCGCCCGCCGCGCGCCTGATCTGCGAGGCCTACTCCCGCCATCCGGACAGCTACATCAATGACCAGTACCGCTCGGTGCACGGCTCGCTGCGCTTTCTGCACAACATTGTGCGCTATGCCGGGTGCGGCGTCTTCTCCACGCAGGCCTCGCACGTGGTGGCCGACCGCGCCACGCGCGAGCTGGTGGCGCTGGTGCTTGGCTCGCGGGTGAGCCCGCAGTGCGGCCACATTACCCAGATCTGCGTCCACTCCCAGTACCGCCGGCGCGGACTGGCGCGCATGCTGCTCGCCAACGCCGCGTCGCAGTTCCTGCGCCAGGGTGTCAGCGAGGTCTCCCTGACCGTGACGCAGGCCAATACGGAGGCCGTGGAGCTGTATCGCTCCGAGGGCTATGACACGCTGCACGTCTTTGACGCCGCCGTGTGGCAGCGCGAAGAACGCGGATAGTGCTGGATGGGATGTGCGGGAGCGCTGCGCGGCGCCGGGAGGCTTACCGCGCGATGAGGAACATGAGCCAGCTGAGCACGATTGCCGAGCCTACGAACAGCGTGAAGCAGTAGACGCCGTAGCGCAGCATGCGCGCCGGGGTGTCGCGCTGCGTGATGCCGAAGACCGTTGAGGCGAACAGGGCAAACAGCAGCACGGCCGTGAAGTGCGAAGGATGGAACATCAGGCCTTCCTTCCCGTGCGCAGATTGTGCGCATCCACGGCGGAGATGACGTTGAGCAGCCCGGCCACCACGATGAACCGCGTACCCCAGTCCGCTGTCGTCACCTGCACGGAGTCGGCCCCGAGGCCGAGTATGCGGCTGACGATATACAGCAACCCGTTGCCCAGATCCCCGGCAAAGCCCAGCACGTCCAGAATTTCATGCGCGCTGCTGTAGACCTTGCCCTGCATTGCCAGTCCCAGCACATACATGCACAGGATGGAGAGCATCAGCAGGGTTCCGCGGCCCCATTTGCGCAGCAGAAAGTGCCCCGCGCCGGGCACCAGCCAACCGGCTATCAGGGGCAGGTAGACAAAGCCCCCTGCCGCGGCCTGTTTGTTATCGTTTGCAGCCATTCCTTCTTGACTATATCGCACCCGGGCAGGATGCCTCCGGGCCCGCCCCCCGTCAGATGCGCACCAGCTCCTGCTGAATGCGGCCCGTGACCCAGGCCCTGCCCGGCTGGGTCATCATGTTCACCTCGCTGCGCACGCCAAACTCCGGCAGGTAGATGCCCGGTTCGACGGAGAAGCAGGTGTAGGGCAGAATGAGCCGCTCGTCGTGCGTCTCCAGATTGTCCAGGTGCGCGCCCGGCCCGTGCAGGTCGCAGGCGATGTTGTGGCCGGTGCGATGGGTGAAGTAGTCGCCGAAGCCCGCCGCGCGAATGACGGCCCGCGCCGCATCATCGCCCTCGAAGCCGTGCATGGGCCGACCTGCGGCAAAGGCCTGCTCCACGGCCTGGATGGCGGCGTCGCGGGCATTGCGCACCACCTCAAACACCTGCTGCTCGCGCTCGCTGGGTTCGCGCCCCACCACGCCGGTCCACGTAATGTCATAGAACACGCTGCCCGGCACGTTCACGCGGCCCCAGATGTCGACGAGGACAAAGTCGCCCTCCCGGATCTGCGCCGAATTCTCGGCCAGGGGCTCGTAGTGCGAGTCCGAGGCATTTGCGTTCACGCTTACGTTGGGGCCGTTCTCCCACGTCAGCCCGGCCCGGTCCATCGCCGTGCTCAGCCAGCGCATGTGGTCATATTCGGTGTAGGCAGCGGGGCTGCCGGAGGCCGGGCGCAGGCGCAGCCCTATCTCCTTCCAGCCCTCCTGCAATATCTGGTCGATGGCCCGCTGCGCCACGGCGTGGCTGGCCATCTGTTCGTCATTCAGCACCGCCTCAAACTGGCTTACCAGGTCGGCCGAGCTCACGATCTGCTTGCCCAGTCCGCGCAGAAACTCGACCGTGCCCGCGTCTACCATGGAGACGTACATGATGGCGTTGTTCGGGGAGTACTGCATGGCGATGCGGCGCGCGTCGCCGAGCATGGCCTCCAGCCCCGCCGCCAGCTCCTGCCAGCTGGAGTAGAGCCCCTTGGTGCCGGGCAGCGCGTCCAGCCGCGCCTGTTCAACGCGATGCACCAGCTTGCGCGGCTCGCCCTGCGCGGGCACGTAGTAATACCAGCGCCGCGTTATGTGCGCATGCGGATCGAGCCCCAGGATGCGCTCGCCGATTGGGTCGCGGTGATGGTGATCGTAAAACAGCCAGCCGTCATGGCCGGCCTCGCGCAGTGCGGCCTGAAGTGCTTCCAGAGTCATAAGGGAGTTCCTGCTCCTGCGGGAAACAAGCGGAGATCCGCCGCCCCGGCCGGTTAAAGCGCCGCCAGCGCCTCTGCCTGTCCGGGAAACAGGCCCGCATACTTGGTGATCCCCACCATGGTGAAGACCTTGGTGAAGTGCGGCGACAACCCGAAGGCATACACCTTCTGCCCCGCATTGGACGCCTCAATCAGCATCTGAATCACCAGCGCTATTCCGCTCGAGTTGATGTAATCCACCTTGGTAAAGTCCAGCAGAACAAGCTTTGTAGAGTCCTTCGGCAACGCCTGGTAAGTCCCCAGTACAGCAGTCTTTGAGGTGCTTGCGATATCGCCCTCAAAGCGAAGGACGGCCACCGGGTGTCCGGCTGGAGAAGTAAGCTGTTCTACGCGCGCCTTCGTTTCAGTTTGCACGATCTGATATCTCCATTTTCCTTGTTGGTTTTCCTACTCGGCTTCTCTGTCCAGCCGGATGACGAGCCTGACGTAACTGCTTTTTCCGTTTGCCCCCTTCACCCACTCCGCCTCATCCACCAGCGCCTGGATCAGAAACATGCCCATGCCGCGGGGATCTTCCTCGCCGTGAATCTTGCGGTCGATATCCGGTTTGGGCGGCAGGGTCTTCAGGCCCTTGCCGTCATCGATCACTTTCACTTCGAGCCCGTCGCCCATCGTGGAAAGCACGACCCCGACAGAGAGCCCTTCATTGAGACGGTTGCCGTGCTCAATGGCGTTGATGCACGCTTCAGCAACCGCTGTCTTCAGGTCTTCCACGCGGTCTTCAGGGAAGCCCATCAGCTTGGCCACCGCAGCCGCGGTGCTCATGGCCACCTTCTCATAGCCAAGCCGCGAAGGCAGCTTGACCTCCACGCTGGTGGACTTCGCAGTCATCATACGGTCGCCTCCGTCGCGTCCGTTCCTCTGCACAGCGCCAGGGCTGTCATGTCATCCATCTGCGGGCCACCGCCGGAAAATGCATTCAGCGCCTCCCACATTGCATCGAGAATACCATCGGCCTTTTGCGCCTGACACCTCGAAAACTCGTCCAGCAGCCTGTCGGAACCAAATTCTTCCTCGCCGCAAAAGACCTCAGTCAGCCCATCCGTATAAAACAGCAGCCGGGCACCCGGTGTAAACCCGCACCGCTGGCTGGAGTAGCGCATCCCCGGCAACAGGCCGAGCGGCGTGCCCGAGGAATCAAACTGGCACGTCTCGCCCCCGGGCTGCACCAGAAAGCCCGGATTATGCCCTGCGTTCACCACTTCCAGGTCGCCCGTCTGAGGATGCAGGCGGAGAAAGATGGCCGTTACATAGCGCCTGCGCGCCTCCTCGCCCTCCTGCCAGTGGTGCTCATTCATCCGGGTGGCCAGCTCATCCAGCGGCAGCCCGTTCACGGCCATGGCCCGGAACGCAGCGCGAAAACTGGTGGCCATCAGCGCGGAGGCCATGCCCTTGCCGGCCACATCGGCCACCACCACCAGCAGGCTGCCGTCCGGCTGCTCCACGACGTCCAGATAGTCGCCGCCCACCTCGTAGCAGGTCTCGGAGCGGAAGCCCAGCGAGTAGCCCGCGATCTTGGGCAAGGTGTGCGGCAGCAGGGAGCGCTGGATATTCCGCGCCGCGTCCAGATCCTGCTGCACGCGCGCCCACTGCAGGTTGCGCTCGTGGTTGCGCGCATTCTCCAGCGCTACGGCGGCCTGCAGGACCAGCCCCTCCAGAAAGTCATACTCGTACAGGGTCAGCTCGCGCCCTTCGGGGGTGGCCACCACCAGTTCCGTCATCTTGCGGCCTTCGCGGTCGTCCAGCGGGAAACAGGCCAGCGCCGAGCCCAGCGCCGAGCTGCCATCCGCGGTCACCTCGGGAGCCTCGCCATAGGAAAGCCCTGTGCCCGGAAACGCTGCTCCAGCCATTTCCAGCTCGCGCACCACGATGCGCAGCACCTGCTCCAGCACTTCCTCTTCGCGAATGGTGGAGTGGACCTGCCGAGACGCCTCCAGCAGCGCCTGCAGACGCGCTACCTGCTGCTGCAGGTCCATGGTCTCTTCGCCACCCGGCATTGGATATCCGGCAGACATGTTGCACAGCCCCCTGTGGAACCCTACTCTACCATGCCCACTCTGGGCTTCGGCGGTCCATTTTGCGCCGTATTCACGGCATACAGCAGGAGATAGCGAATTGTGCGACCACGCCGCAACGGGCCCGACCCGGAACCGCGGCTCCCCGCTCTGCGTATCCCAGACAGAGGCTGTTCGGTCTTTCTGCGGCCTGCCGGGCTGTATCTGCGTCTGTATCAGTATCGGCACAGGTTGGCTGTGGAACCGCAGCGGCCAAACGCAGGCTGCGTTTTCCTCAGTTGCCGCTGTTCGATGTGGGAAACCGGAAATCCCGCCCGCATCGCCCTGCGGCAGGCTCGCGCGGCCGGCTGTTTGCGTACACTGTTGGGAACCGCACCCGGACGGGAATACTGCCCATGCAACTGTTAGAGGCCTTCAAACTCGCGATGCAGTCCCTGTGGGCCAACAAGCTGCGGTCCATCCTTACGCTGATTGGCGTGGTGATGGGCGTGGCCTCGGTCATCATGGTGATCACGCTGGTGAACGGAGCCAACCGCTATGTGAGCACCAAGCTCTCCGGCTACGGGGCAGACGTGTTTACCGTCTCCCGGATGTCCAGCGTCATCCTCACGCCAGAGGAGTACTTCAAGTTCCAGAAGCGCAAGATTCTCTACATGGACGACTACCGCGCCGTGCGCGACGCCTGCACCGACTGCGGCGAGGTGGGCGCCCTGCTCAGCCGCTCCACCAACGTCGTCGCCAACGGGCACTCCAGCAACAACACGGAGGTGCGCGGATACACCTGGACGATGCTGGCGCTCAACAATATTGAGATTGCCCTGGGGCGCGGCTTTACGCCCGCCGACGAGGACCACGCTACGAAGAACGTGATCGTCGGCTACGACATTGTGGACAACCTGCTGGGCGCAGGCGACCCGATCGGCAAGGAGATCCGCGTGGACGGCATCCCGTACACGATCGTCGGCGTGGGCGAGCGCCAGGGTAAGACCTTGGGCCAATCGCAGGACAACTGGGTCGCCATCCCCATCACGGCCTACCAGCAGACCTACGGCTACAATGACTCGGTCACCATCTACGCCCGCGCCCACGGCGATGCCGCGGCCATGGAGCGCGCCAAGGACCAGGTGCGCGTGCTGATGCGTACCCGCCGCCACGTCCGCCCCGGCGAGCCGGACGACTTTGAGCTGGAGACCAATGACACCTTCCTGGACCTGTGGAAGCAGATCAGCTCCATCTTTGCTTACGTCGTCCTCGGCCTGGCCTCCATTGCGCTGGTGGTCGGCGGCGTCGTCATCATGAACATCATGCTGGTGAGCGTTACAGAGCGCACCCGCGAGATTGGCGTGCGCAAGGCCCTGGGCGCCAAGCGGCGCGACGTGCTGCTGCAATTTCTGATTGAAAGCGCCTCCATGGCGCTGGTGGGCGGCGCCTTTGGCGTAATGGGCGGCGTGCTCGTGGGCAAGCTCATCACCATCTTTGTCGGCTTTCCGACGGCCGTTCCCGTCTGGGCCATCTTTCTTGGACTGCTGCTGGCCGGCGCCGTGGGCATCTTCTTCGGCGTCTATCCGGCCAGCAAAGCTGCCCGCCTCGACCCCGTGGTCGCTCTTCGGGCCGAGATGTAAATGCATGGTGGCAGGGGCGGCGCATTGCCGTTGACCCCGGGGCCACCGATTGCTGTGGAGCTGTTATGGCGCAAGGACAAAACCGCGAAGCCCTCAAGATGGCCTTCGATACGCTGAAGGCGAACAAGCTGCGTTCCGGCCTGACCATTCTGGGCATCGTTATCGGCGTCACCACGGTCATCACCATCTCCTCGGCCATCAACGGGCTCAATAGGCGCGTCGGGGACTGGGTGAGCTCGCTGGGCACCAACGTGATCTGGGTCTTCCACATGCCCGTGATCGGCGTGCGTCCCACGGCGGAGATGCTCGCCCGCAAGAAGCTGACTCTGGATGACGTCATCGCCCTGCGCTCGCTGCCCCATGTGGTGGCCGCGGACGGCGCGCACCAGCACGTGGCGCAGTTTCGCGTGGGCGCCATCAGCGTGAAGTACGAGGGCAAGAAGGTGGGCGGCGCCATCCTGCAGGGAGACACCGCGCAGGTCAGCATTGTGAATGACCTTGCGCTGCTGCAGGGCCGCATGTTTACCGACGAGGAAGACCTGCGCGCGGCCCACGTCTGCGTGCTCGGCTACGACACCTGGGAGCAGCTCTTTGACGGCAAGCCCGCCGTGGGCAAGGAAGTCAACGTGGAGACCGGCCTCTACACCGTCATCGGGGTGCTGGACAAGCTGAAGCAGCCCTTCGGAGGCGGCAAGAATCCCCAGGACAACAAGGTCTACTTCCCCATGGGCACCTACCACAACCTGCATCCCGAGGATCTGGACATGTGGGTCAGCGTGAAGTACGACGACCCCAGAAACAAGGCGCTGGTGGAGGAGGAGATTCGCGACCTGCTGCGCATCCGGCGCAAGGTGCGCGTGGAAAAGCCCGACGACTTTGAGATCTTCGGCCCCGACTCGCTCTCCAAGCTCTGGGGCCAGCTCACCGGCGGCCTGGTGCTGTTCATGATCGCCGTGAGCAGCGTGGGGCTGATGGTGGGCGGCGTGGGCGTGATGAACATCATGCTGGTCAGCGTCACCGAACGTACGCGCGAGATCGGCGTGCGCAAGGCCATTGGCGCCACCAAGCGAACCCTGCTGACCCAGTTCACCACGGAAGCGGTCGCGCTGTGCGCCATTGGCGGCGTCATCGGCATCCTGGTGGGAGCCATCCTGACCTGGCTCATTTACCTGCTGCCCATCGGACTGCCGGCCACGCTCTCCACGCTGTGGGTCATCCTCGGCTTCAGCGTCTCCTGCGCCATCGGGCTGATCTTCGGCATCTACCCGGCGTGGAAGGCCGCCAATCTGGACCCCATTGAAGCTTTACGATATGAATAAAGAGACCTTCACAACTGCCCATGGCACTTGGCCAAACCCGAGAGTCGGTCAGGATGGCTCTGGAGACACTCCGGGCAAATAAGCTGCGCTCCGGCCTCACGGTCCTCGGCATTGTCATCGGCGTTTCCACGGTCATCACCATTTCGTCGGTTATCAACGGGGTCAACATCCGGGTCTCCAGCTTTATTGACTCGCTGGGAACAAACTCCTTCTGGATCTACCATCTTCCCCTCATCGGCGTGCGCCCCACGGCGGAGATGCTCGCACGCAAGCGCCTGACGCTGGAGGACGCGCTCGCCCTGCGCCAGCTTCCTCACGTGCTGGCCACCGATGCGGAGATCGACTACTACAAGGGCTTTGAGCTGGGGCAGGTGAGCGCGCGCTACAACGGCCGCAAGATCTCCGGCTCCATCCTGGAAGGCAACACCGCGGAAGCGGGCGACGTGGCCGATCTGCCCATCGTGGAGGGCCGCCTGTTCACCGACGACGAGGACCTTCGCGCCGCCCACGTCTGCCTCATTGGATACGAAACCTGGCAGCAGCTCTTCAACGGCAAGTCCGCCGTGGGCAAACAGGTCAACGTGGAGACCGGTCTTTACACCGTGATCGGCGTGCTGGGAAAGCAGAACCAGCCCTTCGCCACGGGCAAGAATCCCAACGACAATCTCTTCCTCTTCCCCTTCTCCACCTTCCACAACCTGCACCCGGAGGCGCGCAACATCAAGGTCAGCGTGAAGTACGACGATCCCCGCAACAAGGACCTGGTGGAGGACGAGGTTCGCGAGATGCTGCGTATCCGGCGCAAGGTGCGCGTGGAAAAGCCCGACGACTTTGAGATCTTTGGCCCGGATAGCCTGACGCGCCTGTGGAGCCAGCTCACCAGCGGCCTGGTGCTGTTCATGATCGCCGTGAGCAGCGTGGGCCTGATGGTGGGCGGCGTGGGCGTGATGAACATCATGCTGGTCAGCGTAACGGAACGCACGCGCGAGATTGGCGTGCGCAAGGCCATTGGCGCCACCCGGCACACGCTGCTGACCCAGTTCACCACGGAGGCGGTGACGCTGTGCGCCGTCGGCGGCGTCATCGGCATCGTGGTCGGCTCGGCTCTTACCTGGGGGATTTATCTATTGCCCATCGGGCTGCCGGCCACGCTCTCCACGCTGTGGGTCATCCTCGGCTTCACCGTCTCCTGCGCCATTGGGCTGATGTTCGGCATCTACCCGGCGTGGAAGGCCGCCAATCTGGACCCCATTGAGGCGCTGCGCTACGAGTAAGGCGCCTGTTCCGAATCCGCCCGTTCATGGATGCGCGCTGTCGCCGGTCTTCTCCACCGTCACCGGCACCCTTTGCAGCTCATCCTCGCGGAAGTGGCTGTAGGCCGATTGCGGCACGTCGCTGAGCGGCAACCCCGGTCCCTCCCACAGCAGCCGCGGAGGTCCCTGGCTGGCGAAGGTGAGCCCCTCCACGTGCAGCACATGCCTGCCCGCGCGCAGCCCGAGCGAGCCGCGCGCAAAGCGCACCGCGTTTCCCGGCGAGCCGCAGACCTGCGCAAACGGTGGGCCGGTGCGGGCAACCTCGATCCCGTCGATTACCAGCCGCGCGCCATCCCGTGCCATCAGGTCAAAGTTGTATCCGCCATCGGCCGGGATATCCAGGTAGCCATCCCACGCGGTGACGTAGCGCGTAAAGCCCTGCGAGTCGGCCAGCAGGCCCGGTGACTCGCCGGCGACGACAGGCGTCTCCGCCTTCAGGTTGGGCAGCTCGGTCCACGCGCCGGGATAGAGCCGCCAGTTCAGCCCCTGCACCAGCGGCGCGGCCACCTGGGCCGCATTGTGCCACTGCGCCACGGCCACCACATCCTGCGCTGCCCAGTCCTCGCGCATGAGGTTGTCCTCAGCGTGCAGCAGCACGCGGAAGCGGCCCGCGCCATTGACCTCGTCCAGCGCGGTGCCCTGCGCATCCGGAAAGCGATGCCGCACGCGCCGCCCATGCGCCTCAGTGCCGTCGCCGAACAGCCACGTAAACCGCGTATGCGGCGAGTCCTCCGCCGTGAACGTGACCTCGTCGCCGGGAGCGAACACCGGCGGCTCCACGGTGAAGGCGGCAACCGGCCCGTAGGGCGACAGGTACTCCGGCGGCGCCGCTCCGCCCTGCACGGCAAGGGAGAGATCGGCGTTCCCCATCGCCCGCTTCTGCCCCAGCTTCACGTTGTCAAACGTGACTCCGCTGACCCGCCCCACCAGCGTGGACGCGGCCAGCGGCGGCTGGTCCAGCGCCCAGATGTTGTGGAACGCGAACCCGCGCAGCGCCGGCTCCTCCTGCTCCAGCTGCACCAGCGAGTACCAGTTGTCCAGCCACACGTTCTCAAACGTGTAGTCCGAGTGGCTGCCCTTTGCGCCGTCCGCGCCCCAGAAGCCCAGCAGCCCGAAGGTCTGTCCGCAGGCGCCGATTCCGCCGTGCAGCACGTCGGAGTTGCGCAGGGTAAAGTTTCGCGAGTTGAAGGTCTTCCGCGGCCAGCCCGCGCGCACAATGTTCGAGATGCTGGTGGAGAGCTCGCTGTTCTCGACGAGGATGTTCTGCACGTCGTGACCGGGGCGCAGCATGTCCTCCTCGGTATAGCCGTCCCAGTTGCCCTGCATGGCAAACACGTCGTCGGATGTGCGCAGGAACGCATTGCGCACAATGGCATCGCCGCCGCCCAGCCAGTCCATACCGTCCTGGTTTGCATTGCCGGGGTTGCCGCCGATCACCCGCACATCGTCATACAGGAAGCCCGTCGAGTCCTTCATCTGGATGGACCATGTGCGCGAGCGCACGATGCACGTCAGCCCGGTGATCTGCACATCGCGGGCATCCATGGCACCAATGCAGTGCCAGTCGGGCTTCTGCATCCAGCCCTGGTCGCTGTTGGGGTCCTGCGGGCCGTCGTAGACAATGGTGCCGCGCCCCAGCACCTTTACGCCCTGCACTTTCCACAGGTTCAGGCTGCCGAAAAAGTACGCGCCGGGCTGCAGATACAGCGTCTCGCCGCTCTTCGGATTCAGGCTCTGGTGGTACACGCCCGCCGGATACACATGCACGGCGGGGTCGCGCGGCGGCGGCGCGGGCGGCGTGCCCGCAAACAGAAACAGCATGCTGGCGTGATTCAGAAAGTCGCCCGGCCGCGCTATGGAGAGCTTCGCCGGACCCTTCAGCGCAAAGCGGATGGTCTGCCCCTGGCGCGCGGGCCGCAGCCCCAGCCGCCACGGCTGAATATCCACGCCCGCGTCCCAGAAGCCCGGCGCCGAGGCCGTTACTTCCACGGTCACCGGACCGGTAATGTCAAAGCTGGCAAAGGCGTAGCTGGCCGCCGCATGCGCCACGGGCACGGGCACTCCGTTCACCTTGACGGTGAAGGCGTCTGAGCGCATCCCGTCCGGAACCGGAACCGGCTGCACGCGCGGAGCCGCCAGCGCGGCGCAAGGCAGCACCAGCATGGCCGCTACAAGAGATCGCAGGAAAGACAAGCAGGCTGACCCCGGCGGAAAAGTCAAATCAAGTTCACTCTAGCACCGGCCATGCATACGTCGTCGCAGCCGGTCACCAGCTTAGATGCCTTCGCCCATGGAGACGTACCCGCGCGTGTGCTCCAGCTCCTCGCGGTACGCCAGCCGCTCGGCCTCTTCGGCGGCAAATGGCTTGACGCGACCGACGTGCGCGCCCAGCCGCCCCTCCAGCTCATCCACCCGCGACGCCAGCGCAATCAGCGCGTCCGACAGCGGGTCCTTGATGTCATGCGGGTCCGTGATGAGCACGCGATCGCCGTTGAGATACACGATGTGCGCGGGCACGCCCACCACGGTGGAGTTGGGCGGCACGTCGGACAGCACCACGGAGCCAGCGCCCACGCGCGAGTTCTCACCCACCGTGATGTTGCCCAGGATGTTCGCGTTGTTGCCGATGAAGACGCGGTCGCACACGGTGGGGTGCCGCTTGCCGTGGCCCTTGCCCGTGCCGCCCAGGGTCACGCCCTGGTACATGGTCACGTCGCTGCCCACAATCGCCGTTTCGCCAATCACCACGCCGGCCGCGTGATCGATGAACAGGCGGCGGCCCAGCAGCGCGCCGGGATGGATATCCACGCCCGTAAAGAAGCGCCCCACCTGCGACAGAGTCCGCGCCGCCAGCCGCAGGCGCGCCCTCCATAGCGCATGCGAAATGCGGTGGATCCACACCGCCCACAGCCCCGGGTAGCACAACAGCACCTCCAGCCACGAGCGGGCTGCGGGGTCGCGCTCCAGCACGGATTTCACATCTTCGCGGATTCGGGCAAACAGGTCCATGGCTATTGGATTCAGACAGCCGGGCCGACGAAGCAGATCACCTCGCCGGCCCTCTTTTCTTACAGCGTTACCGGCTCGGTGGGCAGGGCCAGGGCCTCCTGCCGCACGGCATCGAACAACACGCTCGACAGGTAGCGCTCGCCAAAGCTGGGCAGCACCACCACCACCAGCTTGCCTGCGTTCTCAGGCCGCGACGCCACCTTGAGCGCAGCCACCACCGCGGCGCCGGACGAGATGCCCACGAACAGGCCCTCTTCCTTCGGCAACCGGCGCGCCATGTCAATGGATTCGTCGTTGGTAACCGCAATCACCTCGTCGATCAGCTTGGTGTCGAGCACGTTGGGAATGAATCCGCCGCCGATGCCCTGGATCTTGTGGGGACCGGGCTTGCCGCCGCTCAGCACGGCGCTGTCGGTCGGCTCCACGGCAACCGCCTTGAAGCTGGGCTTGCGCTCCTTGATGTACTTTGCCGTGCCCGTCAGCGTGCCGCCGGTGCCCACGCCACTGATGAGGAAGTCGGCCTTGCCGTCTGTGTCCTCCCAGATCTCCGGGCCTGTGGTGGCGTAGTGGATGGCGGGGTTCGCGGGGTTGTCAAACTGGCCCAGGATGTAGCCGTTCGGCGTCCTGGCCTTGATTTCATCGGCCTTGGCGATGGCGCCCTTCATGCCGTTTGCGCCCGGGGTCAGCACAATCTCAGCGCCCAGCGCCTTCAGCAGCACCCGGCGCTCCAGGCTCATCGTGTCCGGCATGGTGAGGATGATGCGGTAGCCCTTGACCGCCGCCACAAACGACAGCGCAATGCCGGTGTTGCCGCTCGTAGGCTCAATCAGCACAGTCTCTCCGGGCTTGATCTTGCCCGCCTTCTCGGCATCCTCCACCATGGCCAGACCAATGCGGTCTTTTACGCTGGCCAGGGGGTTCTGGCTCTCCAGCTTGACCACCACCGTGGCCGGCAGTCCGGCCGCCACACGATTCAGACGCACCAGGGGGGTGTGCCCGATCAACTCAGTCACATTCGCGGCAATACGCGCCATGTCCTTCTCCTTATCTCCGCGCTTCAGCACGCGCCATAAACGCGGATCTTATGTTTTCTTTCGGGGTTGACGGCCATGTTCCATGGCAGGGAAGAGCGTGCGCGAATTGGGCGCACAACTGCATCGCGGCAGACACCAGAACGGCGTTAGCGACATCGACGCATGCCACTAGCCTATTCCTGCTCAGGCGGTTATGGCAAGCATAAGCTTCAGTTGAGCCTCCAGTAGGCCGCATTCAGCACCGCCGCAAACGTCACCCAGGCCCAGTAGGGAGCCATCATCCACGCCGCCACGGGAGCCACCCGCGCAAACACCAGCGTTGTGGCGCCGATGGCCACCCACAGCACCACAATCTCCACCACGGCAGCGCCGATCGCGTGCCGGCCAAAGAAGATCCACGACCAGGCCAGGTTCAACGCCAGCTGCGCCACAAACAGCGCGAGCGCCGCTGTCCGCAACGGCCCGGCCTGCGCCAGACTTACGCGCCAAGCCGCCAGCGCCATCAGCAGATACAGCACGCTCCACACCGGCCCAAACACCCAATTGGGAGGCGCAAACGTGGGCCGGGCCAGCGTCCGGTACCACGTGGGAATCTCCGTTGCCGTCCAGCGGCCGCCCAGAGCAGCCACGCCAAAGCACAATCCAAGCCACACAATCAGCACGATCCAGCGCATTTGCTGCCTCCATCTACTCCCGGTTCGCTCGACGCAAGGTGCCTGCGGCAACTATCCTGTTAAGTTGCGCGGGTTTTATGCGTCTGTAGAACTCGCAGCACCCCTTTTACACCATGAGCACGCAAACAATCGCCGTACATCTGCCCGATGGCTCCGTTCGCGAAGTGCCCGCCGGCACAACGCCGCTGGAGATTGCCAACTCCATCTCGCCGCGCCTGGCCGCGGCCAGCGTCGTGGCGCGCCTTACGCCCGTTACCGGCGCTGCGGCGCAAAAGGCCGCGGACGACACGCCGACCGAGGCCGCCATGTACGCCGCCGAAGACGCCTCTGCGCCGCGCCTTGTGGACCTCTCCACGCCGCTCAACGCCGACACGCGCCTGGAGCTGGTGACGGAGAAGGATCCCGAGGCGCTGAAGGTGGTGCGCCACTCTGCCGCGCACGTGCTGGCCACCGCTGTGCTGGAGCTCTTCCCGGAGACCAAGCTCGGCCACGGCCCGGCCACGGACTCCGGCTTCTTCTACGATTTTTATCGCGAGAAGCCCTTTACGCCGGACGACCTTGCCGCCATTGAAACGAAGATGGCCGAGGTCATCGCCCGCAATGAGTCGTTCCTGCGCGAGTACGAGCCCCGCGAGCAGGCCCTTACCGAGTTTGAAAAAGACGGCGACTTCATGAAGACGCACTTCGTGACGAAGTTCACCGAACCGGGCTCGCAGGTCAGCTTCTACCGCAACGGCGGCTTTGTCGACTTCTGCCGCGGTCCGCATGTGCCCTCCACCGGCCGCGTGAAGGCCGTGAAGGTGACCAACCTGGCCGGAGCCTACTGGCTTGGCGATGAGAAGAATCCGCAGCTGCAGCGCATCTACGGCACTGCCTTCTTCTCGCAAAAGGACCTGGATGCCCACTTTGCGCGGCTGGAGGAGGCGGCCCGCCGCGACCATCGCGTGCTGGGCAAGCAGCTCGACCTCTTCAGCGTGCAGGAGCTGGCCGGCGCGGGCCTCATCTTCTGGCATCCCAGGGGCGCCATGATCCGCAAGATCATGGAGGACTGGATGCGCGACGAGTGCCTCCGCCGCGGCTATCAGCTCGTCTACACGCCGCACGTGGCGCGCGTGAACCTGTGGCAGACCAGCGGCCACGAGGGCTTCTACTCGCAGAACATGTTTACCCCGATGGAACTGGACGATGCGAACTATCGCATGAAGCCCATGAACTGTCCGTTCCACATTCTCATCTACAAGAACTCGCCCAAGAGCTACCGCGACCTGCCGGCGCGCTACGCCGAGCTGGGCAACGTGTACCGCTACGAGCGCTCCGGCACCATGCACGGCCTCTTGCGCGTACGCGGCTTTACGCAGGACGACGCGCACATCTTCTGCACCCCCGGCCAGATTGAAGACGAGGTGGTCGCGTGCATCGACTTTGCCGAGGCCGTGCTGAAGACCTTCGGCTTCTCCGAGTTCAAGGTCGAGCTTTCCACCTGGGACCCCAATGACCGCGCGCACTACGCAGGCTCCGACGAAAACTGGAACCTGGCCGTCGGCAGCCTGCAGCGGGCGCTGGATCGCAAGGGAATCCAGTACAAGACCATCCCCGGCGAAGCCGCCTTCTACGGCCCCAAGATCGACGTGAAGCTCGTGGACGTGCTGGGCCGCCTGTGGCAGCTCTCCACGGTGCAGTTTGACTTCAACCTGCCCGCGCGCTTTGAGCTGGAATACGTGGGCGAGGATGGCGAGCGGCACCAGCCCGTCATGGTGCACCGCGCACTCTTCGGGTCAGTGGAGAGATTTTTTGGCGTGCTCATCGAGCACTATGCCGGAGCCTTCCCGCTGTGGCTTGCGCCGGTGCAGATCGGCCTGGTGCCCATCAGCGAGCGCCACCTGGAATACGCGCACAAGGTGGAGGCCGAACTCAAGGCCGCCGGCTTCCGCGTGGAAGTGGACAGCCGCAACGAGAAGATGAACGCGAAGATTCGCGACCTGGCCAACCAGAAGACGCCCTACATCCTCGTCTTTGGCGACAAGGAAGCAGCGGCCAACGCCGTAAGCGTGCGCACCCGCGGCAAAGGCGACCAGGGCTCCATGCCCCTGGCCGACTTCATCGCCAAGGCGCAGGCCCTCGTCAGCAGCCAGTCAACCGAGCTGTAGTTATCAGCGGCGTTCGCGATCAAGGCAAAAGCCAGCTCTCACAGAGAGCTGGCTTTTGTATTTTTCAACTTACCTATCGGCTTCGGTCCGGCAGAGCGGGCTACCGTCAACCGGAGCATGAGGATGGCTTGCCCCAAGTCACATGCGCGGGCTGCACCTGCAAGGCGTCAGTGGCCCAGATGCTTGTCGAAGAAAGCCGTGATCTCTCCGAAGGCTTCCTTTGTCTCCGGCACGCGATCGTCAAACTGGTACTGCGCGTGCGACTGCCCCTCGTAGACCTCCAGCGCTGCATCCACACCCGCCTCGCGCAGCTTGCGGTGCACGCGCACCGTGTTGCTCAGCAGCAGATCGCGCGTCCCCGTGCTCAAAATCGCCGGCGGAAAGCCGTGCATGTCTCCGTACACCGGCGACAGCAGCGGATCGCTCAGGTCATGTCCGTGCGCGTAGACCACCGTTGCCGCGTCGCAAAAGCCGTCGCGCGAGACAAGTACGTTGTCCACCAGCTCATTTGTGTAGAATGAGTCGCCCGTCTTCGTCACGTCGGACATGGGCGTGCCCGGCGCAATCGCTCCCGGCATGGGTAGCCCCATCTGCTTTGCCCGCAGCATCATCTCCAGCGTGAGAGCACCGCCGGCCGAGGTGCCAAACACGGCCACGTTCTTCGGCTTCGCCGTGCGCAGCACAGCCTTATACACTGTCATCGCATCGTCCAGCGCGGCAGGGAAGTACGCCTCCGGCGGCATGCGATAGTCCACACTGATTACCTTGAAGTGCCCGAACCCCGCCATCAGGATGGCCTCGGACGTTCCTGATTCGCCCGGGAACAACACGTAGCAGCCGCCGTGCACGTGAATGAGGACTTTGTCGCGATGCTCCGGCGGAATTACATCCGGCGTCACGAGGAAGACACGTACGCCGTCCATCGTTGCGGGCTTCACGGTCACGTGCAGGCGCTCGCGCATTGCAGGCAGCGTCTGCATGGTCTGCGCAGCCTGCGCATTGGCTGCGGCTCGCCACTCTTCGCCGGTGGTCCACAGCTTGTCCCACCCAGCGCGCCGCGGAGCGCCAATGATCTTCTGCATCTCCGGGCTCACGTCCGTGGGCACGGGCAGCGTCTTTGCCGGCACCTGCAATGGCTCCGGCGCGCCTGAGTTGGCCTGCGCCAGGCCCTGGAAATTCGCCATGGCCAACAGGGCAAGAACAACACAGCTCTTCTTCATATATCCGTTTACCTGCATTCGCACATTCCCCTGCGTTCTGTCGCTAGGCGTTGATCGCCATGCCCTCCACGGCTGCAAACGCGTCCAGCATGCTCTCGGCCAGCGTGGGGTGCGCGTGAATCGTGAACATCATCTCCTCCACCGTGCCCTCCAGCTCCAGCACGGCGACAGCCTCTGCCACCAGCTCCGTAGCCTGCGGCCCAAGGATGTGCACGCCGAGGATCTCGCCGTATTTGGCATCGGAGACGATCTTCACAAAGCCGTCGTGGCTGCCCACAATGGTCGCCTTGGAGTTGCCCGCGAAGGGGAACTTGCCCACCTTTACCTCGTAGCCCTTCTCGCGGGCCTGCGCCTCTGTTAGCCCCACGCTGCCAATCTGCGGCTCGGTGTAAGTGGCGCCCGGAATGCGATCCTTCCGCACCGGCTTGTAGTTGCGCCCGGCGATCTTGCTCACGGCCACAATGCCGCTCATGCCGGCCACGTGCGCCAGTTGCGGCAGCCCGGCCACAATGTCGCCCACGGCAAACACGCCCGGCTCCGCCGTCTCCTGCGCCTCGTTCACCGGGATAAAGCCGCGGTCGAGCTGCACCCGCGTCGTCTCCAGACCCACGTTCTCGGTGCGCGGAGCGCGTCCCACGGCCACCAGCACCTTCTCCGCTTCCTTCTCCACGGTCTTGCCGCTGGAGTTGGTCCAGGTGACCTTCACACCGCTCCCGGTCTTCTCCACCTTCTCCACCTTCGCGCCGGTGTTCACGTCGATGCCGCGCTTCTTGAACAGCCGCGTAATCTCCTTGGAGACGTCCTCGTCCTCCACCGGCACCACGCGCGGCAGGAACTCGACGATGGTCACCTCGGCCCCGAAGCTGCGGAAGATGGAGCTGAATTCCATGCCCACGGCGCCCGCGCCGATCACGATCAGCGACCTGGGCGGCTCCGGCACGCTGAGCATCTCAATGTTGGTCAGGATGCGGTCATCCGGCTTGAGGCCGAAGATCGTCTTGGCCTCTGACCCCGTGGCCAGAATCACGTTCTTCGTCTTCACCTCAGTGGCCGCGCCATCCGGCACGTCGCTCAGCGCCACCGTGTGCACGCCGTCTTTGGCCGGTCCGGTCAACCGGCCGTATCCGGAGAGGACCGTGACCTTGTTCTTCTTCATCAGGAAGTCGAGGCCCTTGGTGTGCTTGGTGATGATGGCGTTCTTGCGCTTGAGCACGGACTCCCAGTTCAGCGTGCGACTCTCCACGCCGTCGATGCCGTAGTCAGCCGCGTGCTTCAGGTGGTCCCACAGCTCGGCGTTGAACAGCAGCGCCTTTGTGGGGATGCAGCCCACGTGCAGACAGGTTCCGCCCAGCTTCGGCGTCTTCTCAATCAGCGCCACCTTCAGCCCCAGCTGCCCGGCGCGAATCGCCGCTGTGTATCCGCCCGGCCCGCCGCCGATAATCGCCACATCAAACACTGTCTCTGCCAAAGCAAGCTCCAATCCACCGCGCTCGTTCGTATTCCCGGCGCAGAACTCCACTGCCTAGTTTAAACGGATGCGCCAGAGCCGCCAGCCGCAATCCAGCGCGCTCCGGCTGGCGGCTGGCTGTGCCGCGGAACGGCAGATCGCGCTGCGCTGAGCTGGAAGTCGGATACAATTTTCCAGAAAACCTGCCGGGAGTATGCGCATGTTGAAAAGATGCTGTGCTGTGGCGTTGCTCGCTCTTCCTGTTTCGCTCTTCGTGGCAGCCTGTGGCGGCTCAAGTTCGGCGTCGTCCTCCAACGGGGGAGGAACTCCGCCACCGCCCACTGGTTCCAGCGAGTGGACATGGGTTGATGGCGCTGACGTAGTCGATGCGAATCATGGAAACGGCGGTGTCTACGGCACCCTCGGGGTTGCTTCCACCTCCAACTTCCCCGGCAGCCGCGGCAACGCAACCTCGTGGACGGATTCCTCCGGCAACCTGTGGCTGTTTGGCGGCTACGGCTATAGCGCCCAGGGCAGCTTTCCCGGCTCAGCCGGAATCGGCTACCTGAACGACCTGTGGGAGTACAACCCCAGTGCAAAAACCTGGATGTGGGTGGCCGGGGCAAACAACACATCCGGAAACTTTGGCTCGTCCGGCCTCTACGGCACGCAGGGCGTGGCCAGCTCAACCAACATGCCGGGCGGCCGCACGGGCGCCGTGAGCTGGACAGACGCCCAGGGCAACTTCTGGCTCTTCGGCGGCTATGGCTTTGACGCGGCGGGCAATAACTGCTCGCTCAATGACCTGTGGAGCTTCAGCCCCACGACGAAGATGTGGACCTGGATGAGCGGCTCCAACATCTGCATTTCGTCTACCGGATCCAAGGGACAGCCCGGTGTCTACGGCACGCTGGGCGTCGCCGCCGCCACCAACGTCCCCGGTGGTCGCGGCTCTGCCGCAACCTGGACCACCCCCGACGGCACACTTTGGATGTTTGGCGGAACCGGCTTTGATGCCACAGACCATGCAGGCGCTCTCAACGATCTTTGGAGTTTCAGCCCGGCGACGAAGATGTGGACCTGGGTGAGCGGTTCAGACAATCTTGGCGGCACCTACGGCATGGGCCAGGTGGGCGTGTATGGAACGCAGGGGCAGGCCTCTGCCACCAACACCCCCGGCGGACGATGGGCCTCCAGCGGCTGGCTGGACAGCAGCGGCCGGCTGTGGCTCTTTGGCGGCGCCGGCTACTACTACAGCGGCTCCGCGGTTGACTTCAACGATCTGTGGATGTTTGACCCCGCCGCGAAAACCTGGACCTGGGTCACGGGCTCCAACATGCCATCGGCAACCGGCATGTACGGAACCATGGGAACAGCGGCGGCAAGCAATACACCGGGCGCTCGCGATGGCGCGGTGAGCTGGACCGACAGCCAGCACAACTTCTGGCTCTTCGGCGGCATCTCGTTCAACGACCTGTGGAAGTTCAGCCCCGCAACGAACACCTGGACCTGGGTAGGCGGTTCCAGCACGACGCCGGGCTACGCCACGTATGGCACGATGGGCACGGCATCCACAACCAATATCCCCGGCGGAAGAGGTCAGGCGGCGGGCTGGGTGGGCAGCAACGGCTCGTTCTGGCTCTTCGGCGGCGGCGGCTACGACTCCACCAACACTGTCGGCTCGCTGAACGACCTGTGGAAGTACCAGCCTTAGCGGCCTGAACCGGGTTGCCCCATCCTTTGCGCGTCTTCTGCGAAAGGATGGGGCGGCCGTCACAGGCTCGCGTGCACCAGTTCCGTGGCCGTGCGCACCGTCTCCGCCTCATCGCCAAAGCCCGCAATCCAGCGCACCTCCGGCTCGCGCCGGAACCACGTCAACTGCCGCTTGGCGTAGTTGCGATGGCCCTGCTGGGCGGCGGCAATGGCTTCCTCGTCGCTCATCTCTCCGCGCACCACGGCCAGCGCCTGCCGATAGCCCAGCGCGTCCAGCGCCTTCACCGGGCCGTGGCGGGCGAGCAGGCCCCGCGTCTCCTCCACCAGCCCGGCGGCAAACATGGCCGCGCAGCGCCGGTTCAGCCGCTCATACAGGGCCGCCCGCGGTGGGTTCAGCCCGATGCGCAGCAGCCGGAAGCCCGTGAGCGGATCGCGCGCCAGCTCCTCGCGGCCCAGTACCTCGCTCATGGGCCGGCGCGCCGCCAGGCACACCTCAATGGCGCGAATCAGCTTTGGCGTATCGTTGGCATGAATGGCCGCCGCGCGCGCCGCATCCAGCCGCTGGAGCACGCGATGCAGCCAGGCCGAACCTTGCTGCGGGCCCCCATGCTGCGCGTCCCCGTGCCGCTCCGCGCTTCTGCGCAGCCGCGCACGCAGCGCCTCCTGCCGGGCGGGGCCAGCAAACAACCCCTCTGTAAGCGCCCGCAGGTAGAGGCCCGTTCCGCCGGTCACAATTGGCAGCCGCCCCCTGCCTTCGGGGACGGGCCCGGCAATCTGGCGCAGCGCCGCGCGCGCCGCCCGGCTGTACTCGCCCGCCGTGAAGGGCTCATCCGGCGTGGCCACGTCGATGAGGTGATGCGGCGCCCGCGCGCGCTCGTCTGCCGTCGGCTTGGCGCTGCCCACATCCATGCCGCGATAGACGGCCACGGAATCGCAACTGACCACCTCGCCGCCAAAGCGCTCCGCCAGGGCCAGGGAAAGCGCCGTCTTCCCGCTGCCGGTGGGCCCCAGCAGAAGCACGACCAGGGGCTCTTTGGCGCCGGTGGCGCCGTTCGCCGCGTGCTGAGCGCTTACCATCGCCACCATCCCGCCGGAAAGATCCACCCCGGGTTGGTGTGGGCCAGCCACCAGGCCACAATCGCCGTTGCCAGTATCAGCAGGCCCGCCACCTGGTTCCTGCGGAAGGCACGCCGCTGCAGCGCGCGCCGCTGCTCCGCGGCCGCCTGCTCGGCATTGCTCTTGATGCGGGTCTCCACCATGGCGGGTTACTCGGGCACCGGCTTCTGCCGCCGGTCCACGCCCCAGTATAGGGGAGCGTCGGCTGCCGGTTTGACTTCATCCTCCTGCATTGCGACCATAACCTTTCGGGGCTTCGGCGTCGCCGGGCCGTCAGGGGGTACTCACATGAAAGTCCTTATCCTTGGTTCCGGGGGCCGCGAACATGCGCTGGCGTGGGCCGTCCGGCGCAGCCCACGCGTTACGGAGGTTGTGTGCGCGCCCGGCAACGGCGGCATTGCGCAGGTGGCCCGCTGCGTCCCCGCGGACCTGAAGGACCTTGACGCCATGGTACGCCTGGTGGAGGCCGAGCAGCCCGACCTGACCTTGGTGGGCCCGGAGCTGCCGCTCTCGCTCGGCATCGTGGATGCCCTGCAGGAGCGCGGTCTGCGCGTCTTTGGCCCCACCCGCGAGGCGGCCATGCTGGAAACCAGCAAGGCCTTCGCCAAGCAGTTCATGAAGCGCCACAAGATTCCCACCGCCAACTACGCCGTGTGCGCCTCGGCGGCGGAGCTGGAGAAGGTGATTGACCACTTCCACGCCCCCATCGTGGTCAAGGCGGACGGGCTGGCCGCGGGCAAGGGCGTGCTGATTTGCGACTCGCGCAACACGGCCCTCGAAGCCGCTCAGGGCCTGTTCAGCGGCGCGCTGCTGGGCACCGTTGAGCAGCAGGTGGTGATTGAAGAGTTTCTGCAGGGCGAAGAGGTCAGCTTCCTGTGCCTCTCAGACGGCACGCACGTCACCCCGCTCGTCCCGGCGCAGGACCACAAGCGCATCGGCGAGGGCGACACCGGCCCCAACACCGGCGGCATGGGCGTCTACTCCACGGACCAGATTCTGGAGCCCGGCATGACCGACTGGATTCTGCGCCACATCGCCGAACCCACCGTTCGCGGCATGGCCGAGGAAGGCACCCCCTTCGTTGGCGTCCTCTACATCGGCCTGATGATGACCGCCCGCGGACCCGAGGTGCTGGAGTACAACGCCCGCTTTGGCGATCCGGAGACGCAGGCCATCCTGCTGCGGCTGGAGAGCGACCTCGTGGACGCCGTGAACGCCTGCATCGACGGCTGCCTCGACCAGGTTGAGCTGCGCTGGAGCCCCGGCGCCGCTGCCTGCGTCGTTGCCAGTTCGTCCGGCTACCCCGGCAGCTACAAGACCGGATTCCCGATAACCGGCCTCAAAGCCGCAGCCCGCGTGCCCGGCGTGCAGGTCTTCCACTCCGGCACCTCACTGCTCGCGGAAGACATCGTGACCAGCGGCGGCCGCGTTCTGGCCGTCACCGCCGCCGGCGAGTCCCTGCAGCAGGCTCTTGCGCTGGCGTATCAGGCCATGGGCGAAATCAAATTTGATGGAATCTACTTCCGTCGCGACATCGGTCATCGGGCGCTGAGCAGGAAGTCTTAAGGCGATTCCCGGAATCGCTCGAGCGCCACAGCCCACCCGCAGTGGGGCAATCCCGCGCCTCCGCGACCGGCCGCAGCGCCGCTCCGCGCGGCCCTGCCGCTTCCGGGCGCCGGGCTCAGCCGGCTGCGCCCGTCGCCGCGCCGGGAGCGGCGGGCCTTTGCGCTCCGTTCTTCTGGAAGCAGGACCGGCACAGCACCGGCCTGCCCTGCGTGGGCTTGAACGGCACCGTGGTTGAGGCGCCGCACTCCGAGCAGGTCGTCCGCGTCTCCGCGCGCACACGTCCCCCGCCGCTGGAGCGCTTTGCCTTGCACTGCTTGCAGCGCTTGGGGTCGTTCACAAACTGTTTGTCGTGGAAGAAAAGCTGTTCCCCTGCGGTGAACACGAACTCAGCACCGCAATCTACACATTTCAGGACTCGATCGGTAAATTCCATGGCCTGGTTTCCCCAAAGAAGGGAGAAACGTTCTCATCGGCCACGATCCCAAGAGCCTATGCCGGTCCCGTTTCCCTGTCTTCGTAGTGCGTTGCACAACAAGGGCCCGGGCCGCAACAAGTCGAGCGGCAACCATGCATGGAATATCTGCCCGTGTTACCGGCAGACTCAGTTGGTCCCCGCCGCGATCTGGGAAGCAATGCGGGGAAGTACAAAGAAAGAATCGCGACTGGCCGCCCCATGCCCTTGTCGGGTCTGCCTGGAGTCTCCGCATGCAACGGAGACTCCGCGGGGCGGCGCACGTCACGATTCGGTTTGCTTAGTCCTGCTCCTTGCGAGCCTTCTTGCGATTCCGCTTGCGCGCCAAAGCTGCCTTGACGCGGCGCTTCTCACCGGGCTTCAGATAGTAGGAGTGACGCTTCACTTCCTTGATGATGTCCTCCTGCTGTACCTTCCGCTTGAACCGGCGCAGCGCATTCTCGAGCGGCTCGCCTTCCTGTACGCGAACCTCTGCCAAAGGGTCCCACCTCCAAACCTGCTTGCTTAGCTCTTTAATGATACTGGAGTTTTTCCACAACCGGTCAAGAAATCAACACATGAGCCAACGATGCCTGCCGCCGTGCTGCCCCAAAACCTGTGCAATTGCTGCGACATGCGCCGAATCCACCCCTGGCGGCTGTCCCCGTTTGCCGCGCATGGTCTAGACTCTCCCTTGAGGTCTTGCTTCCATGATCCGCAGTTATCAGGGGCAGCTCCCCCGCATTCCCGCCTCGTGTTATGTGGATGTCTCCGCGCAGGTTCTGGGCGACGTCGCGCTGGGCGAGAACAGCTCCGTCTGGATGAATGCCGTCCTGCGCGGCGATGTGAACTCCATCCGCGTCGGCTCCAACTCCAATGTGCAGGACTGCGCCGTGCTCCACGGCCAGCGCAACCTGTACGCCGTGCATGTGGGCGACTGGGTCACCATCGGCCACAACGCCACCGTCCACGGCTGCGTGGTGGAGGATGCGGTCCTCATCGGCATGGGTGTTACCATCCTCAATAACTGCCGCATCGGGGAGGGCTCCATCATCGCCGCCGGGGCCGTTTTGCCGGAGAACACCATCGTTCCGCCCCGCACCCTGTGGGCCGGTGTGCCCGCCAAGCTGCGCCGCGAACTGGGCGATAAGGACCGCGCCCTCATCCTGGAGTACGCCCAGAACTATCTTGACTACACCGCGGTCTACCTGGCTGAGACCAGCCGGTAAACTGCACGGAATGAGGCTGATGCATACCCTGACGCTCCGCCTGTCCTCCGCCTCTGCCGGCCGCAGCCTGGCTGGCCTTGCCACCGCTCTTCTGCTCGCCGCCACGCTGCTGCCGCAGGCTGGCGCGCAGAGTGGAAGCACCCTGCCCAATGCGCCGCAAGCCCAGCCGCAGCAGCCAGTTACCGCAGCCAATACGCCGCGCAACATTCTCCACGACCAGGCTGCCATCTGGACCAGCCCCGCCCGCCTGCGCGTCCGCGATCTGGAGTGGCTTGCCCCGCTCACGCTGGCCGCCGGAACCGCCATCGCCTTGGACCACCGCGCCATGACCGACGTGGTCTCCCACGACGCCAGCTTCAACAACGCCGCCGTCAACACATCCAATGCGCTCATCGGCGGCATGCTCGCCACCCCTGTGGCGCTGTACGGCTACGGCCGCTTCCGGCAGAACGACCACGCCCGCGAGGCCGGCATTCTTACCACCGAGGCGGTGATCGACAGCGTTGCCGTGGAGCAGGGCCTGAAGCTCGTGTTCTGGCGCGAGCGCCCCTATACGGACAGCGCCCGCGGCCGCTTCTTCCAGTCCGCCGCCGGGGTGGACTCGTCGTTCCCCTCATCGCACAGCACGCTGGCCTGGGCAGCCGCCTCGTCCATTGCAGCCGAGTACCCCTCGCGCTGGACGCAGCTCTTTGCCTACTCCGCCGCCACCGGAGTGAGCCTGACCCGCGTGCTGGGCCGCGAGCACTTCCCCTCGGATGTCCTCATCGGCGGCGCAGCCGGATGGCTCGTGGGCCGGTACGTGGTCCACCGCCATCACCATCGCTCGGTCCACTAAAGGCGGCGCGGCCTTTCTTCTTTCGTTTCGCCCGGTTGTCCCTCTCTGCGGCGCATCGGCTCGCGTCACCTGGCTCTCGTCCAATAGAGCGGTATACTTCCTGCTTGCTGCACAGCGCGGCTGGATGTGCCGAAGATGCCGCGCTGAGGACCTGCACCATGCCATCCACGCACGACAACTCCGGCAGCCCGCAGGGACTTACGCAGGTTGAAGCCGCCGCCCGGCTCCAGGCCGAGGGCTACAACGAACTGCCCACCGCCAAGGCTCGCAACTTCCTTCGCACTCTGTGGGAGATCCTGCGCGAACCTATGATCCTGCTGCTGGTAGGCGCGGGCGTGCTGTATCTCTTCCTCGGCGAGCTGCGGGATGCGCTGGTTCTGCTGGCCTCGATCGGGCTCATCATCGGCATAGACCTCTACCAGCAGCGCAAGACCGAGCACGCGCTGGAGGCGCTTCGCGATCTCTCCAGCCCGCGCGCGCTTGTCATCCGCGACGGCCAGCAGCGGCGCATCGCCGGCCGCGAGGTTGTCCGCGGGGATATCGTCATCGTCTCCGAGGGCGACCGCGTCCCGGCCGATGGCATTCTGCTCTCCGCCGTCAACCTCACCATCGACGAGTCGCTGCTGACAGGCGAGTCTGTGCCCGTGCGCAAGGCCGCCGCCGAACACGACGCGGACCAGCTCGCCCGCCCCGGCGGCGATGACCTGCCCTTCGTCTACTCCGGAACGCTTGTCGTCCAGGGACAGGGCTTTGCGGAGATTCGCGCCATCGGCATCCAGACCGAGCTGGGCAAGATTGGCAAGGCCTTGCGTGCCCTTGAGCCGGAGGCCACCCACCTGCAGGCGCAGGTCAATCGCCTGGTCGGCATCCTCGCACTCTTCGGACTTACGCTCTGCGGCATCATTGCCGTGGTCTACGCGCTCACGCGGGATGGCTGGGTGAACGGCCTGCTGGCGGGCATTACCACCGCCATGTCGCTGCTGCCGGAGGAGTTCCCCGTCGTCCTTACTGTCTTCCTTGCGCTCGGCGCCTGGCGCATCTCTCAGAAGCAGGTGCTCACCCGCCGCGGCAACGCCATTGAAGCACTCGGCTCGGCGACTGTGCTGTGCGTGGACAAGACCGGTACCCTGACCCAGAACCGCATGGAGGTCCACAAGCTCGCTGTCGACGGCCAAACCCTGCCCGTCACCGCGCAGACCACCGCCATCCCGGACCACTTCCACGACCTGCTGGAGTACAGCATCCTGGCCAGCAAGCGCAATCCGCTGGACCCGATGGAGATCGCCTTCCAGCAGTTCGGCGCGCGCACCCTCTCCAACACCGAACACCTTCACCCCGACTGGGCGCTCGTCCATGAGTACGCGCTCTCGCCCGCGCTGCTCGCCATGTCGCGCGCCTGGCGCCCGGCCGGCGGCGACGTCACAATCCTCGCGGCCAAGGGCGCACCGGAGGCGATTGCCCGCCTGTGCCGCCTTTCGCCAGCGGAGTTTGAGTCCCTGCAAGCACAGGCCACGCGGATGGCCGTCGAGGGGCTGCGCATCCTGGGTGTGGCCAAATGCGAGTGGCGCCAGCCCCAGCTGCCCCCGCATCAGCAGGACCTGCCGTTTTCTTTTGTCGGCCTGGTAGGCCTCTCCGACCCCATCCGCCCCGAGGTGCCAGCCGCCGTGCAGGAGTGCTACTCAGCCGGCATCCGCGTGGTGATGATCACCGGCGACTACGCCGGGACCGCGCAGAACATCGCCCGCCAGGTGGGCATCCCCAACCCAGCCCAGGTGCTCACCGGCGCAGAGCTCGAGCGCATGAGCGTGCCCGAGCTGGCTGAACACATCCGCTCCACCAACGTCTTTGCCCGCATGGTTCCGGAGCAGAAGCTTCGCCTGGTGAACGCGCTCAAGGCCAACGGCGAAGTGGTCGCCATGACCGGCGACGGCGTCAATGACGCGCCCGCGCTCAAGGCAGCGCAGATTGGCATTGCCATGGGCGGCCGTGGCACGGACGTGGCCCGCGAAGCCGCCGATCTTGTCCTGCTGGACGACGCCTTCTCCTCCATCGTGGAGGCCATCCGCATGGGCCGGCGCATCTATGACAACCTGCTCAAGGCCATGTCGTTCCTCTTCGCCGTGCACATGCCTATCGCATTCCTGGCGCTCATCCCGGTCGTGGCTGGATGGCCGCTTATCCTGATGCCGGTGCACGTGGTCTTCCTGGAGCTCATCACGGACCCCGCCTGCTCGATTGCGTTCGAGGCCGAGCCCGGCGAGCCGGGACTGATGCGCCGCCCGCCGCGCAAATCGAGCGAGCCGATGCTCTCGCGCCGCCGCATTGCGCTCAGCCTGCTGCAGGGCGCGGCGCTGGGCGCCATCGTGATTGCCGTCTTCGGCATTGCGCTGCACATCGGCGTTGCGGAGCCGCGCGCGCGCACTCTTGCCTTCGCCACCGTCGTCATCGGAGACATCATGCTCGTCCTTGCCAACCGCTCGTGGACCCGGCTGATTGTCTCAACTCTGCACGCGCCGAACCCGGCGCTGTGGTGGATCGTCGGCGGAGCCTCCGCCACCCTTGCTGCCGTGGTCTACACACCGTTCCTGCAGTCGCTCTTCCGCTTTTCGCCCCTGTCAGGCCGCGACGCCGCACTCTGCCTTGCGGCGGGCATCGCCAGCCTGCTCTGGTTTGAGATATGGAAGCTGCTGCGCGGCAAGGCAAAGAACGGCACCCCGCCCGAACGCGGCGCCTGAGGCACGCGACCCGCGCCGCCTTTACACCGGCGGCACATTCCGCTCTGTAAACTGCCGCTGGTGCCAGTATGGATAGATCGGCGGCAGTTCGCTGGCCTTGTCCAGCCGGGCCACCTGCTCGGCCGTCAGGCTCCAGCCCACTGCGCCCAGGTTCTGCCGCAGTTGGTGCTCATCGCGCGCGCCCACAATCACGGACGCCACCGTGGGCCGCCGCAGCAGCCAGTTCAGCGCCACCTGCGGAACCGTCTTGCCGGTCTCCGCGGCCAGCGCATCCAGCGCATCCACCACCGTGTAGAGGTATTCCAGCGGCACCTGCGGGCCCATCTCCGCCGTCTTGTGCAGGCGGCTCACCTGCGGCAGCGGCTGACCGCGGCGAATCTTGCCCGTCAGCCGTCCCCAGCCCAGCGGACTCCACACCAGCGCGCCCACCTTCTGGTCCAGACCCAGAGGCATCAGCTCCCACTCATACTCGCGGCCCACCAGCGAGTAGTACACCTGGTGCGCTACAAACCGCGTCCAGCCGTAGCGCTCGGCCACCGAAAGCGACTTCATCAGGTGCCAGCCGGAGAAGTTGGAGCAGGCAATGTAGCGCACCTTGCCCTCGCGCACAAAGGTGTGCAGCGTGTCCTGCACCTCCTCGATCGGCGTCATCGCGTCAAAGCCGTGCAGATGATAGATGTCGATATAGTCCGTGCCGAGCCGGCGCAGGCTGCCCTCCAGCGAGCGCCGCAGATGGAACCGCGACGAGCCCACATCGTTCGGCCCGTCGCCCAGCCGGAACGTCGCCTTGGTGGAGATAAGCGCCTGCTCGCGCCGGCCCTTCAGCGCGCGGCCCAGCACCTGTTCCGACTGGCCGTTTGAATAGACATCGGCCGTGTCAAACAGGCTTACGCCCGCCTCCAGGCAGATATCCACCATGCGCTGCGCCTGCGCCGAGTCGTCGGTGGCGCCCCACGCGTCAAAGAACTCCACACCGCCACCCAGCGTGGCAGCGCCAAAACTCAACACCGGAACCTTGAGGCCCGAGCCTCCCAGCAGTCTGTATTCCATGCCGATAGCATGCCGTACGCTCACCCGCAAAGGCAAACCGCGCAGGCTGCAGAGCTGCTGGAATTAAAGAAGCTCCAGGAATTGATCGACGCTCAACTCTGCCGTCTTGATCAGGGCGCGAAGCGTTCCGGGGGCCAGCTCAGCATGCTGGGGAACTGTGAGATTCGCGCGGATGCCTGGCCTGGTCAGCACAAGATGACTCCCGACTTGACCACGCACTTGCCACCCAGCCTTCTGGAAGGCTTTGGCTGCATCTTTGCCCGAAATGTTTGCCAATCTACCCACGCAACCGCCTTACATCAATCTTATGCACAACTTAAAGTGCACGATGTGTGGAAAACGGGGTCGTGTCTCTGGAAGCTTGAGCCAGATTTATGTGGATGAATTTACAGAAGAGGATCCCATCACACGGCTACGACAAGCGGGGCCTCATCCTCTGGCAGTGCGTCAGCAGCCTTTTGATCCTCTGCCCAAAGCCACGCCGTTATAGCCTCTTTGATGTTCGTAAGCGCTTCCTGTTCCGTCTTTCCCTGAGAGACGCAGCCGGGCAGAGCAGGGCACTCCGCCACAACCCAGCCGTTCTCATCTGTTTTCAGGACCACGTGAAACATCATGGGCTTACTCCCACGCCGGGGATGGCGCATACACATTTATACCCCAACAAGCGCACTTGTATAGACGCGCCGACACTTGTGAAGGATGCGGTCGAAGTGGCCACGCTGCGTGGTCTATTGAGATTCAATCCGTTGTGACCACCGTCCGTACCGTGCGCGGCACGCACGATCTTCTACCGTAGAAGTACGCTCAGTCCTCACTTTGCCTGCGCGCCGCGGCCTGCTCCGTGCAGCAGCCACCGGTTCCAGTCCGGCCAGAATTCCTTGGCGACGAAGGACAGCGAGTCAATGCCCACATCCAGCCCCCACTGCGTTCCCGTGTTGGCAAGGCTGCGCTCGCGCGAGGGGTAGTACAAGTTCGACAGCCCAGCCGAAGCGCCCGCGCCAAACACCTCGCTTGCATTGAAGACCGCGTGCCCCTCATCGGAGCGCGTCACCACGGCGCGGCTCAGCGCGTAGCTGGTTCTCTTCAGGAATCCGCCGTGGCCCAGCGTGTAGTAGCGCGTATCCTCCCGCGTCAGCGACGGCACAATGAACTCCACCAGGTAGTTCTCGCTCGTCTGGTCCACAGCCGAGTGCCAGAAGTACCGCGCGAATCCCCGCGCCCCCTGCCCAAACTCCGGCATTGCATTGGTGCCCAGGGAATAGCCCGCAAGCGCTGCCGGAATGAAAACTGACGAGTAGTCAAACGAGTCACTGGTCGCCGTCTGGAACTTCTCTTTCACGGTCTGCGGCGGCAGTGTCTGGTCCGCGCTTACCGCGCGGAAGTTGGGTATGATGCCCAGAATCCGCTTGGTCTGCTGCCCTTCCGTTGGAGCCCCGCTGGCGTCCTCTGCCACGGTGGAGCCTGCCGGCACCTTGCCGGCACCCATGACGGCCTCCGGCACGGGCGCGTCAGGCATCTCCGCGCTGGAGCTCATGGCAATCTGCTGCGCTTGGGCGGCAGGAGCCATCAGCACGGCAAACGAAAGCAGGGCAATGCAGTAAGGAAGGAGGGCGAAACGACGGAAATAAGGAAACCGGTGCCGCGACTGCGCACAACACACCGGAGTACATTCCCTGGGGAGACAGGAATGGAATTTCATACTGAATTATGCAGCCTCCGTGGCAAAAAACTTTCCGTCACGCCGTTGATTTAATCCAACTGTCACGTGGCCTTATGGCCACGCGTTTGTGCGTGTCCTGGACTTGGAGCGGACAGATAGTTAGACGCATCCGGCGCCATCTTGTTGCTGTGCGAACCTCTTCGCCAATCCGGCCCATTTAAACTAAATAAGTTATGACCACCCTGAAAGCCGTGCGCGGCACCCGCGATCTTCTGCCGCCGGAGACGGTCCTCTGGAACCGCATTGAGGAGACCGCCCGCAGGGTCTTCGCCCGCTACAACTTCGGCGAGATCCGCACCCCCATCTTTGAAGACACCTTCCTCTTTGCCCGCAGCGTTGGCGAAGAGACCGACATCGTCTCCAAGGAGATGTACACCTGGGAGGACCGCGCCCGCGCGCAATCCGAGAAGACCCAGTCGCTGACCCTGCGCCCGGAGAACACCGCCGGCGTGGTTCGCGCCTACATTGAGCACAAGCTGGGCGAAACCGGCCAGCTGCAGAAGCTCTACTACATCGGCCCGCAGTTTCGCCGCGAGCGCCCGCAGAAGGGCCGCTATCGCCAGTTCTTCCAGATTGGCGCCGAGGTGATTGGGCCGCCGTCCTCCGGCAGCGAGTCACCGCTACGCGACGCCGAGGTACTGGAGATGCTCGCCACGCTGCTGGACGAGCTTGGCATCACCGGCTGGACGCTGCACCTCAACTCCGTTGGCTCCGCTGCCGACCGCGCCCGCTACAACGAAGCCCTGCGCGCCGCGCTTGTGCCGGTTGCCCCGCGGATGTGCGCGGACTGCCAGCGCCGTGCCGTCACCAATCCCCTGCGCGTGCTCGACTGCAAGGTGCCGGAGGACCAGCCCATCATTGAGTCGTTGCCCAGGATCGCCGACTCGCTGGACCAGGATTCCGTCTTCCACTTTGCCGCCGTTACCGCCGCGCTGGACGCCGCCGGCGTACCCTACACGCGCAATCACCGCCTGGTGCGCGGCCTGGATTACTACACCCGCACCACCTTTGAGTTCACCCACGGCGGCCTGGGCGCGCAGAATGCCCTGCTGGGCGGCGGCCGCTACGACGGCCTCAGCGAGGCCATCGGCGGACCCAAGGCCCCCGGCATCGGCTTCGCCCTTGGGCTGGACCGCCTGGTGCTGACCCTGCAGGCCCAGGAGGGCAACCCGGACTCTGCCGCGCAGCAGGCCATGGACGCCTACATTGCCCCGCTGGGAGAAACCGTGAACGCCGCCGCCCTGGCCCTGGCCCGCGAACTGCGCCGCGGCGGGCTCAGCGTGGAGCTGGGCGACGGCAGCTTCCGGATCAAAAAGTCCTTTGAGGCCGCCAACCGGACCGCCCGCCGCATCGTGATCCTCGGCGAAGATGAGCTCCAATCCGGTATCCTTACAGTGAAGGACTTCTCCACAGGCATACAAACCAAGGTCCCTCGCGCGGAGCTCGCGGCGCTTCTTGCCCGGCCCGCAGGCGAGTAGAAGGAAACACGGAGTGCTCGACTTTTTAGGTAACCTCGAACGGACGCATCTCTGCGGCGACCTGCGCGCCGCCCACGCTGGCCAGCAAGTGGTTCTGATGGGCTGGGTCAACCGCCGCCGCGACCACGGCAACCTCATCTTCCTTGACCTGCGCGATCGCTCCGGCATCTCGCAGATCGTGCTGGACAAGGAGCTCACCCCCGACGGCCACGCCAAGGGCGAGCAGGTCCGGCCGGAGTACGTTGTCGCCGCCATCGGCAAGGTGCGCCTGCGCTCGGCGGAGGCGGTGAATCCCAAGATGGAGACCGGCGAGATCGAGATTGAGGCCAGCCAGATCCTGGTGCTGAATGACACGCGCCTGGCGCCCTTCTCGCCCGCCGAGGAGGCCATCCAGAACGAGGAAGTCCGCCTGAAGTACCGCTACGTGGACCTGCGCCGCGCAGAGATGCAGCGCAACTTCCGCCTGCGCCACGACATTACCCTCGCCATCCGCGAGAGCCTGAGCCGACAGGGCTTCCTGGAAGTCGAGACCCCCATCCTCACCAAGTCCACGCCGGAGGGCGCGCGCGACTTTCTGGTGCCCAGCCGCGTTCACCCGGGCGAGTTCTACGCCCTGCCGCAGTCGCCGCAGATCTTCAAGCAGATCCTGATGATCTCCGGCTTCGACCGCTACTTCCAGATCGCGCGCTGCTTCCGCGATGAGGACCTGCGCGCCGATCGCCAGCTTGAGTTCACACAGGTCGATCTGGAGATGAGCTTCCCGCGCCAGGAGTCGGTCTTTGCCGTTGTGGAGGACTTCCTGGTCGCGGCCTTTGCCGCCGCCGGCGTTTCGCTGCCACGCCCCTTCCCGCGCATGACCTACGACCAGGCCATGCAGCAGTACGGCACGGACAAGCCCGATCTGCGCCTGCCCGGCCTTACCGATGTGCGCTCTGCTTTCACCGACGAGAATCTTGCCGCGCTGCAGATCGATCCCGCGCTGCCCATCGTCGCGCTGCGCATTCCCAACGTGGGCGAGCTGAGCCGCAAGGAGCGCGAAGACAACCATCCGCTCTTCGACCAGAAGAAGGGCGCCAAGTTCATTGACGACTTCAAGCGCCTCGCCAAGGGATTCCCCGAGGCCGCCGTGAAGGTTCGCGAGCTGGCCGGAGCCTCGGACGCGGACTTCGTCATCATCGTTGCCGGCGATCCCGCGCATCACATCAAGGCCAGCGATACCAAGTTTGAGGGCCGCCTGAGCGAGCGCGAGATCAACGTGCTTGCCGCTGCGGGCAGCTTCCGCACCGAGCTGGCCAAGAAGTACGCCGAGCGCCACGGCGCCTTCCGCGTGACCGACGAGACCGTGCACAACGCCGAGCCGCGCAGCGGCCGCTGCATCGACGGCGCCGCCTCCTTCCATCCCATCTGGATTACCGACTTCCCGATGTTCGAGTACGACCTGTCGACGGCCTCGTGGGTTCCGGCGCATCACCCCTTCACCGCGCCGCATGAGCACGACATGGCCAACCTGGTCAGCGACCCGGCCAGCGTCCGCGCCAACTGCTATGACCTTGCCATGAACGGCCTGGAGCTCGGCTCGGGCTCCATCCGTATCCATCGCAAGGATGTGCAGCAGGTCATCTTCCAGGCCCTGGGCATCAGCGACGAGGAGGCCCGGCAGCGCTTCGGCTTCTTCCTGGACGCACTGGAGTACGGCACTCCGCCGCACGGCGGCATCGCGCTCGGGCTCGATCGCATTGTCATGCTGCTCACCGGCGCGCCCAGCCTGCGCGAGGTCATCGCCTTCCCCAAGACGGCCAAGGCCATCGACCTGATGGTTGACGCGCCGACCACCGTGACCGAGCAGCAGTTGAAGGAGCTGCACGTCCGCGTGGCGCTGAAAAGCTGAGGCTTGCGGTAAAATCGTGCGCATGAGACCGTCCGAAGCTCTGCCTCGGCATCGCGAAGCCATTCGTCGGCTGGTGCTTCAATCCGGCATGGCAAATCCGCGCGTGTTCGGCTCGGTCTTGCACGGCGATGATGCGGACGACAGCGACCTGGATATCCTTGTCGATCCCTCGCCGGAAACCAGCCTGCTCGACATTGCCCGGCTTCAGAGCGAAATTGAAGCAGAGGTTGGCATTAAGGTTGATCTGCTCACGCCTAAATTCCTGCCTGAATCCTTTCGCGACGCCGTGCTGACCGAAGCCAGACCCGTATGAAATGCCGTCCTCTGCGCGTGCACGACTATCTCGGGCACATGCTCGACGCTGTCTCGCGCATTCAGCAATACACGCAGGGCAAGAACGCGGAAGTCTTTCTCTCCGACCAGCTCCTACAGGACGCTGTGGTTCGTAACTTCGAAGTTCTGGGTGAGGCATCGAGGAAGCTCCTGGATGCGATGCCGGATGCCGCTGCACGGTTTCGGGATATCCCTTTTGCGGCGATTTACGGCATGCGGAACCAGTTGTCGCATGGATATTTCGCGATCGACTGGGACACCGTGTGGAAGACTATCGAGCGCGATCTGCCCGCCTTGCGCACAGCACTCGAAGACGCCATCGCGGACCTCGACAAGTCCTCGACCTGATGGTCGACGCGCCTACCACCGTGACCGAGCAGCAGTTGAAGGAGCTGCACGTCCGCGTGGCGCTGAAAAGCTAGCCGCTTTCACCCACGTTCAGTACAGATGCAAAGTGCGGGCCGATCAACCCGCACTTTTTGTTTCCGTCATCGTTTGGCCTTCGCGTGTGCCTGGCCGTGCGCTGCGTGCGCTCTCCTAGTCTCCCGTCGTCTCCGCCAGCAGGTCCTGCGTTGTTACCGCCGCGCAGTCAATGGAGAGGCACGTGCCGAGCTCGTTGAAGTCGCGGTTCCAGTGCGGCCGGTCCTCGTCCGCCAGCGCCGTCAGCGAGTAGCTCGAGGTCCGCAGAATCTCATACCAGATGTTCTGTGCCTGCCATAAGTTCAGCTCAAAGGGCAGCTCCACCAGCGTGCGCGCCAGCGTCAGCGCGCGGTCCAGCATCTCCAGTGAGCCGGATGAGAGCTGCAGCTCCACCATCACCCGCTTCATGCGCTGGTCCGCAATATAGGAGAGGGTTGGCGTCTCCAGTGCCACCTGGTCCGCCTTCGCCAGCTGCAGGAACGACCGCAGCAGCGCCTGGTCGATCGGATCCGCTTCCAGCGCGCGCCGCAGGCCCGCGTTGATGGCGAATCCTGCCGCCAGCGTCAGCGCCGGAGGCTTGGGCAAACCCGCCTTGGCCAGGAAGTGCAGCAGGCTCGCATGGTCCTCGTAGATCGTCGTGAGCGAGTTCTCAATATCCCACAGCGTCGAGTTCAGAATCAGCTGCACAATCCGCCGCTGCTCGTCGGTAAACAGCGAGGTCAGCGAGTAGTCCACGTGCCCGTAGTAGCGGTCCAGCATCCGGATCACCTCCGGAAAGTTGCCCGCCTGCACCTGCTCTGAGGCCTGCGCCGCAAATGCCTCGAACGCCGCCGCATCCTCATCCACGTAGGGCTTCACGGCTGCCGTAATGTTCTGGTCGCCAAAGTGCAACACGGCAAAGGAGAAGCTCTGCCTGAGCCCGGTAATCGCGCTGGCCATTGCCGCGCGCCCCAGCGCCAGCCGCCCGCGGCCAGAGGTGTAGATGTCATAGGAGATGCGCCGCACCCGGTAGCAGAACAGCTCTGTCTCCTCAGCAAACGACGAGAACACGCTGCTAATGGCGTAGTGCGCCGCCACCTGCTCCAGCCCCAGCTCCATCTGGCGGATCTTCTGGTTGTAGATGCGCGCGCCGTCGCCTGCTGCCGGCACGTTGGATCGCGCCTCGGCCAGCCGCGCCAGAAACTTCTCCTCCAGTGCGGCCGCGCGCGCGCCAAACAGCGCCTGCGCCAGTTGCAGCACGCGCGCCGCATACGCAATCACCTGCACCGTCTCAATTCCGGAGATGTCGTCGAAGAACCAGCCGCAGCTTGTGTACATCAGCTGCGCGTGCCGCTGCATCTCCATCAGCTGGAGCGCCTTCACGCGCTCCTCTTCGCTCAGCGGGTGTTCCTGGTGATCCTCAAAGAATTGTTCCTCCACATCCGTGCCGCGATCCAGGATCACCTGGATGTAGCTGTCGCGCGCATCCCACACATCGCGGAAAAGCGTCTCGCCTTCCTCTTCCGTCAGCGTCGCCACCACATCCCGCAGCTCGTCCAGCGCCTGCCGCAGCGGACCGCGCCACGCCTGGTTCCATCCAGCCCTGCCCCCGTTGCAGCCGCAGTCGGAGCGCCACCGCTCCACCCCGTGCACGCAGCTCCACGAGGTGTTGTCCACAATCTCGCACTCATACTCCGGCGGAAACTGCGACAGGAAGCACGAGTAGTTTGTCAGCTTGACGGTCTTGTCCTTCTCCAGCAGGCTCAGCGCATAGGCCAGCGCCATCTCGCCGTGCTTGTGGTGGTGCCCGTAGGACTCGCCGTCCGTGGCCACATGCACCAGCTGCGGATGCGCGCCCTCCTTGAAGCCCGACTTCAGCCGCGCCGAGAAGGCCTCGCCGGAGTTCAGCAGCCCTTCAAACGCAATGGCTCGCGAGATGGGCCCATCGTAAAAGAACACCGCAATGGAGGCGCCCGAGGTAAACCGCACCAGGTAGGGCCGCGTGGTATCCACCGTGGCGCCCGGCGTATCCGTCCAGCCGGCTGCATCGTTCAGCGGCCTGATCCGCTTGCACTGGTGCGGCGCCAGCAGCGTATAGCGAATCCCGTGCTGCGCCATCAGCTGCAGCGTCTCGGTATCCACCGCCGTCTCCGCCAGCCACATCCCCTCGGGCTGCGCGCCGTAGTGGTGGAAGTAGTCCGCAATGCCCCAGCGAATCTGCGTAATCCGGTCGCGGCGGCTCGCCAGCGGCAGAATCATGTGGTTGTACACCTGCGCCATGGCCGAACTGTGGCCGCGGAAGTTTCTCCGGCTGCGGTGCTCTCCATCCAGAATCATCCGGTGGGTGCGCGGTGCGTTGTCCTTCAGCCAGCTGAGCAGCGTAGGGCCGAAGTTAAAGCTGATGCGCGCGTAGTTGTTGATGATGCGGGTGATCTGGTTCTTGATGTTCACAATGCGCGCGGCGCCGTTGGTGGCATAGCACTCGGCACAGATGCGCTCATTCCAGTCGTGATACGGCGCGGCGGAGTCCTGTGTCTCTACCGTCTCCAGCCACGGATGCTCCCGCGGCGGCTGATAAAAGTGACCATGAATGCAGACAAAACGTTTCCCTGGGGCCATCGGCGTTCCAATCAACAACCGGTTCTTCACTCGAATCACCGGCTGTCTTGCTATTGTAGGCTCGCCCGCCCCGCCGGCGCATTCGCCCTGGCCAGGTCGCATGCACGCCACAGATACCACGCTGCCACGGTGCGGAAGGGCGCCCACCGCTTGCCCCGCTTCAGCAGTACCTCCGGCTTCGGCAGGTCGCTCGCCTCCACCGCGCGCGACTTCGGCAACCGTTGAAAGGTCAATGCAAATCCCTTGCGCACGCCGTAGTCCGTTACCGGCAGCACATCCGGCCGCCCCATGCGAAAGATCAGCAGCATCTCCACCGTCCACGGCCCAATACCGCGCACAGCCGTCAGCCGCTCCACAATCTCCGCGTCTGTCATTTTGCGAATGGCCGCGTGCGCGGGCACCGTTCCGTCCAGCGTCTTGGCCGCCAGATCGCGCAGCGCCTTGATCTTGTTGCCGGAGACACCGGCCGCACGCAGCGGATCATCGGGCGTATCCAGCAGCAGTTGCGGCGTGGGATCGCTGCCAAAATACTCCCGCACGCGACGGTGAATGGTGGCCGCCGCTTTCCCGTGCAGCTGCTGATACAGGATGGACTCCAGCAGCGACTCGAACGGCGACGGCGAAGGGTCCAGCCGCAGCGTAAACGGCCCCGCCCGCTCCATCAGCACGGCAAGCTTTGCATCGCTCGCTTTTAAATGCTCCACCGCCTCCGCGGCATCGAAGGGGAGTTTTCTGCGGCGCCCGTCATGAATCATGCATGGAGTCTATCGCATGGCGCCACACTCAGAAGCGATTGCGCTGCACCAGGATGTCATGCCTGGTGTAGTGGTAAACCTTGCCCGGCTCCATCTCGTCATCCGGCGGCTTGGTCCAGTTGTTGAAGTAGGTGGAGCGCATGAACTCAAAGTTCATGCCGCCCGGCAACAACTGGTTTGTGATGCCTGTGAAATACGTGGCCACAGTGGCAAACCGCGACGCCTCAGACACCACCGCGAACAGGATTGCGCACAGCCGCTTGTTCAGTACCACGCCCTTCTGGAAGCGGCTCAGCTCTCCCAGATCGACAAGGTCCTGGTAGTTCACCGTGCCCACTGTGCCAAGCTGCGCGTAGTTGGAGCCCACGCCACACGACTTGCCCCATCCGCCCTGCTGATCGTCAAAGGTGTACCAGCTGTCAGCGCCTTTGAACGCGATCACGTACAGATCCTCGTGCCGCACCTGGATCGGCAGCAGCTCGTCAGCCGGGGTGCGCACGGCGGCCAGCACGTAGGGGGACTTGCTCGTTCCCTCCACCAGCCGTCGAAATGCGTTCAGCGTCGCCTGATACCGGCTTGGAAGCAGCTCGATCTCAGCCTGTACCGGGCCGTCTTGTCCTGGCATGCGCCGAGCTTAGCACGACTGCTTCCGCCCGCAGCCACGCGCATGCTGCCCGTGCGGTAACCTTCGTTCCACCTGGCAACCGGTACCTCCGTGCCCTACTCGGCGAACTGTGCCGTTCCCTAGTACCATCAATACCGTAGCAACGCGACAGGAGCACACACGCCATGAAGATGCGTCCCGGAACCCAGACCGGTTTTCTGCTGTGCGGCAAAGAGTGGATTGAAGGCGAAGCACTGGAGGTGCGCTCGCCCTGGGACCAGGGCCTGGTGGGCCGCGTGACGCTGGCCACCCGCGCCGATGCGCGCCAGGCCGTGAGCCATGCCGTGGCCAGCCTGCGCCGCACCCGCGCCCTGCCGCGCTGGAAGCGCCGCGAGATCCTGGAAGATGTGGCCGCGGCCCTCATCGAGCAAAAGGAGCGCTTTGCCCAGCTGATCGTGGCCGAGGCCGGCAAGCCCGTCCGCCTGGCGCGGGTTGAGGTCGACCGCGCCGTGCTCACCTTCAAGACCGCTGCCGAAGAGGCCGCCCGCCTCGGCGGCGAGTCCATTCCGCTTGACCTGACCGAGGGCAACGAAGGCCGCTGGGGACTGGTGCAGCGCTTCCCCGTCGGCCCGGTACTCGCCATCACGGGGTTCAACTTCCCGCTGAACCTTGTAGCGCACAAGCTGGCGCCTGCCATGGCCGCCGGCTGCCCCGTGCTGCTGAAGCCCGCGCCGCAAACCCCCTTCACCGCGCTGGCTCTCGGAGAAGTCATCCTTAAAACCGGCTGGCCCGACGAAGCCCTCGCCGTGCTGCCGCTCAGCAATGCTGACACCGCATGGCTGGCGGAAAAAGAGGACCGCATCAAGCTGGTCAGCTTTACCGGCTCGGCTCGCGTTGGCTGGGAGCTGAAGGCCCGCTCCGGCCGCAAGCGCGTCCTGCTCGAGCTCGGCGGCAACGCGGCGCTCATTGTGCACAGCGACTGGCCCGACCTGGATGACGCCGCCCATCGCACCGCCCACGCCGCTTTTGGATATGCAGGCCAGTCCTGCATCAGCGTGCAGCGCGTCTTTGTGGAGGAGAGCATCTTCCAGCCGTTCCTGTGGAAGCTGGTGGAGCACACGGCCGCACTCGTCACCGGCAACCCCGCCGACGACGCCACCGACGTCGGCCCGATCATTCGCCCTGCGGACGCCGACCGCGTCGAAACCTGGGTGCGCGAGGCCGTTGAGGCCGGTGCGCGGCTGGTGGCCGGGGGCGAGCGCCGCAACTCCGTTCTTACGCCCGCCATCCTTACCGGCACGCAGCCCGGCATGAAGGTGCGCGACGAGGAGGTCTTCGGCCCCGTTGTCGTGGTGGAGCCCTACACGGACTTTGAAGAGGCGCTCGCCGAGGTCAACCACTCCCGCTACGGACTGCAGGCCGGCCTGCTCACGCGCGACGCCGGACGCATCCTCACCGCCTACCGCGAGCTGGAGATTGGCGCGCTCATCGTTGGCGACACACCCGCCTGGCGCCTGGACCCCATGCCCTACGGCGGCGTCAAGGACTCCGGGCTCGGCCGCGAAGGCATCCGTTCCGCCATCGACGAGATGACCGAACCCCGCATGCTGGTCATGTCCGGCATTCGTTAACTCGCAGACTAACTCAGCGGGTAACTCTGGCCTGACTCAGCAGGAAGATGGGTGCCCCGGGTCTCCAAAGAGACCCGGGATTGCACTCTGCACCGTCGTTAAATTTCGCCTGGATTTGCAGAGGATTTCCACTACCAGCTGAGCAGAGACAATCGAGCTACTCCTGCCAGCTACTGCACAACAAAGCTAAAGGTTGAAAGCTGCAAGCTATCAGGAATAGCTAACACCCTCACGGCGCGCAAAGGTTGCGATTGCAAAACTAACTACCGGCAGGCTGCTTCGAACTCGCTGTAGCTGGCCCAGTGCAGTTGCGCCGTCGCGTTGTCGATGTACGGCCCGGTCTGCATCCTGATGCCCTGCTCGTTTGGCCGGTTCAGCACCAGTTCCGGCCCCTGGAACATGCCGGCAACATCGAAGAACCCGCGTTTCTGGTAGTTGATCCGGAACGGCTTTCGCCACTCAAGGATCCGAAAATCCATCAGCGCGTTGTCCGTGCTGGTGTAGCCGCCATACATCGTGCCGCTCACCTGCATCTTCTGTGGGTGCCCCGGCACCGCGCACAGCCATGCCGCGCCGGTCAGATTGGCGTTCCAGCCCTTGCCCTCGCGCCGCGCCCCGAAGCGGCGGCGCGGCCGGTCCGGAAAGAAGGTCAGATACAGCGGGTACGACTTGCCGTCCTTCGCCACCACCCTGCCGGTTCCGTGCCAATAGAGCAGCGGCGTGGTGTGGCCGCCGATGTGCAGCGCCCATGGGTTCATGACCACCAGCAGCAGCCAGACAAAGGCGGTGATGGCGGCTCCCCCGAGCACCAGCTTCCAAAGGCAGCCGCTTAGAATGCCCAAACATCCGCGTCTCTGTTGCATCCGCCGAGTATAGCCATGGATTACGCTCGTCCCGCAAGGAAAAACAACGACGAAGAGAGCCTTTGCGGCACGGGTGGAAGCCAGCCGCTTTGCCCGCCTTGCTCCTCGCAGGATAGTGCGGCTACTGTACCGCTAACTTAAAAGCGGCGCATCCCCTGCCGACCAATGTAGGATGGTTGGCAACACGGGCACGGGTACCTGCAAGCCGCCGTGCGCTCACCCCCATCGATAGGAAAGAGCACCCCATGGATCTTGGACTTAAAGACAAACTCATCGTCGTCACCGGCGGCGGGGCTGGCATCGGCGCCGGCATCAGCCGCGCTTGTCTGGCGGAGGGCGCGCGGGTCGTCGTCCTCGGCCGCCCCTCGCAAAACGTGCAGGACTTCATGGCCGAGATGCGTGCCGCCTCCGCCGCCTGCGAACTGGTGGAAGCTCATCTGGAAGACACCGAGCGATGCCGCCATGCCATTGCCGAAATTGAGCAGCGCTTTGGCGACATCTATGGCCTGGTGAACAATGCGGGCGTCAACGATGGAGTCGGCCTCGAGTCCGGCTCGGTCGAGCGCTTCCTGGAAAGCCTGCAGAAGAACCTGGTCCACTATTACGCGCTGGCCCACTACGCCCTGCCCTCGCTCAAGCGGACACAGGGCTCCATTGTGAATATCAGCTCCAAGGTGGCGCTCACCGGCCAGGGCAACACCTCCGGCTACGCCGCCAGCAAGGGCGCGCAACTGGCCCTGACCCGCGAGTGGGCCGCCGAACTGTTGCCGCACAATATCCGGGTAAACGCCGTGCTGCCCGCCGAGGTGATGACGCCCCTCTACCGCCGCTGGCTCGACACCCTGGGCGACCCCGAGGACCGGCTCCGCCAGATCACCAGCAAGATCCCCCTCGGCCACCGCATGACCACCTCTGCCGAGATCGCAGCGGCCACCGTCTTTCTGCTCTCGCCCACCCAGTCCGGCCACACCACGGGCCAGCATCTTATCGTGGACGGCGGTTACGTCCACCTGGACCGCGCGCTCACCTAAGGGAGCCGCCGCTGCCGGTCCTGTGCTCCATGGTTCCTGGTGGTCCATGGTTCCTGGGCGCGGGGCGGCAGAGTTGCTGCTCCTGACTTTGCGCGCAAAGAAAAAACGCCCCCCGGTTTCCGTTGCCTGGATGAAATCCAGATCTGGCGAACCGGAGGGGCGAGGAGCCGCAATCACAAGAAGACTTACCTACTGCCATCCCCGATCGCGGATCTCCCGCTTCTCAGGAACACGCCATCGGCGCGTCTTCTGGACCGAGTGTCATGCTAGTGGCGTCTTAGACAATACAAAAGGTTCCATCGGGTAGCAGCGCACGAATTAAACCGCTAAGTCCTTAAATTTAAGATTCTTATTCTTGTATAGACAACTTCAATACTGGCACGTATCATACGCTTTACGGATTCAAAGCGGGCCACGAAGTTTTGATTTCATCGAGAGCGTACAAGTTATTCCGCTCTCGACTCAGCCTCCCGCGCACCCGCCTCGAATCCGGCGTTGAGCTGGTTTCCCAGACCGCTGCACACAGCGCCTCGCTTACTTCCAGGCGTGCCCGCATGGTTTCGGTGACTGTTCGCGCGTCTGGGGCCTGCAATGGCCCGGGAGCAGGCAATGGCGTTGGCACCGAAATCCATGCAGGAACCTGAGTCCTTCAGCACGGTTCCTGACCCCACTGCTGTTCGCGAGCAGCTCGACCGCCTTCTCGCCCATCCTCTTTTTGCCAACAGCAAGCGCTATCCGGCGCTGCTGGCCTATGCCGTGGAACAGACCCTGCTGGGCAACGCCGCCGAGCTGAAGGAGCGCACCATCGGTGTGGAGGTCTTTGGCCGCGCCGCCGCCTATGACGCCAATGCCGACCCGGTCGTCCGCGTTACCGCCGGCGAGGTCCGCAAGCGCCTTTCGCAGTACTACTATGACCCCGCCCATGAGGGCGAGATGGTCATCGAGCTGCCCGTCGGCTCCTACGTACCCGTTTTTCGTATCCAGGAGCGCGCCCCGGAGCCGCTGCCTGAGCCGGAGCCCGAAGTTGATCCGCTCACGCTTGCCGAGGTTCCGCCGCCCGCAGTGGCTGCGACGCCCACCGTGGCGCATCCGCATTGGATTACGTGGGTTCTGGTCGCCTGCCTGGTGATTGCCGCCGCTGGCGCGGGCCTCTTTGCCGGCCTCCAGTACCGTCCGCAGGAGCCGCTGTCCAACATTGACAAGTTCTGGGCGCCGGTAATCTCCAGCGCTAACCCGGCCACCTTCTGCCTGGGCGAGCCCGCCAAGGACCTGAATATGGACGCGGTCAACTCGCTCGAGGCACCGCCCTCCAAGACGCCGCCCGAGCCTCTCTACTTCCGCCTCCACTACTCCGGCAACCTGGCCCTGGCGGACGTGATTACCCTAACCCGCACCGCCGCCGCGCTGGAGGCGCGCCACAAGACCTTCCGCGTGGTCCCCGCATCGGAGGCCTCCTTCGTCCAGTTGCGCGAGGGGCCCATCGTCCTCATCGGCGCGTTTGACAACATCTGGACCCTGCGGTTGACCCAGAAGCTGCGCTTCGGCTTTGAATCCAGGAACGGCGAGGCTTTGCTGGTGGACCGCAAGAGCAAGCAGAACACCGCATGGGCCACAGCCTGGGACCTGCCCTACCAGAAGCTCTCCCGCGACTACGCCATCGTGGCGCGCATTCACGACGCCACTACCGGGCAGCCGGTCATCATTGCCGCCGGCATCTCCGAGGAAGGAACCGAGGCCGCCGGCGAGATCCTCTACAACCCGCAGTTCCTGGATTCGCTGTTGGCCAAGGCCCCGGCGGACTGGGAAAGCAAGAACATGGAAGCCGTGATTGAGACCCAGATCATCCAGGGACACTCCGGCCCACCCAACGTGCTCGCCGTTGAGACCTGGTAGTACCCCGGCATAACGGCCGGGCCCTGTGCGCCGCTCAGGCTGTCTTTTTTGCCTTTGATTTCTGCGCTGCCCAGCGCTTCCGTTGCGCTTCGGCAATGCGCTTGCGAGCTTCCTCGCTCAGCACCCGTTTCTTGCCGCTCTCGCTCTTGCCGGCGTTCCTGGTTCTGGGTCCACTCAGCGCCAGCGCAACTTTGCCGGTCCGGGCCAGCAGCGCCCGCACCTGCGTGAGCCTTGCAATTTCGGCATCAATCAGGGAGACAATCGAGTCGTAAGCCATAGCGTTGAGCATACCCCAAATTCAAGTCCCTGCCTCAACTTTTCCCGGCTTTCCGGTTTGGCGCAAAAAGGGCAGACCATTGGCCTGCCCTCTCTTCTACTGCCGCGAATTGTGCGCGCCCAGGCTAGTTATCGTGCGGGTTGCCGTGCGGCTTCATCTGCCCCGGAGGCCCGCCATGCGGGTTGCCGTGATATTTCATCTGGCCCGGGGGCACGCCGTGGGGATTGCCATGGGGCTTCATCTGTCCCGGAGGTCCACCATGCGGGTTGCCGTGATATTTCATCTGCCCCGGAGGCGCGCCATGCGGATTGCCGTGCTGCTTCATTTGCCCCGGCGCTGCACCGTGCGGATTGCCATGGTTCCCGTTATCCTGCGCCCACATCGGCAAAGCCGCTACCAGCAGAGCCGCCAAAGCTATCTTTGCTGCACGCATCGTCTTGCTCCTTTCCGGCTTCAACCCACATTCCACGCCGAGGGTTGCGCTGTTGGCAAGCTTTTTATGCCACCACCGCTGCCGGGGAGCGCCGCCAGGCATAGAGCGGGAACTGGTTGGCCAGCTCCGCCACCTCGCCGCGAATCCGCTCCAGCGCCGCGTCGTCGTTGCGCTGTTCCAGGGCCTTGGCGATCCAGCCGCCAATGGTGCGCATCTCAGCCTCGCCCATGCCGCGCGTGGTCAGCGCCGGGGTGCCGATGCGGATGCCGGAGGGCTTGAGCGGCGGATTGGTGTCGTACGGAATCGCGTTCTTGTTCACCGTGATGCCGGCCTTGCCCAGCGCCAGTTCCGCCTCAGAGCCCAGGATGCCCTTCTCGAAGACGTCCACCAGCATCAGGTGGTTGTCCGTGCCTCCGGATACGAGCCGGTAGCCCGCCTCCTGCAGGGTCGCTGCCAGCGCCCTGGCGTTGGCCACCACCTGTGCGGCGTAGCTCTTGAACTCCGGCCGAAGGGCTTCTCCAAAGGCCACTGCCTTGGCCGCCACAATGTGCACCAGCGGGCCGCCCTGCTGGCCGGGGAAGACCGCCTTGTCCACGGCCGCCGCCAGGTCCTTGCCGCACAGGATCAGCCCGGAGCGCGGTCCGCGCAGCGTCTTGTGCGTGGTGGTGGTGGTGATGTGCGCGTGCGGCACCGGCGAGGGGTGGGCGTCGCCCGCCACCAGCCCAGCGATGTGCGCCATGTCAAAGATGTAGTACGCGCCCACCTTGTCGGCAATCTGGCGCATGCGCGCAAAGTCCCACAGGCGCGGATAGGCGCTGGCGCCGCCGATGATCGCCTTCGGCTTCTCGCGCTCGGCGATGGCTTCCAGCTCGTCGTAGTCGATGAGCTCGGTATCGCGCCGCACCTGGTAGAAGGCCGTCTTGTAGAGCTTGCCGCTGAAGCTGAGCTTGTGGCCGTGGGTCAGGTGGCCGCCGTGGGCCAGGTCCAGGCCCAGAATGGTGTCGCCCGCCTGCAGCACCGCCATGTACGCCGACGCATTGGCCTGCGACCCGGAGTGCGGCTGCACGTTGGCATGCTCGGCGCCGAAGATCTGCTTTGCGCGGTCCCGCGCCAGGTTCTCCACCACGTCGGTGTACTCGCACCCGCCGTAGTACCGCCGTCCGGGATACCCCTCGGCGTACTTGTTGGTGAACGTGGAACCAGCCGCCTCCAGCACCGCCTCCGACACAAAGTTCTCGCTGGCAATCATCTCCAGCCCTTCGTGCTGTCGCAGGGTTTCGTGGTCAATGGCAGCGGCGACCTCGGGGTCGACCTGGGCAAGGGGCAAAGACATGCGATCCGTCATATAAGAATGATAGTCCCTTCCACCGCCGCCACAACAGCAGGAACCCCGCTGCGCGCGGCCCATTTTGGGTCTCGCGAAGCATGCCCGCGCCGGCGCCGGGGAAAAATAATACAGCCTGCAGTGCAACTTCCCCCGTGGCCCTGGGTTCTGACTGACCGTGGGCCAAAAGGCCAACCTTTAAAAAAAGACCAGTGACATTTGGAGGAAGTTTATGCACACAAAGTTCCTGTTGTTTGCCGCAGTTGCCTTGGTTGTCTCGGTTCCGGCCCTGGCCCAGGCGCCTGAGGGCACTGTTCCCGATCGCCGCCATGACCAGCAGCAGCGCATCGCCAACGGCGTTCAGTCCGGCCAGCTCACCGCCGGCGAAACGAAGCGGCTTGAATCCCGCGAGGCGAATGTCAACCGTGAGATTCACGCCGACCGCACCGCCAACGGCGGCCGCCTGACCGCGCAGGAGCGCCAGCAGGTGAATCGCCAGCAGAACAACCTGAGCCGCTCCATCTACGCGGACAAGCACAACGCCGCCCAGGACCACTATGGCAATAACGAGATCGGCCAGCGCCGAGCCGAGCAGCAACAGCGCATCGCCAACGGCATCCGCAACGGTTCCATGACCGCCGGAGAGGCAGCCCGCGCTGAGAATCACCAGCAGAACATCAACCGCCAGATCGGCGCCGACCGCGCCGCCAACGGCGGCCGTCTGACCCCGCAGGAACGCCGGCAGATCAACCAGCGGCAGAACAACGCCAGCCGCCAGATCTATCGTGAGAAGCACAACGGGGCTCACAGCCGTCCGTAGTCAAGGCACCTGCCACGCACGGGGAGCCGGTTATGCTCTAGGCATGACCGGCTCTCGCCTTTTGCGCGCGACCCTTTTTTGCGCAGCATTGCTCTGCACACTCGCCGCGGCTTCGTCGCTGGCGGAGCCCGCCGCGCAGCCCAGCGTCTCCCTCAGCCCGTCCATCGTCCAGCCCGGCTCGCCGGAGCTGATTCGCGTCCTCGCCCCGGGCTCCACCTCCGTCACCGGCGACTGGCTGGGCCACACGCTCACCTTCTTTCCCGGCATTGACCGCTCCAGCTGGTTCGCCCTGGCCGGGGCAGACGTCGCCGCACCAGCCGGCCCCTCCACCCTGCGCGTTACGATCACGCTCACCTCCGGCGAAACCCGCGCGCTGACGCTGCCGGTCGATCTAAAGCCCGCCCACTACCGCACCACCACGCTGACCGTGCCGCCCCGCTTCGTTGAGCCCAGCCCGGCCGAGCTTCAGCGCATCCAGGAGGAGAAGGAGCTGAAGGCCCGCATCTTTGCCGCCAGCGCGCCGCAGCCCCTGTGGCACGGCAACTTCCGCCCGCCCATGCGCGCCGCACTCACAGACAGCTTTGGCACCCGCCGCCTGGTCAATGGCGAGCTGAACTCCATCCACAAGGGATCGGACTTCCGCGCCCGCACGGGCACCCCCGTCCGCGCGGCCAACGCAGGCACGGTGGTGCTGGCCCGCGGGCTTTATTTCGAGGGGAACTGCGTGGTGATTGACCACGGCCTCGGGCTCTACACCCTCTCCATGCACCTCAGCCGCATCCGGGTGCATGAGGGCCAGCACGTTGCCGCTGGACAGCTTCTGGGGCTGAGCGGTGCCACGGGCCGCGTTACCGGTCCGCATCTTCACTGGGCCGTTCGCTGGCAGGATGCCTACCTGGACCCCGCCAAGTTCCTGCGCCTCAACCTGACCCGCGCCCACTGACGCGCACGGGCGCCAGACGCCGGCAAGCCGGAGCCGATGCTCAGGCGTTCCCTCGGTCTAACGTGTCTGGAATCTCTTGGTCAGCGGGTGAGCGCTTCTTCTTCCGCCACGTCGGCCACAGACGCGGACAGGGCGGCCGCGGCCTTTTCCTGGCGCAGGGCCTTGAAAGCGCGGTACACAAACGAGCCCATGTACCAGCCGTCGATGTACTTGTATGGGGTTTCGCCGGTGGTGTAGTGCCCGCATGGCAGCACCCGCGGCTCAAAGTTCAGCCCCACGCGCTGGAAGGCCTCCAACACCTGCAGCGAGTACTCCCGCGGAAAGGTGAGGTCATACTCGGCGTAGACCACCAGCGTCCGCTTCTGCGGCCCGCCGGCCTCCGCGCTTGCCACGCGGTCGTAGTAGCTGACCGGGCTGATGGCCGACCACAGCTCGCGTAGACGGGGCTGCGTCAGGCTTGCCTCTTCCAGCGCCTGGCGGATGTGGCGCGTGCTCTGGCCCGCCCACACCACGTCGCCAAACGAGGTGGAGGCATGGTTGAACGCGTTCACGCGCAGCCGCTTGTCATGCGCGCTCGCCAGGAAGGCGTAGCATGACCCGAGGCTGGTGCCCAGCACGCCAAACTGCTCGTAGCCCTGCTCTTCCAGCCAGTCCAGGCAGCAGCGGATATCCACCACGGCCTGCCGGCACGCGGAGATCGTCCGCCCAATGTTCGCGCTGACCGCGTAGTCGCTGCGCTCCAGCTCGCTCGGCCGGCGAATGTCGTGGTACGGCTTGGAGAGCCGCAGGGCCGAGATGCCCATGCGGTTGAAGATGGCACACAGCGCGTTGTGGCTGAAGGCGTCCGCATTCCACTGCGGCAGCACCACAATCGCCTGCCTGGGCCGCGTGCGGTCCTTGTGCTCCGGCGCGGGATACCACCGCGCATTCACCAGGTCGTTTTCGGGATATGGGGTCCGCTCCGGCGAGGTGAAGCGCAAAAACTGTGCCCGGGGAATCTTTCCCTCGGCCGCCTGCTGCTTGATGGCCGCGTCCTGGGCCAGCGTCTCCGGCCGCACGTTGGTGGGGAACAGCTCGGGGTGGCGCTCTTCCAGCCGGAAGTCGGTGGGCCGCTCGTAGCCAAAGAACTTGTCGCTGTGCCGGATGAGTAGCTGGTTGATGCGCACTATGGCGGCCTCTGCCGCCGCGTCGTCGCGCACGCTCTCTGGCGCGGGAATAACCGCCTGGAAGCCGTTGGCCTGAAGGAATGGCTCAATCCAGTCAAAGCCCCACTCCAGCGGGCGCACCACGCGATTTTCATCGCGCGTGGTCAGGCGCGTTTCCCACCGGTACATCCAGCGCGCGTAGCTCTCTCTCAGCATCGGGTTAGTTCAATTTTATCAGCGCATCCTGAGCGGATACAGGCAGAGCAGCGCGGCCCTCAGGCCTTCGCCGCTCGCTTCAGCGACCAGTGCTCAGCCCCAAGCCAGCCCACGCTGAGCAGCAGCATCACGGCAATCACGGTCTGCGAGATGACGCAGTACAGGCACCAGACCTGCAGCACATACTCCTCAATGAACGTGAGCCGCAGTGCAAACGCAAAGCCCGCAAACACCGCCAGCAGCAGCAGGAAACGCTGCCGCATCAGTGCCAGCCCGGCCAGCGCCAGGTAACCGGCAATGCCGATGATTGCCACCGGAATGTTGTTCATCTCGGCAAAGGGGCTGTGGTTGACCACGCCGCAATCCCAGCGGGCATTGATCGAGCACGGCTCCGTTCCCGTGGAGTAGTGGACCTGCAGAGCCAGCGCGGAGACAACCACGCCGGCCAGTGCGAGAAGAGCAATCAGGTATCGCATAGCGCTTACCTATGATGCTAAAACAATTCCCCGTCCGGCGCGAAACTTACCCGCCGGGACCACCGTCCGGCCAACGTACAGACCCCCCGGAAAGCAGTACCATGGATGCCATGGAGCATGCGGCAAGCTACGGTCCGCGCATCGCCTTCTTCGGAGGCAGCTTTGATCCTCCGCACCGCGGTCATCTGGCCATTGCGCGCGCCGCCCGCGCCGCTCTCCGGCTGGATACGGTCCTGTTTGCCCCGGTGGGCACGCAGCCGTTAAAGCCACTGGGCGCGACCGCCGGCTTTGAGCACCGCGTTGCCATGACGCGGCTGGCGATTGCAGACGAGCCCGGCTTTGCTGTCTCGCTGGCCGACGCGCCGGAGCCCGCGGGCAAGCCCAACTACACCATCGATACGCTGCACGCTGTGCGTGCCCAGTCGCCGCCCGGCGCGCAGCTCTTTTGCCTGATGGGCGCAGACTCTTTTCTGGGGCTGCGCCGCTGGCATCGCGGAGCGGAGATCCCCTTCGTCGCGCCGCTCATCGTCGCCTCGCGCCCGGGAGAAAGCCTCGCCGACCTGGCCGCCGTGCTGCCTGCGGGCCTGTCCATTGCGCCCGGCCCGGTGGAGCCCACACCGGCGGAGGTGGACGCATCAGCGGGAGTCGAGCTGCGCTGCTACACGCTGCGGGCCGCCAACGGCCGTTCCACGCCGTTCTACCTGCTGCCGGGGATGGAAATTGACATCAGCGCCTCCCACATCCGCCTGCAGGCGCAGGCCGCCGGAGACCGCTTCACCAGCGGCCACGAACTGCTGCCCAACGCCGTCGCCGAGTACATCGCCGCCCACCGTCTTTACCGATAAGTGCTGCCATTCTTGCACTCTGCCGCTTGCCGCCGCCCCGGCAACGGGCTACGATGTGCGTTGGAGAGCTTTTTCCACGTATGACTACCCCGCAAGCGCACGAGCATATCCGCCTACTGGTGCAGGCCGCCGCCAAGGTCTGTGAAGACAAGAAGGGCGAAGACACCCGCATCCTTGAACTCGACCCCATCGACTCCGGCCTGGCGGACTTCTTCCTGATCACCTCGGCCCTGAATGACCGGCAGGCCCAGGCCATTGCCGACGAGGTGGAGCTGAAGCTGAAGCGCGAGTTCAACGTGATGCCCAACTCCGTGGAGGGCCGCCGCCAGGGCGAGTGGATCCTGCTGGACTATGTGGACTTTGTGGTCCACGTCTTCCTTGCAGAGCGCCGCGCCTTCTACGACATCGAGCGCCTGCGCAAGTCGGCCCGGCCGCTGACGCCCGCCGAGTTTGACGAGGAGCTGAAGGCGATGCTGGCTGCAAAGACGCGCGCCGCCCGCGGCAAATCCGCCGCCAAGGCTCCGGCGAAGAAGGCCGTCGAGGCCACGCCGAAGAAGAAATCCGCCGCGCCGGCCAAGAAGGCGCCCGCGAAAAAGGCTGCGGCAAAGCCCGCTGCCGCAAAGAAGACTAAAAAAAGGGCACCAGCCGCCAAGCCTGCTGCTAAAAAGGCCGCCGCAAAAAAGACGGCTGCAAGCTCTGCGACAAAGAAAGCCGCCGCCCGGAAGTAGCCTTCCTTACCGGGGGCATTGCCCGGCCGGCCCGGTGACCGGGAATCGGAAGTAGACCTGAAATGAAAGAGGGACCTGAACGCCCAGGTCCCTCTTGCTGTTTCGCTGCCGCCATTCCCTGGCGCAAATGCATAGCGTGAATCAGCGGACGGTTACTTTACGCCTGCGGCAAGCGATCGCAGATCGCGCGCTCTTGCATTGTTTCCCGTGGCCTCGCATGCATCCGCCAGCGTGCGGTACAGATCCGCATTCGGCGGTTGCATCTTGATTTGCGCCTCCAGCAGCTGCTCCTCTGCCTTGGAGCCTCCCGTCACTCTCTGTGCGTTGGCAATTGCCAGCAACGTTCCGGGCGCTGCCGCAGTGCGGGAAAGGATTGGCTGCTTTCCAAGCGCGGCCAGCTCTGCAATCTGCCGCTGCCGGATGAGCAGGGCAGCTAGCTTATCCAGGGGACGCAGGTCCGAAGAGCTCTCCTTGAGGGCCATGCTGTACCACGTTTGTGCCGCGGCATCTGCTCCCTGCGCCTCAGCAGACATGCCGCGCTTCAAATCATCCACCGCAATGCCTTCCGGATCGTGCGGCCCGTAGGCGGTCCATGTGTCGACAAAATTTTCTGGCGGCTGCACATGCAGAATCATGGACGCATAGGCGCTTTCTCTCGATCCCGCGCGGGTTGCGCTCACCACCAGCATGTAGGTTCCCACGTCCAGGCTGGATGTATTGAGAGTCTTGCCCGTCAGCAGATTGCCGGCTTTGTCACTGTTTGCGGCGTCGATATCCTCGCTTTCCACCGAAGGACTTGCACTGGAGGTCGTTGCTGCCCCATACGTATAGCGCAGATGAATCTTGTCTGGCGCGGTGGATGCGGGGTCGCGGGGGCCAAGCCATAGTTGAAACACCAGCGGCAGGCGCTCCCCCTGAGACAAGGTGACCGTCTGTGCTCCGCGCGGGGTAAAGCGCAGGCGCGATGCGCTGAAGGGCAGTTCCCCATTCGGATCCGGCACGGCCGCAGGCGCCTTGTAGACCAGCAGGCTTGAGATGCCTACGGGCTTCGTGTTCACCGGGGGTACGGTAACGCTCGCATGTTGCTGCGCGGCAATATGGTTGATGTTGTTTGTGAGCGTGGTCACCAGCGTGTATGTGCCGGGAGCAAGCGGGATGCGCGCCTCCGCTGCGAATCTTTTCTTCTTCGCAATCTCAGCCTGCGCCGCAGTCAGATTGCCCGTGAGCCGATCTTCCTGTTCATACGCGGGTTTGCCTGCCGCGGTGGTCACGGTGGTGCGCAGCGTCAGGTCATAGTAATAGCTGCTGTCGGTGCGCTGCCCGATCAGCCGCGCGTCTGGCGTGCTTGTGGCCAGCAGATAGCTGAGCGTTTGGCGGTCAGCATCATCCCGAAATACTTCGTAGCTCAGGGACATGTTCCGATCCCCAAGCAGCACGCTCATGGTTACGTGCTCGGTTTGCCGATTCAGGTTCAGCTCATCCTGCGTCAGTGGATTGTCCGGCAGGCCGGCAATGGTGGAGAGCAGTACATCCGAAGAAAGGCTCGGCGAATAGTCGTCGAGGCTGACCGATTCGCCGGGAATCAGGCAGAGCGATGTCTTGGCAACCTCGTCTCCCAGCGACTTGCGCAGGGTTTCCAGGCTTCGCTTCTGGTCGTTCATGGCCTCAAGCGTGGAAACCAGCCGCGCCGGACCGTCCTGGTAAGGGGAGTAGAGCGTGTAGGGCTCGCCCAGGCTTCGCTTGTAGAAAAGCAGATTGAAGTAGGGTGGCAAAGCGCGGCTTGGCGTCTGATAAAACCAAATCTCGATGGGCCGCACATTCCGAGCCAGGGGATAATTGACGACCTGCTGGGGAGGGCCAAGGATGATGTAAATGCGCCCTTGATCGGTTCGCCAGCCATCCTGCTGCGAGATGCCGCCAAAGTGCTCATTGGCATACGCCAGCCGGCGATAGTGCTCGTCCTTATAGGTATTTACATCGGAATTGGGATCCGGATTGCGAATTGCCCAGAACACCTTGATAAAGCTATCGCGCTCTGTGTCGGTCTGCAGAGAAAGAAACTCCTTTCTCTCGTTGCTGCTGATGATGTAATTGACCTCTTCGGTGAGCCAGTGCCGGTACCGCGGAGGCAGATCTTTTGGCCGAACGGCAGCTTGCGCAACGGAGACAAAGGAGAGCAGAACGAGAAGCCAGACCAGAGGACGGGAGAAAGTCGAAATCAAGAGACGAAACTCCAGTTGAAATACGAAAGGGAGAGAGGAACTCTCTCTCCCTTAAGGTTAGATTCTATCAACCCCTAGAACTCGAAGCGGACTGTTGCACGAGCATAAAACGGTCCCTGGAAGCTCGTCGGGCGGCCGTAGTCCCTATCCAGTGACGGAGAAGAACCAACGACCGGGTAGCCGGATGCGGGCTGCTGCGTGTATTGCACCTTGCCCGTGATGAACTGGGAGTTGGTCACGTTGAAGGTATCCAGCGCCAGCTTCAGCACCTTGCCCTCATGCAACGGGATCGCATACTCACCCTTCATATCGAGCTGTGCGGTTGACGCCGTACGGCCTGCCGCGCCACGTCCGCCGATCGGCACTTCGCCCTGATTCAGATAGGCCGGATGATCGCCCAGCAAGCTGAGCGGGACACCGGACTGTCCGCGAAGACCCAGGCCCACGGTGAGGCCCTTGGCGGCGTGAACGAACGGGCTGTCGGCACCGACCGTGTAGCTCAGGAACAGGTTTCCAACGTTCCTGCGGTCCGTGCTGAGGAAGCCCGGCTTGAACTGGTCGCCCAGCAGGCCAAGTGCGCCGGTGGTGAAGTCAAACAGCGAGCTGATGCCAGGGTCGGACTGTCCGTTATCGTTGCGGTACGCGCCTTCATAGTTGCCAAAGAGCTTGGCGAAACGATAGTTGACCACGGCCAGCCAGTGGTTGCTGAAGCGCTTATCGAATTCCAGCTCGAGCGATTGGAAGCGGCGGATAGGCTGTGCAAAGCCATCCGGCTTTCCATCGCCAGGGCCGGCATCCATGGTTGCCAGGTTCAGGAAGCAGGCGCCGCCGATAGGAACGTTCTTGCCATTTGTCCAGATGCCGCCAGCGCTGATGTAGGTGTCGTTTCCGTAGGCGCAACCCGGAACAGGCGCGGTATAGTTGTCCGCGGTAAGGCCGGTGGGGCTGCTGAGGGCTGCACCGTTTGCCGCCTGGAACTGGGCAGGCGTATACGTGACCTCCTGCTCGTTCACGGCGATATCCGTCTTGGGGCTGGGATTGGCGATGCCGCCATTGTAGTTGCCGGAGATGGAAGAGGCTTCCGGCGACTGCGAGCCGATGTCTTCAATGATGCGTCCGAGGCGGCGGTCAATGTACCGCGCCTTGACGACCATTCCGTTCTTGATATCGCGCTCCACGCCCAGAACATACTCATCCTCGTACTCGGACTTGGTTCCGGGAATGATGCCTTCACCGGTGGAGGAGGAGAAGTTGGGACCGCCAAAGTTATGAACCACGCCGCTATTGTCGGTGTACTTGGGCAGGTGGTTCAGGTTATGTGCCGCGTCGGGAACAATGATGAGCTGATGATTGCTGTCGATCTCAGGAGCGAAGTAGTACGCCGTATCGTCCTGTTCGTTGCCGAGCTGGCGGTTGGCCGCATCGAGGGGCATGGCCCAGTAGTTGCGGCCGTAGTTGAAGAAGACCTTGCCCTTGCGATCGCCGAACGGATCGACGTTGATGCCCATGCGGGGCGACCAGTTGCCGGTGAAGGGATACTTCATCAGCGTTCCACCAATGCGCTGCTCTTCCCAGCGCAGGCCGGCATCGATGGTGATGAAGCGATTCATCACGTATGTATCGTTACCGTAGGCTGCATGGTAGCGGCCGATGGAGTTCACCTTGAAGCCGACATACGTGCCGCGGTACACAGAGGCGTAGACGCGCTCGTTGTTCCATATGGGGCACTGGGTGCAGGTGTTGTCGTTGCTCCAGTTGCTTGGATTCTCGGCCGTATTGGGGTTGGTGTTGGTGGCGAAGACCCGGAAGGAGGCGTTGGTCAAAGCGCCCACTGCCCTGGCCGGAATGTTGGTGTAATAGTCGCTCAGAGTCTCATTCATCGCATTCTTGGCCGGAATGGCATAGAGCGAACCGGAACGCGTGGGCTCGTAGAGGAAGTTGGTGTGGTCGTAGCTGTAACCCACCGAGAAGGTGTGATCGCCGAGGAAGTGGGCCGTCTTCTGCGTGTCAAAGGAGAGGCTGTAGGTGTTCTCCTTGGACGGAGCATAGTTGCCGAAGCCGGTGTTGACCGTTTGTCCGCCCTGCGGCAGGAGCGACTGGTCACCGATGAAGTACTGGTTGAGGAACGGTGATTCGTTGAAGTGGTCGTAGTTGTATGCGAAGGACGCATCCACGATCCAGGACGGGGTAATCACTCCATTGACGCGGAAGAAGGAATCGCGCGAACCGTACTGGAAGCTGCTCAGCGAAGAAGGAACGTTCGCGGTTGAGAGCGTGTTCGGCACCATGTTGTGGCGGGAGGGATCGCCAAAGCTGGCCGCTTCAAACTGCAGCTTGGGGCTGAGCTGGAAGGTCAGCTTTCCGGCCCAGCTCAGGGCCGTAGTGCTGAACGCGTAAGGACCGTGCGTGACGACAGCAGGACCAGCCGCGGGCGCGCCCGTGTAGGTGAAGAACGGGTCAGCCTTGGCGATGGTCTGGTCGAGCGAAGGGTTGAAGGCTCCGAAGAAGAAGATCTTGTCTTTGTAGTGAGGGATGTAGCCGCCGAACTCAAGCGCCAGATCGTAGTGAGGAGTGGACAGCGTAGCGGCTGGGCTCGTCTGCAGGTAACCGAACTGGTAGAACTGCTTCTGATCCGCATACCACGCACCGGGACCGGCGTAAGCCGCGATTGCCCCGTGGTAGGCGTTTGAGCCGGACTTGGTGACCATCTGGATGATGCCGCCCTGGGCCTTGCCATACTGGGGCTCAAAGCCGTAGGACTTGACGTCCACTTCCTTAATAAAGGCCAGATTGATGCCGGTGCCCAGGGATCCGTGATTGACGTTGTAGGTTCCCAGGCTTCCATAGGCCTGGTCGGTGATCGTAACGCCGTCCACCACGTACAGGTTCTCAAGGCCGGTGGAGCCGCCGATGGAGGGGTTGGAAGCGCCCGGGCCGGCCTGGTTCGGAGTGCCGGCTACCTGTCCGGAAGCTGCGCTGGGGGCCGCGTAGAAGATGGCACTCACCGCGCGCGGCATCGGAATCATGTTGTAGAACGTGTCGGTCAGGTTGGAGTCGATGGAGGTAGATTGCGTGTCGATATTGACGGCGGATGCCGATACCGTAACCGTCTCCTGCGCACTGCCCACCGGCAGCGTGATGTTCAGGAGGGATGAAACGTTGACGACTACTTCGTTGTGCGTCGAGCGAACTGTCTTGAAGCCGCTCTTCTCAACCGTGACTTCGTAATAGCCGGGAACGAGGCCAGCGATGCTGTAGTGCCCCATCGTATCTGTCCGGGTTACGCGCGTTCCCTGCGGGCCTTTCACAGTTACCGTCGCATCGTTCACAACCGCAGCGGTCGAATCAACAACGGTTCCATTCAGGCCACCGGTAATCGACGTCGACTGCTGAGCAAGCAGTGGCATAGCCGCCAGAGGAACAAACAGGAGCAGCATGCGCAATGCCAAAGCAGGGTATGTCCTGAGCCAACGAATCATGAATATCTCCTCCACCGCGAACACATTCTGTGAGGATTTCTCCGCGCTCAGCATCCTGGAGACTCATCGGATAAGCATCGGCGGCGTCCTTCACACTATCTGGTGCCTTTGCTTCACGGCTCTCATGCTGCTACCGTTCAGCAGCCAGAAAACAATACGAAAGTCCGTCAGGATGAAACCTTGCTTCACCCGCACTGATTGTCGTTTTGCTTAGTAGCACGAATTCCTATGCATTTGTCTTGCCAATCTTGAAAGTTCAAAGAATTTTCCGATATATGCAAGAAACTAAACAGTATTGGTGCTTTTCTCCGGGCGAGAAGAAATCGTTTGTCTATGAAAAACAGTAGCAATTCCCTTCTGTCTATGAGAAATCCTAGAACTCCGCAACGGGTCTTTCTCCGGGCGAAAGGCTCGGGTAAGTTATCCTCCTACCCATGCGCCTTACGTTGGCACATGTGGGTGTTCGCTTCGGTGCGAAAGACCCCTTCGATGCGCTTGCCGGGATGTATCTTGAGCGTTGCTCGATATTTGCCGGTTGCGGCGCGGAGGCCTTCAAGACCGAGCAGGCGCTGCTGGAGTGGCTGGACCGGCAGCAGGGGCGGACGCCGGTGATCGCCGTGCTGCTGGACAGCCGCGGCCGCCAGATGACCTCAGAGGCCTTTGCCGCGTGGCTGGGCGCGCGGCGCGACGAAGGGGCGCAGCATGTGGTGTTTGCCATTGGGCCCGCCAGCGGATGGTCCGATGCGGCGCGGGGCAGGGCGCGGTTGCTGCTCTCCCTGGGCAGCCTGACGATGGCCCACGCCCTGGCCCGGCTGGTGATGGCGGAGCAGCTTTACCGGGCATGTACAATCTTGACTGGCCATCCGTATCACACAGGCCATTAGCGGCAGGCTGCATGCCTGCATGGCTTCAACGGAATCCCCACTGTTTGCTTGCATGGAACGCTATGACCGACTCCCGACGCGGACTGATCCTGATTAACACTGGGCCCGGCAAGGGCAAGACGACGGCTGCCCTGGGCACGGCACTGCGCGCTGTTGGCAATGGCATGCGCGTGCTGATGCTGCAGTTTCTGAAGGGCTCCTGGCACTACGGCGAGCTGGACGCGGCCAAGGCGTTTGGCGACAACTTCGTGCTGAAGCAGATGGGCCGCGGCTTTGTGAAGGTGGGCGGCGCCGAGACCGATCCGGAGGACGTGCGGATGGTGGAGGCGGCCTGGGCCGAGGCGCGGGAGGCCATCCTGTCGGGCGAGTGGGACCTGGTGGTGCTGGACGAGATCAACTACGCCATCAGCTACGGCATGCTGGACCCGGCCGTGGTGGCCGAGACCCTGCGCCAGCGGCCGGAGATGGTTCACGTCATCCTGACCGGCCGGAACGCCCACCCCACGCTGGTGGAGCTGGCCGACACCGTGACGGAGATGCGCGAGGTAAAACACGCTTATCAAAAAGGAATTCTGGCGCAGCGCGGCATAGAATATTAGCGCGGCCGTAAGACAGCCAACGGAGCGGCGCCCCGCTCCCCGAGTGCGGAAAGAGAGTCCCGGATGTCCTGGTTCAAGCGTGAGAACAGCGAGTACGAGTCGAACTCCGGCGTTGAGGGCGTCGAGAAGCGGGTGCGCACCGAGGGCCTGTGGATCAAGTGCCAGGGGTGCCGCGCGGTCATCTGGAAGGCCGACCTTGAGGCCAACCAGAACGTCTGCCCCAAGTGCCAGCACCACTTCAAGATGGGTTCGCGGCAGCGGCTGGACCTGCTGCTGGAGCCCGGATACCAGACGGTGGATGGCGGGCTGCGCTCCACTGACCCGCTGAACTTTGTGGACGTGAAGCCCTACAAGCAGCGGCTGCGCAAGGCGCAGGAACTGACGGGCATGGACGACGCCATTCTGAATGCCGAGGGCCGCATGGGACACCACGACGTGGTGGTGAGCGCCATGGAATACAGCTTTATCGGCGGCTCAATGGGCGCCGTGGTGGGCGAGACGATTGCGCGCGCCGTGGACCGTGCCCGGCTGGGCCGCAAGCCGCTGATCGTGGTGGCAGCCTCGGGCGGAGCGCGCATGATGGAGGGCGTGGTGAGCCTGATGCAGATGGCCAAGATCTCCACCGCGCTGGCGCAGCTGGACGACGCGCGGGTGCCGTACATCTGCGTGCTGACGGACCCGACAACGGGCGGCGTAACGGCCAGCTTTGCCATGCTGGGCGACTTGAACATCGCCGAACCGGGAGCCCTGATCGGGTTTGCCGGGCCGCGCGTGATTGAGCAGACCATCCGCCAGAAGCTGCCGGAGGGCTTTCAGCGCTCGGAGTTCCTGCTGGAGAAGGGTTTTCTGGATGCCGTAGTCCACCGCAAGCAGTTGAAAGAGTACCTGATACGCGCGCTGGACTTCATGCGGACGTAGCCCGGACACGCCTGTGTCCGCTACCTCTAAATCCTAAATTCGGTACCCCTACATTTTTTTGTATTGCCATTTCCCGTTTTCAATACAGATGGCGGGTCACCGTGTGGCCTTTCGGCAGATTTTGTGCCGATTTTACGCTCCATCCTTGGAAATAACGGCGGTTTGGCGGACTTTGGCCGTAAAGCGCTGAATGGCAAGATAATTGCATCTTTTATGGTGCTGGATCTGTGTTCCCCCGTCGGGGAACCGCACGACAAACGCAAAAAATCACACTGGAAGGAAGATATCTATGTTCCTGAACAGGCAATTTCGAGCGCTTTTGTTAGGCACCGCTATGGGTGCAGGCTTCGTAATCTGTACTGCGTTCCCTCCCTCTGCAGTTGCCCAGGGTATTACGACCGGCGGTTTGACCGGTGTCGCCGTGGACCAGACGGGGGCGGTACTGCCGAACGTCAACATTGAAGCGGTCAACGTGGCGACCGGGGCGCGGGTCACCCAGAAATCCCGCTCGGATGGCGGTTTTTCGGTTCTGAATCTGCCGGCTGGGACCTACACGCTTACCTTTTCGTCGCCGGGCTTTGCGGATGTGATTGTGAAGGCGGCCGAGGTGACCGTGGGCACCCGCGACATGGGCATGGTGACGCTGAAGCCCTCCAGCGCGCAGACCACCGTGGAGGTAACGGAGGCCAGCCCGCTTCTGGACACCACCGAGGCGCAGGTTTCCACGACCTTTGACACGCAGCAGATTGCCAATCTTCCGCTGGGCAATGGCTTTGACGCGGTGACGCTGCTGGAGCCGGGTGTGGTGCAGACGCACGACAACAGCTTTTCGAACAATAACGGTGCGTCTTTCTCGGCAAATGGACAGCGCGGCCGCTCGAACAACTTTGAGATTGATGGCCAGTCGAACAACGACAACTCGGTGGCCGGTCCGCAGGTCTTCTTCGGCAATCAGGACGCGATTGCCGGGGTGCAGGTCATCACGAACAACTTCAGCGCGCAGTATGGCCGCAACATGGGCACGGTGGTGAACTACCTGACCAAGTCCGGCACGAACAGGATTCACGGAACGGCGTTTGAGCTCTACGAGGGCAACTGGGGCGAGGCCTTCCTGCAGGGGCAGAAGAATCCCCTGGAAGGCTACTGCGCTTCGGGTCAATCGCCGACGTCGGGCTGCCTGCAGCCGACGCTGCCACGCTTCACCGATAACATCATTGGCGGCACGCTGGGCGCGCCCATCATCAAGGACAAGCTGTGGGGCTTTGCCGGCATATTCTTCAACCGGAATCACCAGGGCGTAGGCACCTACACCAGCGGCGTGACCACCCTGTTCCCGACGCCGGATTCGCTGACGGCTCTCTACAATGCGGGCCCGACCGACGGCTCGATTGCGTCCATGGTCAACAACGGTCCCTACTCTGTGAAGCAGGGAAACCCAACGGCGGGCGCGGTGGTGGACACGCAGACCTACTACGTGGGTGACTCACCGGTGAACGTGAACCTGGCGCCGGTGATTCGCCGGGTAGCCGGCCTGAACAACGACGAGGAACTGCTGGGCCGCCTGGACTGGCAGCCAACGAGCAAGGACCACATCTTCATCCGCTACATCTACCAGGACGATCCCTACACGGGCGCCTATGCGGATGGATCGAGCAACGACCTGGCGGCCGGCAACTGGTATGACGTGCCGGCAACGACGCACTCGATTGGCGGCGACATTACGCACACCTTCTCGCCGAGCTGGGTGAACCAGCTGCGTTACAGCTTCCAGCAGTCAAAGGTGCTGTTCCAGGGTGGCGGCCAGCCGGGCTGCACGGTGAACACGCCGACCAACTGCGGCGCGTACATCAGCATCGGCTCCCAAGCCTCCTACAGCATCCTGGGATACGGCTACAACCCCGCGATTCCACAGGGCCGCACGGTGAAGGTGACGCAGGTGCAGGACAACGCCACCTGGATTCACGGACATCACTCCATCTCCTTTGGTGGCGAGTGGAGCTACCAGAACTCGCCGAACCCGTTCCTGCCGTACTACAACGGCAGCTTCTTTGCGGGTGATCTGCAGGGCTTTATTGACCAGTCGGGCGCCACCAACATCGGCGACGGCAACTTCACCATCCACTTTACGGAGCCCGACGCGGCCGGCTATATCCAGGACGACTGGAAGGCCATGGACAACCTGACGGTGAACCTGGGCCTGCGCTGGGAGTTCTTTGGACAGGCCGTAAACCTGCTGCACGACGAGACGATGGCTCGCGAATCCAACCCGAGCACCGCGTTCTGGGATACGTCTCTGCCGCTCTCGCAGCGCACCTTCCCGTCCGTGAAGCAGGACTACAAGAACTTCCAGCCGCGCATCGGCTTTGCCTACAACCCGAAGGAGCTCGATCCGCGGCTGGTGATTCGCGGCGGATTTGCGGTCAACTTTGATCCTGAGTTCTACAACATGTTCCTGAACTCGGCGACGGCGGCCCCGGTCATCAATCTGGGCACCATCGGCTGCGATCCCTCGAGCCCGTGCATTCCCGCCGGTGGCTCTTCGGGCGCGAACATGCGTTCGCAGGACCTGCCGGCGCTGCCGCGCGGCGCCAATCCAAACCGCCGCAACCAGACGCTGGTGGAACCCAACTTCCACAACCCCTACGCGGAAAGCTACACGCTGGGCGTGGAGTGGGGACCGAACAACAACGTGGTGTTTGAGGCCCGCTACGTGGGCAACCACACGGTGGGACTGTTCCAGAGCCTGAACAACAACCCGTACATGCTGGGCACGGCGAATGCGTATCCGAACGTGATTTCGCCGAGCATCTTCTGCACGGACCGGACGCAGCCAGGGTATGGCCGGCCGGATTGCTCGAAGACCCGCGTTCGCATGCGCGCCAACACGGCGTTCTCCATCTACAACGGCCTGCAGTTCACCGCGACCACGAAGAACTACCACAACCTGTCGGCAACGTTCTCGTACACCTTCAGCCGCACGATCGACAACAGCTCGGAGATCTACGGCACGTTCAGCGGCGGCAACACGGTGGCCTTTGCGCAGAACCCGTTCAACACCAATGTGGCGGAGCGCGGCGTAAGCGGCGACTCGATTCCGAATGTGGCCTCGGCCTCGTTTGTGTACAACGTACCGATGTATAAGCACCAGAATGGCCTGATCGGCAAGCTGCTGGGTGGCTATCAGCTGAACGGCATCTGGACCTATGACACGGGCCAGCCGGTTACGCCGTTCCAGTTTGGCTACGGCGCCTTCGGCTTCCCGGGCTTCTCTGACTACTGCGACGGGAACTTTGGCGCGGCGTTCAACAGCTACGTGAGCGTTTGCCGTCCGGTGGAGTCGAACAAGCGGGCCCCGATCAACACAACGGGCATCTACTTCAACGCCAACAACGCGGCGGCATGGGGCCTGAACCCGGGCTACTATACACTGCCGAGCTTCTTTAACTACATTAACGGCGCTGTGGATGCCAACGGCAACTACATCATGCCGACCTCCACCACGCCGGATGGCGTGCACTGGCTCTTCAACAACCGCGACGTGGCGGACGTGATGCAGAAGCCCTTCCCGGGCGTGGGCCGCAATACCCTGCGCGCCAACGGATGGGACAACATCAACGCCAGCATCTTCAAGGATACGAAGATCCACGAGGGCTACACGCTGCAGCTGCAGTTCAACGCCTACAACGTGCTGAACCACCGGCTGCTGGGCACCAACGATCCGGAGATCGACGACACCACCACCTTCTGGGATAGCCGTTACAACTACGGCAGCTCTGCCCGCCAGGTGCAACTGGGTGCTCGCATCATCTTCTAAACGCTGCTCAACACCACACGCGAGGGGCGCCCAGACGGGCGCCCTTCGTCTTTTGCGGCGCAGAAGCCCGGGCCGCGGCGCGGATGCTCTAGACTGTTGGCTCTGAGAGCAGTACAGACACAAAGGACAACAGCATGCAGAATCCGACTTTCTTTTTGCGCATGGCAGCCGCCATGCTTTTTGCCGCCGCCATCCCGACTACGGGAGCAGGGCTTGCGCAGCAGGCCGGCGCCCAGGAGACTATGCCTGCGTTTCACTCCATTGCCGCGCTGCCGCTGGATGCGGCGGGGCCGGTGATACGGGCGCACACCGAGCCGCTGAAACCCTTTACCGTGGCGGGCGAGCGCGGCGTGCTGGTGGGCGAGCAGGATGGCAGCTTTGAGGCCTGGCTGCTGCCGGCCAAGCTGCTGTCGCACCTGACTATCGAGGCGGACATCGACGGCTACACGGTGCCGATTGACGTAAACCGGCAGTCGGCGGCGATTGAGGTGCGACCGGACCGCACCGTGATTACCTACTCGCATATCGGGTTTACGGTGCGGCAGATCATGTTTTCGCCGGATGGCGCGGCAGCGGGCACCGGGCCGATGGTGCTGTTCGAGTTTGATTGCCTGCACCCGACGGAGTTTGTGCTGCGCTTTACGCCGGAGCTGCGCTGGATGTGGCCGGAGCGGAGCGAAGGCACGCCGGGCGTGGAGTGGGTGCGGGACGGCGGCTTTTATGTGCTGCACGGCGACTACCCGGACTTTGCCGGGGCGGTGACGATTCCGGGAGCGAAGCCGGGCGTTCTGGCTCCCTACCAGGAGCGGCCGCAGGTGCATCCGGTGGAGCTGCGGCTGCACATTGACCCGAAGCATGATGCGGGCAGGCTGTTTCCGCTGTTGATGGCGATGGGAAGCACGACCGCGACGGCGACTGACGACGCGCTGGGCGCAAAGCTGGCGCAACTGAACGACGGCATTGCGGCGAGCTACGCGACGCATGCGGCCGCGTATCGCAGGCTGCTGGCGCAGTCCACGGTGATCGAGACGCCGGACGCAGCGCTGAATGAGGCCTTCCGCTGGGCCGAGGTCTCGATTGAGCAGCTGAAGGCAAAGGCGCAGCCGAGCGGCGAAACGGCGCTGGTGGCGGGCTACTACGAGTCGGGCGACTCGGCGCGGCCGGGCTTTGGCTGGTTCTTTGGGCGGGACGCGCTGTATACGCTGTTTGCGGTGAATGGCTTTGGTGACTTTGCGCTGACGCGGGAGGAGCTGGAGTTTCTGATGCAACGGCAGCGGGCCGACGGCAAGATCATGCACGAGTACTCGCAGACGGCGCCGGAGGTGGACTGGAAGGCGTTTCTGTATATGTATGCCGCGGCGGACGCGACGCCGCTGTTTCTGCTGGCGGTGGCGGACTATGTGCGCACCAGCGGCGACACGGCGTTTCTGGCGGCGCATCGCGAGGCGGTGGAGAAGGCGTGGGCGTTTGAGACGGACCCGGCGCACGATACGGATCACGACGGCGTGTATGACAACTCGCAGGGCACGGGCTGGGTGGAGAGCTGGCCCTCCGGCATGCCGCACCAGGAGGTGTACCTGGCGCTGCTGGACGAGCAGGCCAGCGCGGCAATGGCGGAGATGGAAGGCTGGCTGAAGGATGCCGGCAAGGCGCGAGCCGCGCAGGAGCGCGCCGACAAGCTGGCCGGGACAATCGAGGCCGAGTACTACGACGGCGCGAAGGGCTGCTACGCCTTCAGCCGCAACCTGGATGGCTCGCAGGACCGCACGCGGACGGTGTATCCGGCGGTGGCGTGGTGGAGCGGCAAACCGGTGCTGACGCATGGGGACGAGTGTCTGCGGCAGTTTGCGGCAGCAACGCTGAACACGGACTGGGGCCTGCGCGATGTGGCCAACGACGAGGCGTTCTACGACGGGATGAGCTACCACCAGGGCTCGGTGTGGCCGCTGTTCACGGGCTGGGGCGCGCTGGCGGAGTATCGCGGCGGGCAGCCGCTGGCGGGCTACCAGATGTTGATGGAGAATGCCGGGCTGACGCGGGCGCAGGACCTGGGCGCGGTGACGGAGCTGCTGTCGGGCGACTTCTTTGTGCCGTTCGGTCGAAGCACGAGCCATCAGCTGTGGTCGAGCGCGATGGTGATTACGCCGGCGCTGCGCGGACTGTTTGGGCTGGCGGTGGATGCCGGGGCGGGAACGGTGACGGTGGATCCGCAGCTGCCGGCACGGTGGGAGCATGCGGCGGTTCGGCATGTGCGCGTGGGCGCGGAGACGGTGGACGTGCTGTTTGCGCGCGCGGGAGGCGAGCTTACGGTGACGCTGCAGGGCGCGAGCGGCGTGAAGCTGCGCAGCACCAGCGCGGGTGCGCGGCAACTGGGCGAGTCGAAGGTGGCGATTGCGCTGAAGCCGGTGGCGGTGGACCTGGCGTACCGGGCGCCACTGCCGGGGAATCGCACGGCGGCTGCGCGGGTGCTGAGCGAGCGCTACGAGGCCGGGCGGCTGACGCTGACGCTGGAGGGACAGGCCGGATCAGAGATGCGGCTGCCGTTGGTGGAGAATGCCGCGGGGCTGAAGCTGACGGCGCAGGGCGCGGAGCTGCATCGTGGTGCGGGCGATGCCGGGTGGCTGCTGGTGCGCTTTGCCGAGGGCAGCGGCTGGAAGACGGCAACCGTGACGCTGAGCTGGTGATGGTGCGGGCTGGGGATGTACGGACTCGTGCCCGTACCCTTGCAGGCTGATGTTGTAGCGCTGATGCAGAGCGTTCCCAGGTCTCAGAAGCGAGACCTGGGGCACCCGGCACCCGGCACCCGGCAGAGACGGCGCATGCGGGAGGGCTTCCTTGTGCGGCACAGGCGCGGATGTGGCTCCGCGCCTGCGCTGGGATGAGACGGACTCAGGCTATCACTTCGTGATAGAGCCTGTAGGACTCGTCCTGGATGGCCGGGAAGGGCTTGAGGGCGAGCTTGCCGGCGCTGGTTTCCACCTGCCAGTTGCTGGAGCCCGTGCCGAGCTGGCGGGCGGCGAGCAACTGCGAGCGCTGGATGGAGCCCTCACCGGGGTTGATGGCGAACAGCGCGAGAGAGCCGTGCTTGATGGCCATGAGGTTGGGATGCTGCGGATCGACGGCGTGCAGGGTGAGCGGCACGTCGAACTCCAGCGCGATGCGGTCTCCGTTTATCCATGTGCGGTTGACGGTGGCGAAGCGGCCGGGGGTGAGATCGGTGGCGAAGCGCTTGCCGTTGATGGAGAGGACGGTCTTCGGTCCGGCCCATGCGGGGATGCGGAAGCGCATGGCGAAGGTGGCGTCGCGGTCGGCGGTGAGCTCGAACTGCGTGTGGTTGGCGTGCGGATACTCCGTGCGCTGGGTGAGGCTGAGGCTGGCGCCGTGCTGGCGCCAGGAGAGGCGCGACGGAACGTAGAGGTTGACGTAGATGCCGCGCTCGTCGTGGAAGTACGAGCTGATGCCGTAGTCGGCGGTGATCTGCGGGAAGGTGCCGGAGCAGCAGGGCCACTTGTCATGGTGGTAGCCCTTGTGCGCATGCATGTTGTAGTCGGAGTAGTAGAAGCTGGAGCCGTCTTCCTTGAGCGGCTTGGCGCCGAGGATGGTGTTGTAGAGGACGCTCTCCATGCTGTCGCCGTAGCGGCTGTCGCCGGTGACGGCGAGCAGATAGCGGACGATCTTGAAGTGGCCGTAGGCGCCGCAGGGGGTCTCAAAGCTGGCGTGGGACCTGGTGAGGCTCTCGCCCACCTCGCCGCTGCCGGGGGTGCGGAAGAGCTCGTCGGGACCCCAGCCGCCGGTGGCGAAGCTTTGCGTATCCACCAGGAAGCGGAAGCCGTTTTGCGCGGCGCGCAGGTGCTGCTGGGTGCCCATGACCAGATAGGTCTGCATGGCGGAGCTGAAGGCGTTGACGTGGCTGTAGGCGTGCTCGCCGGGCAGGACGTTTTCTCCGCGAGAGAGCGGGCCGAAGTAGAAATCATCCTCGACGAAGCGCTGGGCAAGGGTGCGATAGCGCGGATTGCCGGTGAGGCGATAGGCGAGGAAGAGATTCTCAGGCAGGGTGTAGGTTTCGTCCCAGCAGTAGGCGATGTCCTTGTGGGGGCGGGCGTACTGCTCCTTGCGGGAGAGCGCCTTCTCGGGCAGGTGCGGCAGCACGGCATCGGTGGCGGCGGAGTGCACGGCCAGCGCGCTGGAGTCGCCGGCGAAGCGGGAGGCGTCGATCAGGCCACAACTGGTCTTGTCATAGGTGTAAGCGGGCAGGTGGTAGTTGTCATAGAACTGCGAGCAGACGGTGGGCGCGAAGCCCTGGACGAGGCGCTGAACCTTCTGCTGCGTGGGCTTGTGTCCGGTGACGGCGTAGGCGCGTGCAAGCCCGGAGAGATACTGGCCAAAGCTGTGGCCGGGAACAAAGCCGTGAAAGCTGCCGGTGCCGTTGAAGGCGGGATCGACGTCGTACCAGCCGCCCATGTCCGCGCCGGGGGCCTTCATGCCGGCGAGCTGGCGGAAGGGCTTGAGCAGGCTGTCCTCATTGAGGCCGAGGAAGAAGGCGTGGTTGGTGTCGAACTGCTGGCGCATGGGGCCTTCGAGCAACTCGACCTGGTTGTACTCAAACGTGCGAATGGAGGGCGTGACGGCCACTGCGGCCGTGCTGGAGGACTGCGCGGCGGCCAGAGCCTTCCGGGGCCTGGCGGCCAGCGCAGCCGCGCCGGTGGCCGCGCCGAGGGCGAGGAAATTTCTGCGAGTGTACTTCATAGATCGCTTTCACCTGCTGCCATAAGTTTAGGCCTACGGACTGAGAAAAATCACGGTCGCAACCACGTGAGCCACATCCTGGAGAAGCTGGGCGTGGCGGACCGGACAGAGGCCGTATCGACG